>NZ_QOWC01000114.1 GCF_003574465.1 Methylobacterium crusticola
CCTTCGCCGGGCCGGCCTCGGGCCGCGGCGCCGGGGCGGGCCGCGGCGGCGAGGCGGCCCTCGGGGCGGGGCCCGCCAGGGAGCCCGTGGCGGCGACCTCGGGGGCGGCCTTGGCGGGCCCGCTGTCGAGCCCGTAGACGTCGTCGCGGAAATGCGCCCGGCCGTCCGGCGTGGCGTAGCCCGTGAGGTACACGAAGGTCACCGGCACGGGCCTGGCCAGCTTGATGTCGCGGCGCTCGCCCGTGGCGATGCCGGTCTCGATCTCGATCGGTCCCCAGACCGTGCCCGGGCCGCTCGGCCCCGGCGTGCCGTCGAGGAGCCAGGCCGCCAGCGCCTTGACGTCGGCCACGCGCACGCAGCCCGAGGAGTGGAAGCGGACGTCGCGGGTGAAGAGGTTCTTCGAGGGCGTGTCGTGCATGTAGACCGCGTGCCGGTTCGGCATGTCGATCCGCACCTGGCCGAGGGAATTGTCGAAGCCCGGGTCCTGCCGCAGGGTGTAGTTCACCGCCCGCTCGGTCGACCAGTCGATCGCGGTCGGCTGCACCTCGGCCCCCTGCCCGTCGAGCATCCGGATGTGCATCTTGGCGAGATAGCCCGGATCCTTGCGCATGTGCGGGATGATGTCCTTCTTGATCAGGGACACCGGCACGGTCCAGGTCGGGTTGAAGTTGATGTTGGTGACCCTGGTCTCGACGGAGGGCGAGGCCCGGTCGGGCTTGCCCACCACGGCGACGTAGCGGCGCGCGACGGCCCCGCGCTCCACCGCCTCGACGGTGGCGGACGGGATGTTGACCACCACGTAGCGGTCGCCGAAGGCGAAGCTCGACCCCATCAGGCGGTGCGCCGACGCGGCGAGCTGGCGCTGGCGGGTCGCCGCCGGGACGTTGAGGGCCGCCACGGTCTGGCGGCCGACGAGGCCGGTCTCCGGCAGGCCGTGGCGGGCCTGGAACCGCCGCACCGCCGCGACGAGGCCGGGATCCGCCAGGTCGCCCTCCAGGCCGCCCGGCGCGAGGTCCTCGGTCAGGACGAGGTGCCGGCGCAGGGCCGGCACCGCCAGGCCGCGCTCGCCGGGCTTCAGGGTCAGGTCGGCCGGCAGCGCGGGCCACCCCCCCGCCTCGACGATCGCCTGGTAGCGCTCGGCCGCCCGGAGGGTGTCGAGGAAGGTCGCGGGCGTCAGGGTCGGGGTCGCGTCCTGGGAGACCCGCGCCAGCACCAGCGGCGGCAGCTCCCGGGAGACCTTCCTCTGCGGCGGCGCCATCGGCTGGACCGGGCCCACCGGGAGGGGGACCGGCGCCGGGGGAAGGCCGTCGGCCGGCTTGGCGGCGTCCCGGACCGGCTCCCGCGGCGCCTCCTGGCTCGCCGCGGCGGGCTGGGGCACCAGGGCGGGCGGCACGGGCGGACCGGGATCGGCCGCGGCCGCGGCCGCGCCGGCCCCGATCAGCCACGCGAGCGCCGCGACCGGCGGGAGGCCCGGCCGGGGCCGGGCGAACGGGAACGCAACACGCAACACCATCACCGGCCTCGGGCAAGGACGCTCCCGAGGATGGCCCGATCAGGGTTACCAAAGCCCTGCCGGATTCTGGCGGCCGGGCGGGTCAGGCCGGGGCGTCGGCCTCCGGCCGGCCCCCGAAGGCGGCCCGGGCGGCGCCCAGGATCTCGTCGGAGAGGGCCGGATCGTCGACGGCGCGCGCCAGGACCAGCGCGCCGACGAGGCCCGACAGGGTGGCGAGCGCTTCCGGGCGGCCCCCGCCCGGCGCGCTCCCGGCGGCCTGCGCGGCCGTCTCTGCGAGGCGCGCGACGCGGGCCTCGAGCCCCTCCGTGAAGGCGCGCCGCACCGCCTCCGGCTGCCGCCCGATCTCGCCCCCGAGGGCCGCGAGCGCGCAGCCCGCGCCCGGGTGGTCCCGGTGCGCCGGCGACAGGTAGGCGTCGACGAAGCGCGCCAGGGAGGCCGTCCGCGGGACCGGCGCAGCGCCCGGGGTCAGGCTGTGGGCGCAGGCCTGGGCGGCGAGGTCCTCCTTCGAGGCGAAGTGGCCGTAGAAGCCCCCGTGCGTCAGCCCGGCCGCCTCCATCACCTCGGACACCGTCACGGCGGAGAAGCCCCTCTCGCGGAACAGGCGCCCGGCGGCCTCGAGGATGCGGCGCCGGTTCTCCAGGAACTGCTCGCGCGTGACCTTCATCCGGCACCTCCGCCCGCCCCCGTTGACATCATACAGGATCGCGATCATGACTGGCATATCATGATTGCTGTCATGATTGAAGTGGCCGGAGGGGCGGGATGACAGCGGCGTCAGCACACGCGGACCGGGCCGAGGCCGAGCGGTCCCGCCACCGGAGCGTCACCTGGTCCGATCCGCGCGCCATCGCGGCGGCGGCGCAGGGCCGGGACGGCCTCGCGTTCCTGCGGGCGCTGGTCGCCGGCGAGGTGCCGCCGCCCCCGATCGTCAGCCTCCTCGGCATCGCGCTCGCGGCGGCGGAGACGGGCTGCGTGACGATGCGGCTGCCGGCCGGGGAGCACCTCTACAACCCGATCGGCACGGTGCACGGCGGCGTGCTCGCCACCCTCCTGGACAGCGTCATGGGCTGCGCCGTGCACTCCACCCTGCCGGCCGGCCGGGGCTACACCACCCTCGAGATCAAGGTGAACTACCTGCGGGCGGTCACGGAGGCGTCCGGGACGGTGACGGCCGTCGGGCGCATCATCCATGCCGGGCGCCGGCAGGCGGTCGCCGAGGCGAGCCTGACCGATGCGGCCGGCCGCCTCTGCGCCACCGCGAGCACGACCTGCCTGGTCTTCGACCACCCCGCCCGCTGACGCGGAGAGCCGCCATGACCCTGCCCTACCGCACCGCCCTCATCGTCGGCGCCGGCGCCGGCATCAGCGCCGCCCTGGCCCGGGCCCTCGCCGCCGAGGGCGTGCGGGTCGGCCTCGCCGCCCGCGACGCCGGCAAGCTCGCCCCCCTCGCCGAGGAGACCGGCGCGCTCGCCTTCGCGGCCGACGCGTCGGACCCGGCCGCCGTCGCGGCCCTCTTCCGGGAGGCCGACGACCGCCTCGGCGAGCCCGACGCGGTGGTCTACAACGCCAGCGCCCGGGCCCACGGCCCCCTCGCGGAGCTCGACCCGGAGGCGGTCCGGCAGGCCCTCGCCGTCACGGCCTACGGGGGCTTCCTGGTCGCCCGGCAGGCGGCGCGCCGCATGGTGCCGCGCGGGCACGGGGCGATCCTGCTCACCGGCGCCACCGCGGGCATCAAGGGATTTGCCCACTCGGCCGCCTTCGCGATGGGCAAGTTCGCCCTGCGGGGACTGGCGCAGAGCGCGGCCCGTGAGCTCGGCCCGAAGGGCATCCACGTCGCCCACTTCGTCGTCGACGGCGGGGTGCGCAGCGCGCGCCGGCCCGACCCGGCCGACCGGCCCGACAGCACCCTCACGCCGGAGGGCGTCGCCCGGGCCTACGTCGAGGTCCTGCGCCAGCCCCGGGACGCCTGGTCGATGGAGGTCGAGCTGCGGCCCTGGGTCGAGACCTTCTGAAGGCCTCGCGCGGCGCCCGGAAGGTTCCCGGGCCGGGAAGCCCCCCGCCGGGAAGCCCCCGGGGGGCCGCCCGCACCCGTGAAGAATGCTGCCGAGGAACGAGACCCGATGACCCTCTCGATGCACCAAGCCTGCGTCCCGGTCCTGTCGCGGGGCCTGCGCGTGCTCGCGACCCTGCTGCGCAAGGGCGAGGACCACGCGGCCGCGCAGGGGCTCGACCCCGCTGACCTGGTCGGGGCCCGCCTGGCGCCCGACATGCTGCCCCTCGCCGGGCAGGTCCAGCGCGCCAGCGACTCGGCGAAGCTCGCCGCCGCGCGGCTCAGCGGGATCGAGGCTCCGTCCTTCCCCGACGAGGAGCGGACCTTCGACGAGCTGCAGGCGCGGATCGCCCGGACGCTGGCATTCCTCGAGGGCATCGGGCCGGAGCACCTCGCGGGCAGCGAGGCCCGGAGCGTGGTCCTGAGGGCCGGCGGGGCCGAGCAGGTCTTCCGGGGCGACGCCTACCTCCTCGGCTTCGCGCTGCCGAACTTCTTCTTCCACGTCGCCACGGCCTACGACATCCTGCGGCAGGCCGGCGTCGCGATCGGCAAGCGGGACTATCTCGGCCCCTTCGATCCGGCCTGAGGCGGCCCCGCCCGGGGGCCGACGCCCCGGGCCCCCGCTCAGCCCATCCCGATGCGCTCCGCCCCGTCGCGGAACAGCCGGACGCCCTCGGGCGCGAACTGCATCGCGGCGAGGAAATCCGCGGCGCGGTAGTGCGGCGCGTCCCGGCGCAGGACCGCGAGGTGGGCGCGCGCCTCGTCGAGGCGGCCGGCGAGCGCGAGGGACAGGGCCGCGATGGCCTGGATGTGCGCGTGGGCGTTCGGGCGCGCCGCCGCCCTCATGCCCCACTCGGCGGCCTCCTCGAAGCGCCCGAGGCGCACCAGCGCCATGGCGCGGGCGCCCAGCATGCCGAACAGCAGCGGGTCGAACGGGCTCAGGCGGCGCGAGTGGTCGGAGGACGCGATGGCGGCCTCCGGGTCGCCGGTCTGCGAGTGGACGAAGGCGAGGGCGTAGTGGCCCTGGGCGAAGTTGGGGCTCAGGGCCACGGCCTGGTCGAGCTCGACCAGGGATTGCGCGTGGCGGCCCCGCAGCCAGAGGGCGCGGCCCATGGCCCAGTGCGCGGCGGGATCCCGGTCGTCCGCCATCAGGCTCTGCCCGGCCGCCGCGAAGGCGAGGTCGGCCGCCCGCTCCCGCGGCGCCCAGCCCTGGAACGCGTCCTGGAAATGCGTGAAGGACAGGGCCGCGTGCGCCCGCGCGAAGGTCGGGTCGCGGCCCACCGCCACCTCGAGGAAGTGCCGGGCCAGGCCGTTGTCGGGGCGGTTGAAGCGGTACATGTGCCAGAGGCCGCGGTGATGCGCCTCCCAGGCGTCGAGCGAGTGGGGCGGCCGCAGGATCGCGCGGTTGCGCTCGCAGGCCTCGATCTCCCCGGCCACGGAGGCGACGATCCCGTCGCCGATCGCGTCGAGGACCTCGAGGGTGGCGTCGAGCCCGCCGTCGAAGACCTCGGCCCAGACGATCCGGGCGGTCCGCGCCTCGACGAGCTCGACCGCGACGGCGAGGCGGGCCCCGTGCCGCCGCACCGAGCCGCCGACGACGTAGTCGACGTTCAGCATCCGGCCGGCCTCCTCGGGCCCGACCCGCCGCGCGTCGAGGGCGAAGACCGTGCCTTGCGCGATCACGAGCAACGTCCGGAGCTTGGCGAGGCGCGTGATCACGTCGTGGGCGAGCGCGTGGGCGGTCCCGCCGCGGGAGCCGATCACGGCCGCGGCGTCCGCGAAGGGCATCACCGCGACCGAGGCCCGGCGCGGCGCCGGGGGCCCGGCATCGTCCCGGCCGGCCTCCGGGGCGGCGGCGCGCGCGGGGGGCGCGCCCTCCCGCCGATCCCGGGCCGCCCGCCACGCGGCGTCGAGCGGGGCGGCGTCGAGCCCCTCGGCCTCGAACAGCCGGACCGCCGCCGCCAGGTGCTCCTCGCCCTCGCGGGCGAGGCCCTGCCGGGCGAGCGCCGCGAGCAGCAGGGCGTGGACGCGGGGGTCGAGGGGCGCGAGGGCGAGCCACGGCTCGAGGAGCCCGAGCCGCTCGTCGTCCGGGACCCGCCCGACCAGCTCCTCCAGCAGGGCGGCGCGGCAGGCGCGGAAGCGCCGGCGCTGCGCGGTGAGCCAGGCCGTGAAGGCGGGGCTGCGGTCGATCGCGAGGTCCTCCAGGACCTCTCCGGCGAAGGCCCCGGCGAGCGCCCGAAGCTCCGCCGTGGCGAGCGCGGCGACGCCCCGCCGGGCCGCCAGCGCGACCCTGCCGGCGTCGACCGCGCAGCCCGACAGGTCGAGGGCCACGGTGTCCGCCGCGGTCACGACCCGGGCCGCGCCGGGCTCGTCGACGAGGCGCCGGATCTTGCTCAGGCACCAGCGCAGTTCGCCCCGCGGATCGTCGGGGACGTCCCACAGCAGCGCGCAGAGCTGGCCGCGCGGGACGGGGCGCGGCGCCAGGGCCAGGTAGGCGAGGAGGCCCCGCACCTTCCGCGAGGCCGGCAGCTCCCGGGGGGCGCCGTGCCGGCACAGGCGGAGCGGGCCGAGCATGCGGAGCTCGACCGGGGGGAGGTCCCGCGGGAATGCCGGCCCGGGCGATTCCACGGGCACTTCCACGCCGCGTCCCACGCTCGCCTCCACGTGCGGCCGCTACTCGTCCGGGCGACGGTCACGGCGCGCGCCGGATCCGACCGCCGCATCGCACGGGCGTCCCGCGGTCCTGCCCGACCGCCGCCCGAACGGAGGACCGCCATGGTGCCCGACGCCGCCCCGACGAGTCAAAGCCTCCCGGCCGCCCGGCCCGACCTCGACGCCCTCAAGGCCCGCCAGAGGGGCACGTGGTCGTCCGGCGACTACGCGGTGGTCGGCAGCACGCTGCAGATCGTCGGCGAGACCCTGTGCGAGACCCTCGACCTGCGCTCGCACCAGAGGGTGCTCGACGTCGCGGCCGGCAACGGCAACGCCTCGCTCGCGGCGGCGCGGCGCTGGTGCGAGGTGGTGGCGAGCGACTACGTGCCGGCCCTGCTCGCGCGCGCCCAAGCCCGCGCCGAGGCGGACGGCCTCGCGATCACCTGCCGGGAGGCCGATGCCGAGGCGCTGCCGTTTCCCGAGGCGAGCTTCGACGTCGTCGTGTCCACCTTCGGGGTGATGTTCACCCCCGACCCGGAGCGGGCGGCGGCCGAGCTGCTGCGCGTCTGCCGGCGCGGCGGCCGGATCGGCCTCGCCAACTGGACGCCGGAGGGGTTCGTCGGGCAGCTCTTCAGGACCATCGGCGCGCACGTCCCGCCGCCCGCCGGAGTCGGGTCGCCGGCCCTGTGGGGCACGCCGGAGCGCCTGAACGCCCTGTTCGGGCCGCACGCGATCGCGGCGGTGCCGCGCCACTACGTCTTCCGGTACCGCTCCCCCGCCCACTGGCTCGCGGTGTTCCGGACCTGCTACGGGCCGGTGCTCAAGGCCTTCGCGGCCCTCGAGCCGGAGCGCCAGGCGGCCCTCGCCCAGGATCTCCTCGACCTGGTCGGCCGGTTCAACCGCTCGGGCGACGCGTCCATGGTGGTGCCGGGCGAGTACCTCGAGGTCGTGGTGACGCGGCTCTGAGGCCGGGGCGCCGCGCGGCCACGGCTCCGGGGCGCGTCACGGCCCCGGCGCGGGGGCGCCGCGCGGCTCCGGCGCGGGGGCGCCGCGCGGCTCCGGCTCGATCTCGCGCAGCGCGAGGTCCGCCAGCCAGCGCAGGTGGGTCGCCGCCTCCTCGTCGAGGGTGCGCGGGCGGGTGTCGGCGACGCAGAGCGTCCCGATGCAGCGGCCGTCGCGCAGCACCAGGGGCTGGCCGGCGTAGAAGCGCAGGGACGGCGGACCGGTCACGGCCGGGTTGTCGGCGAAGCGGGCATCGAGCAGCGTGTCGGGCAC
This sequence comes from Methylobacterium crusticola, assembly GCF_003574465.1. Lineage (GTDB taxonomy): Bacteria > Pseudomonadota > Alphaproteobacteria > Rhizobiales > Beijerinckiaceae > Methylobacterium > Methylobacterium crusticola. Next base: position 7,491 of record NZ_QOWC01000114.1, read on the forward strand.
GATGAGCGGCACCGCCCGGCCGCTCGCCTCGGAGGCCGCCACCGCGTGGGCGCACAGCGAGACGTCGCGGGGTGTCTCCCGGAAGGCGAAGCCGTGCGCGGCCTTGAACCACTGCCGGTCCTCCCCGACGAGGGACAGGGCGACGTAGGGCACCGCCAGCACGTGCGCCGCCAGGGTGACGAGGCGGTCGAAGCGCGCCTCGGGCGCGGTGTCGAGGAGGTTCAGGCCGTCGAGGGCGGCGAGGCGCTCGCTCTCGAGGACCGGGGTCTCGGCCCGCACCCAGCGGCAGGCGGTGCGCATCAGCCAGGCGCGGAAGCGGGTGCGGGCGTAGCTCGCCGTGTAGGGCGCCACCAGCCGGTCGCTGATCCCGAGCGCCTCGTCGCCGCACCGGTCCGCGCACGGCGTCGCCAGCACGATGGGCAGGTCGCGCCCCAGGGGGCCGAGGGAGCGCACGGCGCCGCAGATCGCCGCGAGGCCGGCCCGGCCGGCCTCGCCGGTCTCCAGCACCGCGAGGGCCGGCCGGTGGCGCGCCACGGCGGCGGCGACCGCCCCCGCCGCGAAGGCGGCCTCGTGGACGCCGATCCCGTCGCCGCGCAGGATCGCCGCGAGGCGGGCGGCCTCGGCGGGGTCGGAGGCCGCGAGGACCACCGCCTGGGCGGTGAGGGCCGGCGTCACGGGCTCCCGGGCGGAGCGGGCGCGCCCGTCCGCGGGCGCGGCGCGGCGGGCGGCCGAGAGGTCGACCACCTGCCCCTCCGCGGCCGCGAACACCGCCACCGGCGGCTCCCCCGCCTGCCGGCGGTATCGCGCCACCAGGGCGTCGAGGCTGTCGTCGTCCCGCTGCGGGTCGTGGTGCGTCAGGGCGAGGCGCCGGGCGCCGGCCTCGCGGGCGACGCGCAGCGCGTACTCGACCGGGCTGTGGCCCCAGCCGATCTTCGCCGGGTACTCCGCCGCCGTGTACTGCGCGTCGTGGATCACGAGGTCGGCGCCGCGCAGGAAGTCGGCGTGCCGCCGGTCCTGCCCCTCGAGCGCGCCCTCGCCGCCCGCGGTGCTGCTGCTGTAGGGCTCGTGGTCGAGGGCGTAGACCACCGTGGCCCCGTCGGCCTCCAGGCGGTAGCCCAGCGTCAGGGCCGGGTGGTTGAGGTAATGGGTCTCGACCGCGACGTCGTCGTCCTCGCCGAGCGTCAGGGTGCCCTCGACGAGCTCGTGGTAGCGGATCGTGGCCCCGAGCTGCTCCAGCGCCACCGGGAAGTAGCTGTACTGCATCTGGCCCGAGAGGGTCTCCCGCAGGGAGGCGCCGAGCCCGCGCGGCGCGTAGATGTCCCACTCGTTGCCCGGGGCGAAGAAGGGGGCGAAGAACGGCACGCCCTGGATGTGGTCCCAGTGGGTGTGGGTGATCAGCACGTGGCCGCGCACCGGGTGCCCCCTGGCGCTCAGCTCCTGGCCGAGCGCGTAGGCGCCCGTGCCCATGTCGAGCACCACGAGGGTGCCGCGGTCGGAGCGCAGGGCGACGCAGGAGGTGTTGCCGCCGTAGCGGATCGTGCGCGGTCCGGGGACGGGCAGGGACCCGCGGGTTCCAAAGAAGCGAACCTGCATGGCGTGAACCCTCGCGGTCCGGTCGCGCGATCGGCCGTCCTTGCCCGGCGGCCGCGCGGGCCGCCGCTCCGCCGCGATGATGCCTGCGGGCGGCCCGGCCGAGAAGAGGCTTCGCGCGGGGGGGACCCTCGCGCGAGGGTCCTCGCGCGGGGAGGCGGCGCCCGGACGCCCGGCGGGGCTTGCCTCGGGCGGGGCTTGCCTCGGGCGGGGCTTGCCTCGGGCGGCGATCTTGGGCAGGTGGCGGCACGATTCCGGCGAGAAGGCACGTCAGCGTTGCACACAGCCCATCTCGGCCTGGCCCATCTCGAGGGGCTGCTCGGCTACTCCCTGCGCCGCACGCAGGTCGCGATCTCCCGCAGCTTCGTCCAGATCTTCTCCGACCTCGGCGTGCGCCAGACCCAGCTCGGCGTGCTGAACGTCATCGAGGGGAACCCGGGCCTCAAGCCGAGCCAGGTCGGGGCGATCATCGGCATCAAGCGGACCAATGTCGGGCCGCTGCTCGACGAGCTGGAGGGCCGCGGCCTCGTGCGGCGCGCGCCCGCTCCCGCCGACCGGCGCTCGCACGCCCTCTTCCTCACCGCGGCCGGGGAGGGCCTGATGGCCGAGCTGCACCGGCGCGAGGCCGCGCACGAGGAGCGGATCGCAACCTATCTCGGCCCCGGGGAGCGGGACGTGCTCCTCGACCTGCTCCGGCGCGTCGAGCAGGGCTGCCGCGACGTCGAGGACGAGGCCGGGACGGACGCCGAGGACGGCGCCTGACGGCGCAGGCCCTGACGGCGCGGCGGCGCCGGCCTCACTCGTCCGCGTCGATGGTGCAGGAGACCGAGCGGGCGGTCTGGTTGGCGAGGGCCTGCTGGCTCGGCAGGGCGGCGAGCGCCCGCACCGCCACGAAGCCCTCGCGGCTCGGCGCCACGATGCGGACGTCGCGGTTGCGCTCGTCCTCGTCCGCGTTGGCGAGCGCCTCGTCGAACTGGCGCCGGGTCATGATCACGAGCTCGATGTTGCCGCGCAGCGCCGCCTGGTCGGTGACCGCGTAGAAGGCGCCGCCGCGCCCGTGCACCGAGAGCGACTCGAACAGCGGGCCGGTCTCGGCCGAGATCCGCACCGGGCCGTCCGCGAGGTCGTAGGCGCAGACGCCCACCGCCGTCGCCGGGTCCTGGGGCGGCAGCCAGCCCTCCGCGGCCTCCGGCGGGCCGCTGACCTCGGCGGCGTGGATCAGCACGGCGGTGTCGTTGGCGAGGGTCGCGCGCGAGCGGGAGAGCGCGTCGCTGGTCGACAGGTAGGGGATCGCCAGCACGACCGCGACGTGGACGATCCCGGCGAGCACGAGCCCGCACAGGGTGGCGAGGAGGAAGCGCCCGGCGGGGGTCACGGGCAGCCCTCCCGGGTGATCGACGGCACGCCCTCGCGCTCCAGCACGCCGGTGCTGGCCGCCACCGGCGTGTCGTAGAGGCGCAGCACCAGCCGGATCGAGCCGTCGCCCGCCGGCATCGGCAGCCAGTTGCCCGGCTGCACGGTCGGGCTCAGCGCGATGGCGAAGCGGCCGGAGCGGTCGCGCAGGATCTCGGTCGAGGTGAAGCCGGTGCGGGGCGGGGGCCCGCCCGCCTCCGGGGCGGCCTTGGCCCGCCGCCGGCGCTCGACCGTGAGGGTCCAGGCCCGGGCCGGGGGCGTGGCGCCGGCGATCGCGTAGCGGCACGAGGGATCGAGGCGGCGGCCCGCATCGTCGGTGAGCGCGGTGAGCAGCAGGCCCTCGCCGAGGGCGATCGGGATCTCGCCGGTGCGGGCGTGGATCGCCCGCACGTAGGGGTCGGCGTCGCGCGAGCCGATCCGCGGCCAGGCGGTCCAGGCGTTGAGCGCGATGCCCCCGAAGGGATAGCGGCCGCGGGTGGCCCAGTTGGCGCTGGCGAGCCCGAGCCCGGCGCCGAGCCCGAGGGCGTAGACCACGAGCCCGACCGTGCCGGCGCGCCGCGGGTCGAGGCCCGAGCGGCGCATCCACGCGAGGCCCCGCCGCAGGCGGGGCCGGAGGGGGGCGGCGCGCGCCGCCATGTCGGCGGGGGCCCGGGCGAGTCTCTCAGCCAGCATCGCGGCCCTGTCTACAGCAGATGGGGCCCCGGGTTGAACGGCTTTTTGCGCGGGACCGGCCCCCGCGCGGCCGCGGGCGGGGCCGCCCCGCGCCCTCACGGCATGGCGATGCGGCCGCCGACCGCCCGGGCGCCCTCCGCCACCGGGCCGGGTGCGTCCGCCTTCAGGGCGGCGCGGCCGGGCGGGGCGCTCTCGACGGCGCGGAAGAGGTTGCCGATGCCGCCCAGGACCTCGAAGGAGCGCCGCGAGATCGCCCCGGAGGGTGCGCCCGGGGCGGGGGCTGCGGGCGTCGCGGCCTTGGCCGCCTGGGCGCCCGGCCTGTCGGCCTCGAAGCCCGGCATGGGCTTGAGCTCGATGCCCTGGTGGGCCGGCGCCATCACCTCGTGGAAGGTCATCGCCGGCAGGGAGCCGCCGGTCATGTTCTTGGTCGAGGTGTGGTCGTCGTTGCCGTACCAGACGGCCGTGACGAGGTTGCCGGTGAAGCCGACGAACCAGGCGTCCCGGTAGGCGTTCGTGGTGCCGGACTTGCCCGCCGTCCGCACGCCCTCGATGCCCGCCTTGCGCCCCGTGCCCTCGTCCACGACCTTGTTCAGCATGTAGTTCATGTCGCCGACGACGCGGGTGGAGAGCACCTGCTCGGGGGGCGGCTCGCTCGTGTCGTGGCGGTAGATCACCTCGCCGGCGCCGGTGCGGATCTCGACGGCCGCGTAGGGCTTCGCCCGCCGGCCCCCGTTGGCGAAGACCGCGTAGCCGGCGGCCTGGTCGATCACCGTCACCTCGGCCGAGCCGATCGGCAGCGAGACCGAGTCGACGAGATTGGTGGTCAGGCCCATCCTGTGGGCGGTGTCGATGATCTTGGCCCGGCCGAGCTTGGCGGCCCGGGCCTCGTGGGTCTCGCCCATGGCCTTGCCCATGGCGATCGAGAACTGCACCGGGATGGTGTTGATCGATTTCGCCACGGCGATCCACAGCGGCATCGCGCCCGCGAAGGAGCGGCCATAATTCGCCGGGCACCAGTTGCCGATGCAGACCGGCCGGTCGACCACACGGCTGTCGGGCCGCCACTGCCCGGTCGAGAGCGCGGCGGCGTAGACGTAGGGCTTGAACGAGGAGCCGGGCTGGCGCAGGGCGTCGGTGGCGCGGTTGAACTGGCTCTGGCCGTAATCGGACCCGCCCACCATCGCCCGCACGCCGCCGTCGGGATCCATCGTCACGAGGGCGGCCTGCTCGACGTCGAAGGCGTCGCCGAACTGGCGCAGGACGTTCTCCACCGCCTGGTCGGCCCGCTTCTGGATCGACAGGTCGAGCGGCGTCTTGACCACCAGGACCCGCTCCTTCTTCAGCTTGCCCTCGTCGGCGAGCTTCTTGATCTCGTTGAAGGCCCAGTCGAGGTAGTAGTCGGCGCTGATGTCGCGCGAGCGGGTCACCGGGGTCGCCGGGTTGCGCAGGGCCGACTGGATCTGGCCCTCGGTGAGGTAGCCGGCCTCCACCATGTTGTGCAGCACGTCCGCCGCCCGGGCGCGGGCCGCCGGCAGGTTGACGTGCGGCGCGTACTTCGTCGGCGCCTTGAACAGGCCCGCCAGCATGGCGGCCTCGGCCAGCGAGATGTCCTTCAGGTTCTTGCCGAAGTAGTAGTCGGCCGCGGCCGCCGCCCCGAAGGTGCCCCCGCCCATGTAGGCGCGGTCGAGGTAGAGCTTCAGGATCTCGTTCTTGGACAGGTGCGATTCGAGCCAGAGCGCCAGGAACGCCTCGTTGACCTTGCGCTCGAGCGAGCGCTCGTTCGACAGGAAGAGGTTCTTGGCGAGCTGCTGGGTCAGGGAGGAGCCGCCCTGGACGTGGCCGCCCCCGCGCGCGTTCACGGTCACGGCCCGGAGCGTGCCGATCGGGTCGATGCCCCAGTGCTCGTAGAAGCGCCGGTCCTCGGTCGAGATCAGGGCCTTGACCAGGATGTCGGGGAACTCGTCGATGCGCAGCGAATCGTCGTGCTTGATGCCGCGCCGGCCGACCTCGACGCCGTAGCGGTCGAGGAACGTCACCGCGAGGTCCTGGGCCTTGAGCCAGTTCTCGCTCGTCTGGTTGAAGGCCGGCTGGGCCAGGGTCAGCATCACCACCCCGGCGCCGAGCCCGAGCGTCACGCCCTCGCTGGCGAGGTCGAGCACGACGCGCTTCGCGCCCCGGGCGCCGAAGCGCCGCTGCATCGCCTCCGCGACGCGGGCGTAGGCGTCGCCGAAGGAGCGGCCGCCGTCGTACAGGCCCGCATTCAGCCAGGCGTCGAAGCCGAGCGCACCGCGCCCGAGGCGCGTCCAGAACGAGGTGAGCCGGTTCAGGGGCACGGCGACGACTTCCTTGACGGCCCGCGACTCTGCGGGCGCTCCAGATCTACCAAGCCTCGCACGCTAGCGCGAGACCAAGGCGGCCGGGAGGCGGGCGACCCCGGCCCTGCGGCCAATATGGCCCGTCCCCGGCCCGACACGAGGTCGCAGGACTACCGATGGCGCGGACCGCGGCTTGCCCTCGGGCGCCGGGCGGGGCAGACCGGCGCCATCGCCCCGACAAGCCGTGCGCCGCGCCACGCCTCTTGCAGACCAAGGACGCCCGCGCGGGGGCCCTCGCCCGAGATCGCCGTGTCCAGAGCCCCCAAAGCAGCCGCGGCCCCGCGCCCACAAGCCTCCCTCAAGGCGCAGACGCCGTTCTGGCGCGGGAAGACCCTGGAGGAGCTGAGCGCCGCGGAGTGGGAGAGCCTCTGCGACGGCTGCGGCCGCTGCTGCCTCCTGAAGCTCGAGGACGAGGACACCGGGGAGATCCACCACACCGACATCGGCTGCACGCTCCTCGACGCGGGGACCTGCCGCTGCCGCGACTACGAGCAGCGCCAGCGCCGGGTGGCCGACTGCGTCCGCCTGACGCCCGAGACCGTGCGCGCGCTGACCTGGCTGCCGCCGACCTGCGGCTACCGCCTGGTGCGCGACGGGCGCGACCTGCCCTGGTGGCACCCCCTGGTCTCGGGGACGCGCCGGACCGTGCACGAGGCCGGCATCTCGGTCAGCGGCCGGGTCAGCGGCCACGAGGAGGAGTTCACCACCGACGAGCTGCCCGACCGCATCGTGGCCTGGCCGGCCGAGGACCCGGAGGGCTGAGCCCGCCCCGGCCGGGCCGATACCCTCCCGGAGTTTTTCAGGAACCGGTCCTCCGGGGCGACGTTCCCCCGGCAGAGCGGGCCGCCAGCGCACCACCATCGGCGCATCGACGCCGTCGTCGATCCCGGCTGCCGCGTCCCCTGCCAGCACGAACCAAGCCTGAGGAGCACCCGCGATGGGCCTATTCTCGAAGCCGATCAAGACCATGGAAGATCTCTTCCATCACATGCTGCAGGACATCTACTACGCCGAGCAGCAGATCACCAAGGCGCTGCCGAAGATGATCGCCAAGGCGACGGACCCGCAGCTCAAGCAGGGGTTCGAGACGCACCTGCGCGAGACGGAGGGGCAGATCAAGCGGCTCGACCAGGTGTTCCAGACGCTCGGCCTGCCGGCCAAGGGCGTGCGCTGCGCCGCCATGGACGGCATCGTCGCCGAGGCCGAGGAGATCATCGGCGACACCGACGACAAGCAGGTGCTCGACGCCGCCATGCTGGCCGCCGCCCAGGCGGTCGAGCACTACGAGATCACCCGCTACGGCACCCTGATCGCGTTCGCCCAGCAGCTCGGGCATTCCGACGTCGTGGCGCCGCTCCAGCAGACCCTCGAGGAGGAGAAGGCGACCGACAAGGCCCTCACCGCCCTCGCGCAGAGCAACGTCAACCGCAAGGCGGCCTGATCCCGCGAGGCAGGGCGGGCCGCGCAGGATTCTGGCGCGCGACTTGCAAGCCCGGAGGCAGCCCTCATGGGCGTTTCCTCCCTCGAACTTGAGGCCCTGCCCGCGGACCGCGGGCGGGGCCTTCCTTCGTGCGGGACCTCCACCATCGTCCCGGAACGCCTCCTTCGTCCGGGACCGCTCCCGGCCGCCCTCGCCCGTTGCCATCCCGGCGCCCGCGCCCGATAACCCGGGCGACCGGAGGACACCCCCGACATGGCCCTCACCGTCGCGGTCCAGATGGACCCGATCCAGGCGATCCGCATCGCCGGCGACACCACCTTCGCGCTGCTGCTCGAGGCGCAGGCCCGCGGCCACACCCTGCTGCACTACACGCCGGACCGGCTCTCGATGCGCGACGGGCGCGTCACCGCCCGGGTCGAGCCCCTGCGGGTGCAGGACGTCGAGGGCGCGCACGCGACTCTGGGAGCCCCGGAGCGCATCGACCTCGCCACGGCCGACGTGGTGCTGATGCGCCAGGACCCGCCCTTCGACCTCGCCTACATCACGGCGACCCACCTCCTGGAGCGCATCCACCCGCGCACGCTGGTGGTGAACGACCCCTTCGAGGTGCGCAACGCGCCCGAGAAGCTCTTCGTCACCGCCTACCCGGAGCTGATGCCGCCGACCCTGATCACCCGCGACAAGCAGGAGATCGAGGCCTTCCGGGCCGAGCACGGCAGCGTGGTGATGAAGCCCCTGCACGGCCACGGCGGCGCGGCGGTGCTGCGCGTGCTGCCCGACGACCCGAATTTCGGCTCGATGTACGACCTCTTCGCGGTGACGTTCCGCGAGCCCTGGGTGGTGCAGCGCTTCCTGCCGAAGATCACGGAGGGCGACAAGCGCATCATCCTGATCGACGGCGAGCCCCTCGGCGCCGTCAACCGGGTGCCGGCGGCCAACGACATCCGCTCCAACATGGTCCGGGGCGGCACCGGCGGCGCCACGGCGCTGAGCGGGCGGGAGCGCGAGATCTGCGCGGCCATCGGCCCGGAGCTGCGCCGCCGCGGCCTGATCGTGGTCGGGATCGACGTCATCGACGGGAACCTCACGGAGATCAACGTCACCTCGCCGACGGGCATCCGGGCGATCCGGCGCCTGGGCGGCCCCGACCTCGCGGCGGCGGCCTGGGACGCGATCGAGCGCAAGGTGACGCGGCCCCAGGCGGCCTGACGGCCGCGCCCGACGGGGCCATCAATCAGTAGTTGTATTCTGGACACAGCACCTGGAGAACGCGGGCGAGCGGGCGCGGGGTCGCGGCATGTTGATTGACAATGCAATCTCAGATTGCACTGTCGGGACGCGCACCCGCTTCCGAGGAATCACCATGGCCGTTACCTTCGACAACACGACTTTCGGCGCCGCTCAAGCCACCACCGGCGCGCTCGTGCTCAACAGCTTCACCGGCACGTCACTGCTCTCGGGCGCCACGCCCGTCACCATCAACGGCACCATCGACCAGCCGAACTCCCCGGTCAGCGTCAACCTCAACATCGCCAACGTGGCCTACACGGGCGCGAGCGGCACCTACCTGGGCTTCAGCCCGGCGCAGAACGGCGACTACGTCTACTATTTCGGCGTGAGCGGCGCCGGCCTCCTGACGCCGGTGACGATCGGCGTGACGGGCGCCGCGGCCCTTCCCGACCTCAGCGTCCTGACGCCGATCAACACTGCCAACGTGACCGCTCCGGTCGGCCCCAACACTCCCCCGTGCTTCGTCACCGGCACGCGGATCCGGACCGCGCGCGGCGAGGTCGCGGTCGAGCACCTGGCGGTCGGCGACCGCGTCGTCACGGCCTCGGGCGCCGAGCGGCCGGTGCGCTGGATCGGGCACCGGCGCGTCGACTGCGCGCGCCACCCCGAGCCGCGGGCGGTCTGGCCGGTGCGCGTCCGCGCCGGCGCGTTCGGAGAGGGGCTGCCCGCCCGCGACCTCTGGCTCTCGCCCGACCACGCCGTCTGCGTCAGCGTCCTCGACGAGGTGCTGATTCCGGTCAAGCACCTGATGAACGACGCCACCGTGGCGCAGGTGCCGGTGGACGAGGTCGGCTACTGGCACGTCGAGCTCGACGGCCACGAGATCCTGCTGGCCGAGGGCCTGCCCTCCGAGAGCTTCCTCGACACCGGGGTCCGGGCCGCCTTCGCGAACGGGGCTGAGCACGCGGTCCTGCACCCGGACTTCGCGCCCCGCGCCCACGGCGACTTCTGCCGGCCGCTGATCCAGGAGGGCGCGATCGTGCGGGCGGTCAGGGCGCGGCTCGCCGCCCGGGCCGCGGCGCTCGGCTGGACCATCACGGCCGATCCCGACCTGCGCGCGGTCGCCGACGGGGTCGTGATCCGGCCCGTGATGGAGGGCGCGACGGCCCGCTTCGCGCTGCCCGCCGGGACGCGCGCGGTGCGCCTCGTCTCGCGCACCTTCGCGCCGGCCGGGCTCGATCCGGCGACGGGCGATTCGCGCCGCCTCGGCGTGCCGCTGCGCGGCCTGTCGATCGAGGGCGAGGTCGCCCGCAGCCTGGCGGCCGACGACCCGCGGCTCTCGGCGGGATTCAGCTTCGCGCAAGGGGGCGCCGGCGACACCTGGCGCTGGACCGACGGCGACGCGCAGCTCCCCGCCGACCTGTGGGAGGGCGTCGCGGGCGCCTTCACGCTCCGGGTCGCCCTGGTGCCGGCGCAGGCCTGGGCGGGCGACGGGGTCTACGCCGTGCCGCGCGCGGAGCGCGGCGAGGACCTCGCCGCGGCCGCGTGACCTGACCGCGAGGGGCCCCGCGACGCCGCCGGCGTCGCGGGGCCCCTCCGCCCGTCACTGCGTCAGCGGGCAGCCGCTGTCCTTGGCCGACAGGAAGGCCTTGTCGCCCGGGATGGTGGCGAGCAGCTTGTAGTAGTCCCACGGCGCCTTCGACTCGGCCGGCGACTTGACCTGGAACAGGTACATGTCGTGGACCATGCGGCCGTTGGCCTGGACCTTGCCGCCGCGGCCGAAGAAGTCGTCGACCGGCAGCTCCCGCATCTTGGCCGCCACCGCCTCGGTCTCGTCGGTGCCGGCGGCCCTCACGGCCTTGAGGTAGTGCTGCACCGAGGAGTAGGTGCCGGCCTGGATCATGCTCGGCATCTTGCCGAAGCGGGCCATGTAGCGCTTGGCGAAGCCGCGGGCCTGGTCGTCGAGGTCCCAGTAGTAGCCCTCGGTCAGCACGATGCCCTGGGCGGCCTTGAGGCCGATGCCGTGCACCTCGGCCAGCGTGAACAGGAGCGCGGCGAGGCGCTGCCCGCCCTGCACGATGCCGAACTCCGCCGCCTGCTTGATCGAGTTCGAGGTGTCGAGGCCGGCATTCGCCAGCCCGATGATCTTGGCGCCCGAGCCCTGGGCCTGGAGCAGGAACGAGGAGAAGTCCTGGGCGCTGAGCGGGTGGCGCACGCTGCCCACGACCTTGCCGCCCTTGGCCTCGACGTACTTGCTGGTGTCGGCCTGGAGCGCGGTGCCGAAGGCGTAGTCGGCGGTGAGGAAGAACCAGGCGTCGCCGCCGGTCTCGACCAGGGAGCCGCCGGTGCCGACCGCGAGGGCGTGGGTGTCGTAGGCCCAGTGGAAGCCGTAGGGCGAGCACTGCTTGCCGGTGAGGTCCGTGGTGGCGGCGCCGTCCACGATGGTGATCTTCTTCTTCTCCCGCGACAGGCCCTGCACGGCGAGCGCCACCGAGGAGGTCGTCAGCTCCATGATGGCGTCGACCTTGTCGGTGTCGTACCACTGGCGCGCGACGTTCGAGGCGATGTCGGGCTTGTTCTGGTGGTCGGCGTCGACGATCTGGATCGGCGCGTCCAGCACCTTGCCGCCGAAATCCTCGACCGCCATCCGGGCGGCCTCGATGGAGCCGCGACCGCCGAAATCGGCGTAGACGCCCGACTGGTCGTTGAGGATGCCGATCTTCACCACGCCGTCGGAGACGCCCTTCTGGCCCTGCGCCTGCGCCTGCGCGGCGAGGGCGAGGGCCAGGCCGGCGGCCAGCGTGGTCGTGCGGGCGAGCGCCCGGGCCAGTCGTGTCATGCCATCCTCCCGGGGCCGTCGCGGCGGCCCTTTTCCTCAAGATCAGGCCGCACTTATGGCCGAGCCGGGGGGTGAATCAAGCCGCCGCGCCCCGCGCGCGGCTCCCTCTTTCGCAGCATCCCGGGGCGCCCCGGCGCCCCCCCTCGGTGCTGCGGCCCCCGTGCCTTTCTGGTGCGCGGATGCCTATATGGCTCTATAAGGCGCGCCGCAGCGCCGCCACGTCCGTTACGATCGATCGCAGGTTCACGATGCTCGGCTCCATCGCCAAGAAGATCTTCGGGTCGTCCAACGACCGCCGGGTGAAGGGATACCGACCCCGCGTCCAGGCCATCAACGCCCTCGAGCCCGAGATGGAGGCCCTGAGCGACGAGCAGCTCCGCGCCCGGACGGACGCGCTCAAGGCCGAGCTCGCCGCCGGCAAGACCCTCGACGAGATCCTGGTGCCGGCCTTCGCCACGGTGCGCGAGGCGGCCAAGCGCGTGCTCGGCCAGCGCCACTTCGACGTCCAGCTCATCGGCGGCATGGTGCTCCACGAGAGCGGCATCGCCGAGATGAAGACCGGCGAGGGCAAGACCCTGGTGGCGACCCTCGCCACCTACCTCAACGCCGTCTCGGGCAAGGGCGTGCACGTCGTCACGGTCAACGACTACCTCGCCAAGCGCGACGCCGAGTGGATGGGCCGGGTCTACGGCTTCCTCGGGCTGAGCGTCGGCGTGATCGTGCACGGGCTCGACGACGGCGAGCGCAAGGCGGCCTACGCCTGCGACATCACCTACGGCACCAACAACGAGTACGGCTTCGACTACCTTCGCGACAACATGAAGTACGAGCTGGGCCAGATGGTCCAGCGCGGCCACAGCTACGCCATCGTGGACGAGGTCGACTCGATCCTGATCGACGAGGCGCGCACGCCGCTGATCATCTCGGGGCCGATCGACGACCGCTCCGACCTCTACATCGCGGTCGACACCCTGATGCCGCGCCTCGCGCGCGAGGATTACGACCTCGACGAGAAGCAGCGGACCGTCTCGCTCACCGAGAACGGCAACGAGCACATCGAGGAGCTGCTGCGCGAGGCGGGCATCCTCAAGGAGGGCGACCTCTACGACGCCCACAACGTCACGATCGTCCACCACGTCAACCAGGCGCTGCGCGCCCACACCCTGTTCCAGCGCGACAAGGACTACATCGTCCGCAACGACGAGGTGGTGATCATCGACGAGTTCACCGGCCGCATGATGCCGGGACGGCGCTACTCGGAGGGGCTCCACCAGGCCCTCGAGGCCAAGGAACGGGCGACGATCCAGCCCGAGAACCAGACCCTCGCGTCCATCACCTTCCAGAACTACTTCCGGCTCTACAAGAAGCTCGCCGGCATGACCGGCACGGCCTCGACCGAGGCCGACGAGTTCCAGGAGATCTACAACCTGGAGGTGGTCGAGATCCCGACGAACAGGCCCGTCGAGCGCGTCGACGAGGACGACGAGGTCTACCGCACCGCCGACGAGAAGTACGCGGCGATCATCCAGGAGATCGACAAGGCCCATGCCCGCCACCAGCCGGTGCTGGTGGGCACCGGCTCGATCGAGCGCTCGGAGCACCTCGCCACCCTCCTGGAGCGGCACGGCTACAAGCCCCTCGACTACAGCGACCCCTCGGCGCTCGAGGACGTCTACGCGGCGGCCCGCGAGGGCCGGGTGACCAGGCGCTTCGCGGTGCTGAACGCCCGCTTCCACGAGCAGGAGGCCTACATCGTGGCCGAGGCCGGCGTGCCCGGCGCGATCACCATCGCCACCAACATGGCGGGCCGCGGCACCGACATCAAGCTCGGCGGCAACCTCGACATGCGCATCGAGCAGGAGCTCGCCGGCATCCCGGAGGGCCCCGAGCGCCAGGCCCGCATCACGGCCATCAAGGCCGAGATCGAGGACAACCGCGCCAAGGTCCTGGCCTCGGGCGAGCCGGCCGACCCGGCCGCGGGCCGCAAGAGCGACCTGCCGGGCGGGCTCTACATCGTCGGCACCGAGCGCAACGAGAGCCGCCGCATCGACAACCAGCTCCGCGGCCGCTCCGGCCGCCAGGGCGACCCGGGGCGCTCGAAGTTCTACCTCTCGCTCCAGGACGACCTGATGCGGATCTTCGGCTCCGACCGCATGGACGGGATGCTCCAGCGCCTCGGGCTCGAGGAGGGCGAGGCGATCATCCACCCGTGGATCAACAAGGCCATCGCCAAGGCGCAGCAGAAGGTCGAGGCCCGCAACTTCGACATGCGCAAGAACGTGCTCAAGTACGACAACGTGATGAACGACCAGCGCAAGGTCGTGTTCGAGCAGCGCCGCGAGTTCATGGCCCAGGAGAGCGTGCGCGACACCGTGGACGAGATGCGCCACGGCGTGGTGGACGACGTGGTGGCCCGCCACGTGCCGGAGGACGCCTATCCGGAGCAGTGGGACATCCCGGGCCTGCAGGAGAGCGTGACCCGCGACCTCAACCTCGACGTGCCGGTGGAGGACTGGGCCAAGGAGGAGGGCATCGCCGACGAGGAGATCCGCGAGCGCCTGCGCAAGGCCGCCAACGAGGCCTACGCGGGCCGCGTCGAGCGCAACACCCCCGAGGTGATGGCCTACGTGGAGAAGCAGGTGCTGCTCCAGAGCCTCGACCACCTCTGGCGCGAGCACCTCGTGACCCTCGACCACCTGCGCCAGGTGATCGGCTGGCGCGGCATCGCCCAGCGCGATCCCCTCAACGAGTACAAGTCGGAGGCCTTCGACCTCTTCAACGGGCTGGTGGGCTCGCTGCGCGAGCAGGTGACCGGCCAGCTCATGCGGGTCGAGATCATGTACCAGGAGCCGGAGGCCCAGGCCCTCCCGCCGATGTTCGCCCAGCACCTCGATCCGGTGACGGGCGAGAACGAGTTCGCCCTCTCGGAGGGCGGCAGCGGCGGCGGGGGCGGCGCCTACGGGTACGCGGCGCAGCAGCTCGCGGTCGACGCGCCGGTGCTGGAGCGCGACCCCGACGACACCACCACCTGGGGCCGGGTCGGCCGCAACGAGCCCTGCCCCTGCGGCTCGGGCAAGAAGTACAAGCACTGCCACGGGCGCTACGCCGGGGACGCGTGAGGCCCGGGCGGGCGCCGCCCGCCGGGACCGCCCGTCCGCGCGCCGCGGCCCGCCCTTTGGCACGCCCCTTGAACCGGACCCCGCCATGGACCAGACCCGCCCGCCGGACGCCGTCGCCATCGGCGACTTCCTGAAGCTCGACGTCAGGGCCGGCACCGTCGTGGAGGCCGCCCCCATCCCGCAGGCGCGGCGGCCGGCCCTGCGCCTCGTCGTCGATTTCGGCGAGCCGATCGGGCGCAGGACGTCCTCCGCCCAGGTGACGGCCCACTACGCGCCCGAGACCCTGATCGGGCGGCAGGTCCTCTGCGTCGTCAACCTGCCGCCGCGCCAGATCGGGCCCGTGCGCTCCGAGGTGCTCACCCTCGGCGTGCCGGACGCGGGCGGCGCGGTCGTCCTCGTCGTGCCCGAGCGTCCGGTGCCGGACGGCGGCCGGCTGTACTGAGCACTCGCGGGAGCGCGCCATGACGTCCTCGAACGGCCCGCTGCGGGTCGGCATCGGCGGCCCGGTCGGGTCGGGCAAGACCGCCCTGATGGAGGGGCTCTGCAAGGCCCTGCGGGCGCGCTTCGACCTCTGCGCCATCACCAACGACATCTACACGAAGGAGGACGCGCGCCTCCTCACCGTGGCGGGCGCCCTGCCGGAGGAGCGCATCATGGGCGTCGAGACCGGCGGCTGCCCGCACACCGCGATCCGCGAGGACGCCTCGATCAACCTCGCGGCGGTGGCCGAGATGCGGCGGCGCTTCCCCGGCCTCGACCTGGTGCTGCTCGAATCGGGCGGCGACAACCTCGCGGCCACCTTCTCGCCGGAGCTCGCGGACCTGACGATCTACGTCATCGACGTCGCGGGCGGCGAGAAGATCCCCCGCAAGGGCGGGCCCGGCATCACCCGCTCCGACCTCCTCGTCATCAACAAGACCGACCTCGCCCCGATGGTCGGCGCCGACCTCGGCGTGATGGAGGCCGACACGAAGCGGATGCGGGGCGCCCGCCCCTACGTGTTCGCCAGCCTCCGCAACGGCGAGGGCGTCGAGGCGGTGGCCCGGTTCGTGGTGGAGGCCGGTGGCCTCTAGGGCGCTCCCGGCCGGAGGGGCGGCCGGCCCGGCGCGAGGGCGCGCGCCCGCCGACGCTCCTTGAATCGGCGGGGCCGGGCGTGCTCCTCGACCTCCTCCACTGGCTGACGCTGCCGGCGCCCCTCGCCCAGCGCCGGCTCGGCTACGTGCGCGACAGCGTCCAGCTCGCCTCCCGGTCGCGGCGCTGCCGGGCGGCCTGGGCCCCGCACCTCGCGGCGGCCCGCGCGGCGGTGCGGGCCGCCGTCGCCGGCACGCCGGGCCGCGACACCGCGGTGGTGCTCGGCTCCGGCCTCCTCGACGACGTCCCCCTCGCCGACCTCGCGGCCGCCTTCCGGCGCGTGGTGCTGGTCGACGCGGTGCATCCCTGGCGGGCCCGCCTGCGCGCGCGCCGGCACCCCAACGCCGGGCGCCTCACCGCGGACCTGAGTGGGACGCAGGACCTCCTCCTGTCCCGCGGCGGCGCCCTCGGGGCGATGCTGCCGCCCGTCTGCGCGGCGCCGGGCACCGACCTCGTCGTGTCGGCGAACCTCCTGTCGCAGCTGCCGATCCGGCCCGTCGCGCGGCTGGAGGCGGCGGGCCGGCTCGGGCCGTGGACGGCCGCGCAGGCCGAGGCGTTCGGCCGCCGCATCGTGGCCGGGCACCTCGACGCGCTCGCCGCGCTCCCGGCCCGGATCTGCCTGATCACCGACCTCGACGAGACCGAGGAGGACCGCGCCGGGCACGTGCTCGACCGGCTCGACCTCCTCTACGGCGTGCGGCTCGGCGCGCCGGAGCGGTCGTGGACCTGGACCCTGGCGCCGTTCGGCGAGGTCGCCCGCGACCGGCGCCTGCTGCACCGCGTCGCGGCCTTCCCGGACTGGCGCCCCTGACGGGCCTCGGGGGCGTCCCCGCGTCGGCCGGGCGATCCGCCGCCGCCCCGAAGCGCCGCACCGCCATGAGCCCGGCTCATGCCCGCATCAGCCCGGCGCCGGTTCGCGCCGGGCCGCCCGCAGGCTACCCTCCGGCCGCCGGGCGACCGGGCCCGCGCGGGCCTCGATCCGCCCGGCCGGATCCGAAAGCCCGGCCCGACGGCCGCATTCCCGGGAAGGCACGCCCACCATGACCCGCGACAGCAGCGTCGCCGCAGTGACAGCCGGCTTGCCGGCGCAGAGCGCGTACTGGCGCCGCAACCTCGTCGTCTGCGTGTTCGGCTCCTTCACCACCATCGTGGCGATGACGCTGCTGCTGCCGTTCCTGCCGCTCTACGTCGAGGAGCTCGGGGTCAAGGACCAGGCCGCCATCGTGCAATGGTCGGGCGTCGCCTTCGGGGCGACGTTCTTCAGCGCCGCCCTGGTGGCGCCGCTCTGGGGCCGCCTCGCCGACCTCTACGGCCGCAAGCTGATGCTGATCCGCGCGAGCCTCGGCATGGCGGTGGCGATGTCGCTGATCGGCCTGGCCGGCAACGTCTGGCAGCTCGTGGCCCTGCGGCTGCTCGCCGGCTTCCTCGGCGGCTACGCCTCCGGCTCGACCGTGCTCGTCGCCACGCAGACGCCGAAGGACCGCTCCGCCTGGGCGCTCGGGACCCTCGCCTCCGGGATCATGGCCGGCAACCTCGTCGGCCCCCTGATCGGGGGCGTGCTGCCGCCGCTGATCGGCATCCGGGCGACCTTCCTGGCCGCGGGCGCGGTGATCTTCGTGGCCTTCCTGGCCACCCTCCTGCTGATCCGGGAGGAGCCCCGCCCGCCGAAGGAGACCCGCGCCCGGCAGGGCGGCTTCGCGGCCATCCCGGACAAGCGCCCGGCCCTCGCCATGCTGGCGACCGGGCTCCTGCTGATGCTCGCGGTGATGTCGATTGAGCCGATCATCACCGTCTACGTCGCCGAGCTCGTCGACGACCCGGCCCGCGTCACCCTGGTCTCGGGGCTCGCCATGTCGGCGGCGGCGCTGGGCAGCATCCTGTCGGCGGCCCGCCTCGGCCGGCTCGCCGACCGCGTCGGTCCCTGGAGCGTCATCACGGCGAGCCTCGCGGTCTCGGCCGCGCTCCTGATCCCCCAGGCCTTCGTGACCGCGGGCTGGCAGCTCGTCGCCCTGCGCTTCCTGATGGGGCTGGCGCTCGGCGGGCTCCTGCCCTGCATCGCCAGCGTGATCCGGCACAGCGTGCCCGACCGGGTGGCCGGAACCATGCTTGGCTATTCCACGTCCTCGCAGTACGCCGGGCAGGTGCTCGGGCCGCTGCTCGGCGGGTTCGTGGGCGGCCACGTCGGCATGCGGGCGGTGTTCCTCGGCACCGCGGTGCTGCTGGCGGCCGGCGCCCTGGGCACCGCGTTGGCGCGGCCGGGACAGCGATGAGGTGTGGGAGTGGCGCAAGCAACGTCCGTCGAGCGCGCGGGGGGGTGGGTGCGGGAGACGATCGACATCGGGGACCCGGCGGGGGGGCACCTCGCCGCCCTGGCGTTCGGGCCGCGGGAGCGGCCCCTCGACGCCCTCGTGCTGCACGCCAACGGCTTCAACGCGCTGACCTACCGGACGCTGCTGGAGCCCCTGGCGGCGGACCTGCGCCTCCTCGCCTACGACCACCGGGGGCACGGCCGCACCACCCTGCCCGCCGACCCCGAGGGGCGGCGCGACTGGACCGACATCGCCGCCGACCTCGTCGCGGTGCTCGACCGGACGGGCGGACCGCCCGTGACCCTCGTCGGCCACTCGATGGGCGGCACCTCGGCGCTGCTCGCCGCCGACCTCCGGCCGGCCCGGGTGCGCAACCTCGTGCTGCTCGACCCCGTGATCCTGCCCCCGGAGCCGCGGCCGGGGGGGCACTCCGCCCTCGCCGAGGGCGCGCTCCGGCGGCGCGCGACCTTCGCGTCCCGGGGCGCGGCGCTCGCGTCCTACCGGGGCCGGGGCGCCTTCCGCACCTGGCCGGACGCGGTGCTGGCCGACTACGTGGCGGACGGGTTCCGCGACGGTCCCGAGGGCGTCACCCTCGCCTGCACGGGGGCCTGGGAGGCCTCGAACTACCGGGCCCAGGGCCACGACGCCCGGGGGGCGCTGCGGCGCCTCTCCCGCCCGGCCCTGATCCTGCGGGCCGGTCAGGGCAGCACCTGCCACCTCACCGAGGGCCCGTCGGCCGCCGTCACCGTCGAGACGGTGCCGGGCACGACCCACTTCCTGCCCTTCGAGGCGCCCGAGCGGGTGCGCGCCGCGATCCGCGAGGCCGCGGGCGGCCCCCGATCCTGAGGCGCGGCCGGGCAGGCGCCCCGGCGCGGCTCCCCGCGACCATTGTGCGCAGGCCGCCGGCCGGCCCCTACCTCGAAAGTTGCGGGTGGATCCCGTTCCGCAGAGCACAATTGCTAATACGTATGCGCAAATCTTTCAGATAACCTCGGATCGACCAATCGACGGGCAGTCGATCCACCATCCATCTCGTTCAGAACTGGTCTGGGCGTCACGATTCCGGACGATGTTCGGCATCTTGGACGATGTTCGATGCTCATCGAGCGGCGCGCGGGCGCGACGCCGGTGCTGAGGCGGCCCGCACGGCGCCTCCGGCGGAGGTGGAAGGGAGCCCAGGCGGGCTGACGGCCCGCCCGATCATCCGGAGAGGCGCTGCATGAAGTTCTGGCTCGGCCTGTCGGCCTGCCTGCTGCTCGCGACCGCGGGCGTCGGCCTCCTGACGGAGACGGAGGACGGCCACGCGGTCGCGCCCGGACGCGATGCGCCCCTCGCCCCACGCAGCGAGGCGCCGCTTGGCCCGTCCCTCGCCGACGCGAGGGCGGCGGCGGACCGATCCGACGTGCCCCGCCAGATGCAGGTGCGCGAGATCCTGGCCCGCACCGCGGGCAAGTCGGCCCGCACCGCGGGCGATCCGGCCCGGCCTGCCGGCGATCCGGCTCGGCCCGCGGCAGACCCGGCGCGCGACGGCGGCGCCCGCGAGGGCCGGCCGGCCCAGCGCCCGCCGGACGAGAAGGTCCTGCGCGACGTCCGGGCCGAGGCCGAGCAGCGGGTCGGCAGGGCGCAGGCCGCCCTGGCCGAGAGCGCGCGCCGCCTCGAGCAGGAGGAGACGCGCGCCACGCTCCTGTCCGACGACCTGCTGGTGGTGCGCCGGGAGCTGATCGCCGCCCGGACCGAGGCCGCGGACCTGAGGGCGCGGGCGGCCCTCGGGGCCGAGGAGGCGGAGGCCCGCGCGGCCTCCGGCACCGAGGAGGCCCGCCGCGCCGCCGACGCCGCCGTGGCGGCCGCCCGGCAGGCGCTGGCCGAGGAGCGGACGCGCGCCGCGGCGGTGGTCCGGGACCTGGCCCGTGACCTGGCCGAGGCCCGCCGCCGGAGCCAGGAGCTCGAGGCCGCGACCCTGGCTGAGGGGGGCGCCGCATCCGACGAGCGGGCCGCGGA
>NZ_QOWC01000115.1 GCF_003574465.1 Methylobacterium crusticola
CCGCGCGCCAGCGCCTCGCCGCCGAGCCGGCCCTGGCCGAGGCGCTGGCGGCCCGCCTCGCCGCCGAGGCCGAGCGCCACCGGGCGGAGCTGGCCGGCCTCGCCGACGCCCGGGCGGCCGCCCTGGCGCGCTCCGGCATCGCCTGGACGCCGGTGATCCTGTCCTACCTCGTGGTGGTGGCCTCGATCGCCATGACCTTCTGCCTGTTCTTCGTGCGCGCGGAGGTGCCCGAGCGGCTGTTCCAGCTCATCAGCGGCGCCTACGCGGCCCTGTGGCTGGCCTTCGGGGCGGTCTACCAGTTCTGGATCGGCTCGAGCCGCACCTCGCAGGCCAAGGACGCGCAGATCGGGGCCCTGCTGCGCGAGCCGGGGAGGCGCTGACCATGCCCCACCCCGCCGGCCCCTGCGGCGCCCACCGCCTGTTCGAGTGGGCCATGGCCGTGATGATGCTGCTCGTCGCCGTGACGCTGGCCCTGCCGGGCGACACCCTGGAGCGGGCGGCTTTGCGCCCTGTCGCCGAACTCGGCGTCCCGGAGAGCGCCATGGCGGCGTGCTTCGCCGCCATCGGTACCCTGCGGGCCGCGGCGCTCTACCTCAACGGCCACGTCAACAACGGCCTGGTGCGGCCGAGCGGCGCCACCGTGCGGGCCGCCTGCGCGGCCCTGGGCGCGATGGTGATGGGGCAGCTCACCCTCGCCCTCGTGGTGGACGCGGTCTCGGCGCAGGCGCCGTCCTTCGTCATCCCGGTCTTCGGCACGCTGACCCTGTTCGAGGCCGTGTCCTGCTACGTCGCGCGGCGGGACGCCGTGGCGCGCCGGACCCCCGGCCAGGCCCGCGCTGTCCGCGAGCCGGGGGAGTGACCGTGGAGCACCTGCTCGCCCTGCTGCCGCTCCTGTCGTCGCTGCCGGCGCTCCAGGTCTTCGTGGGCGCGGTCTGCGCCGTGCTGTGCGTCGCCATGGTGCTGCGGGCCGACCGCGACCGCCACGAGGGGACCGCCGCGACGGGCGGCCCCGGGGAGGGGAGCCCGCTCCCGGGCCCGGCGGCGCTGGAGCTCGGGCGCGAGATGCGCGACCTCCTGCGCCAGGCCGCCGAGCATCAGGCCCGGGCGGCCGAGCATCAGGCTCGGACAGCCGAGCATCAGGCTCGGACGGCCGAGTGCGCCCGCGCCCTGTGCGGGGAGGTCCATCGGCAGACCGAGATCCTGGAGCGCATCGACCGCGAGCAGTGGCGGGCGAACCGGGGCGACCACCGCTGACCGGGGCCGCGCCTCAGCCCAGGACCACCACCTGGGCGCCGATCCCCACGCGGGCGTAGAGGTCGACCACGTCCTGGTTGATCATCCGGATGCAGCCCGACGAGACGCTGCGGCCGATGCTCTCCGGCTCGGTCGTGCCGTGGATGCGGTAGAGCGTGTCCTTGTTGTTCTGCCACAGGTACATGGCGCGGGCGCCGAGGGGGTTGTGCGACCCGCCCGGGACGCCGAGCCCGCTCTGGAGCTGCGACACCTGCCGGGCGAGCGCGGGCTGGCGGGCGATCATCTCCTTGGGCGGGTACCAGTCGGGCCAAGCCTGCTTGGAGTTGATCGTCGCGGCGCCCGACCAGGCGAAGCCCTGGCGGCCGACGCCGACGCCGTAGCGGCGGGCGCGCCCGCCGCCCTCGATCAGGTAGAGGTGGTGGCCGCGGGGATCGATCACCACCGTGCCGGGCTCGTAGCGCCCCCCGTAGACGACCTCCTGGCGCAGGAAGGACGGGTTGGCCTTGCGCCAGCGGAAGGCCGGCACGGGGAAAGGCTCGCCCTCGAGGGCCGCGTAGGCGCGGGGGTAGTCGATCGGGCCGTCGTCCACCGCCACGGCCGCGTTGGGGTCGACCGGGCCGCGGGGGTCGGCGGCGCGGCGCTGGCCGTAGGGATCGCCCCAGAACGGATCCTGCTGGACCGGCTCCGCCAGGGGCTCGCCCGGCGCCGTCCGGTACGGATCGGCCCCCCGGCCGCTCCCGCCGTACGGGTTGTCGTTATCGACGTCCGGGTTCCGGTAGCGTTGCCGCGAGGCGGGGAGCGGCGAGCGATCGGGCCAGGCGAGGGCGGGGCGCGGCAGCGCGCCGGTGAGCAGCGCCGAGGCGAGGCAGGTGCTCGCGCCGGTCACGAGGAGGCGGCGGTTGGGGTCGGTCATGGGTCGGCGGTACGAGGACTCGTTCACGGGACGACAATGCGCCGGACGGCGCGCCGCGCCAAGCTAGAACCGGTTGAAGACCGAAATGAGACGGTATGGCGCCGGCCGGGAAAGACGAGCGCGGCGGCGGGCCGGCCGCTGCCCCACGGCTGGCGCGGACCATGCCGCGCCGCGCCAGACCAGAGGCCGCCGCCGCCGCAGGGACGCCGCGCTCCGGCGCCGCCGAGCACCGGCGATCGTCCGCGGGATGCAGACGATCGCGCGCGATACTGTCGCGTCACCCTGCCGGGCAGCCCTCATTACCTACCTCTGTCCTCACCTAACGTTGACGTTCTTGAG
Organism: Methylobacterium crusticola; assembly: GCF_003574465.1. GTDB lineage: Bacteria > Pseudomonadota > Alphaproteobacteria > Rhizobiales > Beijerinckiaceae > Methylobacterium > Methylobacterium crusticola. The sequence goes on from NZ_QOWC01000115.1 coordinate 2,507, forward strand.
TTCGCGTGTCCTTCTTCGCTCGTCACTTTGCATCGGTGATACATGACGAACGACGATCATACCCAGACGCTCGATCTGATCGGGCTCGCCGCCGACATCGTGTCGGCCTATGTGGCGAACAATTCGGTTCCCGCCTCGGAAGTCCCCGGCCTGATCGCGGCCATCCACGCCTCGCTCGGCCATCTCGGCGCGCCGCCCGCGGTCGAGCCGGAGAAGCCCGCCCCGCCGGTTCCGATCCGCAGGACGGTGACGCCCGACCACATCGTCAGCCTCGAGGACGGCCGGCCCTACAAGACGCTCAAGCGCCACCTCGCCGGGCGCGGGCTGACCCCCGAGCAGTACCGCCAGAAATGGGGCCTGCCCCACGACTACCCGATGGTGGCGGCGAACTACGCGGCGCAGCGCTCCGAGCTCGCCAAGAACACCGGCCTCGGCCAGAGCCGGCGCAACCGCAGCGCCGCCATGAAGGCGGCCGCCGACCCGGTGGTCTCGCAGCCCGATTCAAGCCGCGCCGGCCGGTCGCGCAAGCCGGCGGGCTGACCCCGGGCGGACGGGCCCGCCGCGCCCGCGTCCCGCTCCTCCGGAGGGGCGGGGCGCGGGCGCGGGCGTTCGGGGCGGGCGCCCCCGCGCGCTCAGCCTCCATTCAGGTCGTGAGCGCTTTCCTGACCGGGCTGGGCGGCCCGACGAGGCCGTCCCGTCCACGTCAGGAGAGATTGCACGATGACGCACGTCAAGGTGCCCGGGATGGCCGCCCTCGTGGCGGCCGGCCTCGGCCTCGCATCGGCGGCGCACGCGGCCCCGATCGGGATCGGCGCGACCGGGGCGCTCGCGGCGCCGGAGACCGCGACGCGGGTCGCGGGCGGCTGCGGCCCCGGCTTCTTCCCGAACCGCTTCGGCTATTGCCGTCCGTTCTACGGCCCGCGCCCCTTCTACGGGCCGAGGCCCTATTACGGCCCGGGTCCCTACTACGGCGCACGCGCCTACGGGTACGGCCCGCGCCCGTTCTACGGCCCGCGCCGGTTCGACTACGGCTACTGATCCGGGTCCCGGCCGCGGGGCCGGATCCGGCATGACGGCACGCTCCCGGAGGCGCCTCACGCCTCCGGGTCGGCGCGCGTCGAGAACCGGTCCCGCGCCGTGAAGCGGTCCGAGGGGACGGGCGCCGGGGCGCCGCGGTAGATCTCCCGCGACAGGAAGGAGCGCTCGATCTCGATCTGCTCCTCGTCGAGGTCGACGTACCAGCAGCGCCGGCGGGGAGACCAGCGGTAGTTGCGGTCCTTGAGCCGGTCCTTGAGGGCGATCGGGGCCTCGGAGGCCCAGAGCCGCACGGTCGGGCGCCGCGCGGCGTCCAGGAGGGCGCTGAGGGCGAGGCGGCCGGTGGCCCGCAGCGGCCGGGCGAGCAGCGCCAGGAGCGCCTCGCAATCGTCGATCGCCCGGTGGCCGTTGTGGAAGTGGCCGTGGTCGGCCAGCAGGTGGCCGAGCCGCAGGCCCTCGTGGCCCTCCGCCTTCCAGGGGATCTGGTGGCAGGAGCAGGCCCAGTTGCGCCGGACGAAGATCGGCCAGCGGCGCTCGCACATCTGCCGGTCGAAGCGGGCGTTGTGGGCGACGATCACCCGGGCCTCGGCGGCCAGGGCTTCCACGGCCGCGTCGTCGATCCGCCGGCCGGCCACGTCCGCGTCGGTGATGCCGGTGAGGCGCACGACCGCCTCGGGGATCGGGCCCGCGGGCGCATGGAGCTCGTTGAAGCGCTCGAGCACCCGGTAGATGCGGCCGCTCGCGCCGTACTCGAACTTGACGATGCCGAGCTCGATGACCTCGTCGACGGCGACGTCGATTCCGGTGGTCTCCGTGTCGAGGACGAGGCCGACATAGGTCGGCTCGTCGGGCTCGCCCGGCGGCGGCGCGAAGGGGCCGAGGCGGCGCAGCACCCGGTACTCCCCGGTGCGCTCCAGGATGCCGGCGATGTCGTCGAGCGCCTCGGTCACGCGGCCTTCCACCACACCCTCGTTGCGCGGACGCGCCGCGATCCGTGTCATGGCTTAGCCCGGGGCAGGGCGGCGGACCAGGGCCGGGCGGGCACGCTCCACGGGATTCTCCCGCGCCCGCCCGGGCGCCGCGGCCGGGACGGGGTGCCGCTGCGCCCGGCGCGCGCCCTACATCACCGCCCCGATCTGCCAGGGCACGAACTCGGCGTCGCCGTAGCCGAAGGCCTCCGACTTCGAGCGCTCGCCGGAGGCGACCCGCAGGATGACGTCGAAGATCTCGTCGCCCTTGCGGGCGATGCTCACGCCGTCGAGGACGTCGCCGCAATCGATGTCCATGTCGTCCTGCATGCGGCGGTACATCTCGCTGTTGGTGGCGAGCTTGATCGAGGGCGTCGGCTTGCAGCCGTAGGCCGAGCCGCGGCCGGTGGTGAAGCAGAGCACGTTGGCGCCGCCCGCCACCTGGCCGGTGGCCGAGACCGGGTCGAAGCCGGGCGTGTCCATGTAGACGAAGCCCTTCGCGGTCACCGGCTCGGCGTAGCGGTAGACGCCCCGGAGCGTCGTGGTGCCGCCCTTGGCGGCGGCGCCGAGGGACTTCTCCAGGATCGTCGTGAGGCCGCCGGCCTTGTTGCCGGGGGAGGGGTTGTTGTTCATCTCGCCGCCGTTGCGGGCGGTGTAGCCCTCCCACCATTGGATCATCTCGACGAGCTTGCGGCCGATCTCCGGCGTGGCGGCGCGGCGGGTCAGGAGGTGCTCGGCGCCGTAGATCTCCGGCGTCTCGGAGAGGATCGCGGTGCCGCCCTCCGCCACCAGCCGGTCGACGGCGGCGCCGAGCGCCGGGTTGGCGGTGATGCCCGAGTACCCGTCAGAGCCGCCGCATTGCAGGGCGAGCATCAGCGCGGAGGCCGGCACGGTCTCGCGCCGGACGTTGGCGACCGCCGGCAGCATCTCGCGGACCGCCGCGACGCCCGCCTCGACGCTGCGCCGGGTGCCGCCGGTCTCCTGGATGGTGAAGCTGCGGAAGGTGTCGCTCTCCTGGATGCCGTAGGCGCGCTTCCAGCGGTCGATCTGGAAGCCCTCGCAGCCGAGGCCCACCATGATCACGCCGCCCATGTTGGGGTTGGCGGCGTAGCCCCACTGGGTGCGCTTCAGGATCTCGCTGCCCTCGCCCTGGATGTCGTAGCCGCAGCCGGTGCCGTGCACGAGGGGGATGATGCCGTCGACGCCCGGGTAGGCGTCGAGGATCCCCTGGCGCCGAACCTCCTCGGCGATGAAGCGCGCCACGGTGGCCGAGCAGTTCACCGAGGTGAGCACGCCGATGTAGTTGCGGGTGCCGACCCGGCCGTCGGCCCGGCGGTAGCCCTCGAAGGTGGCGCGCTCGGCCTCCGGCACCAGGGGCGTGTCGCGGGCCTCCTCGGCGAAGCGGTAGTCGCGGGCGAAGTCGCCCTTGGCCTCGCCGAGGCCGACATTGTGCTCGTGCACCCACTCCCCGGGCCCGATCGGCTGGCTCGCGAAGCCGATGATCTGGCCGAACTTGCGGATCGGGTCGCCCGGCGCGATGCCGGCGGTCGCGATCTTGTGGCCGCGGGGCACCCGGGCCGAGGCGGTCACGCCCTCGACGGGGCTGCCGGGCGGGATCGCGTCCACCGCCACGACGACGTTGTCCTCGGGGCTGAGGCGGACGGTGCGGGGCTGGGCCTGGGGCAGGGGCGTTGCGGCGGACATCGGGCGAGTCTCCCGGGCTCTCAGGCGTCGCGCGGCCCTGAGCCGTTCTGGCGTGGCGCGACGGCGCCTGGTCCCGCGCCCGACCTCGTCGGGAGGTCGCGAACGGGAGCGCCGGCCGCGCGGCGATCCCTCTCCATCGAACAATTCCAACGAAGTCTCAAGGCGCCAGCGCGGCGGCCTTCGCCCGGCCGCCGAGATAGGCGGCCCGGATGTCGTCGTTGGCCCAGAGCTCCTGGGGGGCGCCGCTGAGGACGAGCTGGCCCGTCTCCAGCACGTAGCCGCGGTCGGCGACCGAGAGGCCCATGCGGGCGTTCTGCTCGACGAGCAGGACGGTGGTGCCGCGCCGGCGCACCTCGGCGATGATGGCGAACACCGCCTGGACGATGACCGGCGCGAGGCCCAGGGACGGCTCGTCGAGGAGGAGGATGCGGGGCTTGGCCATCAGCCCGCGGGCGAGCGCCACCATCTGGAGCTGGCCGCCCGAGAGCGTCCAGCCGAGGGCGTCGCCGAAGCGGCGGATGTCGGGGAAGAGCTCGAACATGCCCTCCGCCTCGTCCCGGATCTGGCGGGTCGAGAGCCCGGCGCGGTTCGAGGCGCCCAGCATGATGTTCTCGCGCACGGTGAGGCCCGGGAACACCCGGCGCCCCTCCGGCACGTGGGCGACGCCCCGGCGCACGATCTCCTCGGCCTTGAGCCCGAGCAGGGACTGGCCCTCGAACAGCACCTCGCCGCCCACGGGCTTGACGAGGCCCGAGACGGTCTTGAGCGTGGTGGACTTGCCGGCCCCGTTGGAGCCGAGCAGCGTCACGACCTCGCCGGCCTCGACCGAGAACGAGATGCCGCGCACGGCCTCGATCTCGCCGTAGCGCACGGTCAGGTCGCGGATCTCGAGCAGCGCCATGCGTCAAGCACCTCATGCCGGGGCGAGGTCGGACTTCAGGCCGACGGCCGGTCCCTCGGCCGCCTCCTGGCCGAGATAGGCCTCGATCACGGCGGGCTCGCGCAGCACCGTGGCGGTGACGCCGTCGGCGATGCGGCGGCCGAAGTTCAGCACCGTGATGTGGCTCGCCACGTCGCTGACGAGCGTCATGTCGTGGTCGATGATCAGGATCGTCAGGCCCTTGGCGGCCATCCGGCGCAGGAGGCCCGTGAGCGCGACCTTCTCGCTGGAATTGAGCCCGGCCGCCGGCTCGTCGAGGAGCAGGAGCACCGGGTTGCCGGCGAGCGCCCGGGCGATCTCGATCAGGCGCTGGTGGCCGTACGAGAAGGCCGAGACCGGCTCGTCGGCGCGCGCCTCCAGCCCCACGAAGGCCAGCGCCGCCCGCGCGCGGGCCTCGAGGGCCGCGCGCTGGTGACCCACCAGGGGGTTGCCGGGCCGCTCGGCGCCGATCACCACGTTCTCGAGGGCGCTCATCGAGCGGAACAGCCGGATGTTCTGGAAGGTGCGCCCGAGCCCGGAGGCGGCGCGCTGGTGGGGCGCCAGCCGGGTGATGTCGCGCCCGTCGAGGCGCACGCGGCCCCCGGTCGGGGTGTAGAGGCCCGAGAGCACGTTGAGGGTGGTGGTCTTGCCCGAGCCGTTCGGGCCGATGAGGGCGTGGATGCCGCCGCGGGCGACCGTGAAGCTGACCTCGTCGACCGCCTTGAGGCCGCCGAAGTGCTTGGACAGGGCCTCGACCTCGAGCACGGGGGCGGGCGAGGCGGCCTCCTGGGTCAGGACGAGGTCCTGGGCCCGGGCGGGGGCCGGGCGGCGGGGGCGCAGGCGCCGGACCTGGTCGCCGAGGAAGCCCCAGATGCCCTCTGGCATGAACACCACGATCAGGATCACGGCGAGCCCGTAGATCGCCAGGTAGAGGCCCGGGATCTCCTTGAGGAAGCGCAGCCACTCGGGGATCAGGATCAGGAGCCCGGTGCCGATCACGGCGCCGACGGGCGAGCCGACGCCGCCCAGGAGCGCCATGGTGAGGAAGACGATGGACTCGGCGAAGGAGAACTGGTCGGGGCTGATGTAGGTGAAGCTGCCGGCAAACAGCGCCCCGCCGAGGCCCGCGAGCAGCGCCCCGAGGGCGAAGGCCGCGACCTTGGTGCGGTAGATGTCGATGCCCGTGACGCCGGCGGCGAGCTCGTTGTCGCGCACCGCCCGCATGGCCCGGCCGAGGCGGGTCCGCGGCAGGTGCCAGACGAGGTAGCCGACCACGGCGAGCACGAACACGCAGAGCGCGAGGTAGCTCTGCGAATCGGCAAACAGCGTGGGGCGCTGGATGCGCGGCACGCCGTCGGGGCCGTGCGTGACCGGGATCCAGTTGATCAGCACCAGGGTGAGGATCTGCTGGAACGAGATCGTCACCATGGCGAGGTAGTGGCCGCCGAGCCGGAGCGTCGAGGCGCCGAGGCCGGCCCCGAGCACGAGGGCGAGGACGAGCCCGACGGGCAGGCAGAGCCAGAAGCTCAGGCCCCAGTCGACCGTGCCGAGCCCGACCGCGTAGGCGCCGATGCCGAAGAAGCCGGCCTGGGCGAGGTTGATCTGCCCGCACAGGCCCAGCACGACCGTGAGGCCGATCACCGCGATGGCGTAGGTCGCGGCCTGCATCAGGATGTTGAACGCGTAGCCGCTGAACGGGGTCGTGGCCGCGAGGGCGACGGTGCCGGCCGCCGCCAGGGCGTACAGGAGGCTGCCGACGGGCAGGCGCCGGGGCGCCGCGGGGGTGGGCGCCCCGGCGGCCGGGGCGGAGGCCGGGAGCGGGCGGGGCGAGCCGGTCATGCCTTCTCCGCGATGCGTTCGCCGAAGATCCCCTGCGGGCGCAGGGCGAGGAAGACCACGAGGACGATGAACGCGAAGGCGTCCTTGTAGGGCACGGAGACGTAGGCCGCCCCGAAGGTCTCGATGATGCCGAGGGCGAGCCCGCCGATGATCGCGCCGGTGACGTCGCCGAAGCCGCCGATGATGGTGGCCGCGAAGGCCTTCAGCGCGATGGTCGCCCCCATCTGGATCGACACGAACAGCACCGGCGCCACCAGGATGCCGGCGATGCCGCCGAGCACCGCGCTGTACACGAAGGTCAGCATGATCATGCCGGCGACCGGGATGCCGAGCAGCGCGGCCATCTCTTTGTCCTGCGAGGTGGCCTGGAGCTTCTTGCCGATGAGCGTGTGCTCGAAGAACCAGTACTGGAACGCCACCAGGACCGCCGTGACCGCGATGATGAGCAGGTACTGGGTGTCGAGGAAGACCGGCCCGATCAGGAAGCCTTGCGTCTCGAAGACCGGCGGCAGCACCTGGGGCTGCGGCCCGTAGAGCGCCAGCGTGGTGTTGGCGAGGAAGATCGAGGCGCCGATGGTCGAGATGATCACCGGCAGGTAGGTGCGGTGGCGCAGGGGATAGTAGACGCCGAGGTTGAACAGGGCGCCGAGCAGCGCCATGCCGCCGATGGCGAGCAGGAACGACAGCCAGTAGGGCCATTCCAGGTCGACCGCGAAGACCACCATCAGGAAGGCCGCCACCATCGAGAACTCGCCCTGGGCGAAGTTGACCACGTTGGTGGCCCGGAAGATCAGCACGAAGCCGAGCGCCACGAGGGCGTAGACGGCGCCGATGCCGATCCCGGTGAAGAGGAGCTGGAGGATCAGGTCCATGCGGTCCGCCCCGGTTGCATCACGAGATGAGCGGCCCGCGGGCCGGGGTGTCAGCCCTGGTAGAAGTCGATGCGCTTGTCGAAGACGATGCCGCCCTTCTCGTTGCGCACGACGTTGTAGCCGTGCAGGCCGTCGCCGTTCTTGTCGAAGTTGTAGGTGCCCTCGGCGCCCTCGTGCCCGCGCACGGCGAGCAGGGCCTCGCGGATCGCCTGCGGGTCGGTCCTGCCGGCCTTGTTGATGGCCATGGCCAGCACCGTGACGGCGTCGTAGGTCCAGGAGGACTGGTTGTCGGGCGCGATCTTCGTCGCGTCGCGGTAGGCCTTGCCGAAGGCCTTGGCGGCGGGGCTCGAATCCTCGGCGTAGTCGGCGACCCCGTAGGTGCCGAAGAGCGAGGGGCCGGCGAGCTTCAGGGCCGTGACGTTGACGATCGAGGGCGAGCCGACCCAGGGCGCCGTGACGCCGAGCTGGCGCAGCTGCCGGGCGAAGATGCCGAGATCGTTCTCGAAGGTGAAGTAGGAGCCGATCACCTCCGCGCCCGACTGGCGGATCGCCAGCACCACCGGGGTGAAGTCCTGGCTCTGGTTCGTGTAGCCCTGGTCGAGGGCCACGGTGGCGCCGGCCTTGCCCAGCGCCTCGGCGAGGGCCTTGGCGCCGCTCGTGCCGAAGGCGTCGGTGGAGTGGATCAGCGCCCACTTCTTCTTCTTGAGCGAGTTGACCCCGAACTCGGCGATCACCCGGGCCGAGAAGCTGTCGTTCGGGCGGAAGCGGAACAGCCAGGGGTTGCCGAGCTGGGTCAGCACCGGGTCGGTGCCGCCGAAGCACACGGGCTTGCCGGTCTTGAGGATGTCGGGCGCCATGGCGTGGTTCTGGGTCGAGCGGATCGAGCCCAGGAAGCCGACGAGGTCGGGCTGCGAGGCGAGCTTGGAGAAGGCCAGGACCGCGCCGGGATTGGTGGTCTGGTCGTCCTCGGTGACGATCTCGAGGGGCTTGCCCAGGACGCCGCCGGCCTTGTTGACCGCGTCGAGGGCGAGCCTGGCGCCGTTCAGCGCGAAGCGTCCCGCGTCGGCGCCCGGCCCGGTCACGGGGAGCACCATGCCGATCCGGGTCGTCGACCCGGCGCCCTGCGCGAAGGCGGAGCGCAGCACGCCCGGGGCCGCGAGGCCGCCGGCGGCGAGTGTTGCGGCGCTCCTCAGGAAAACGCGGCGCGTCGTCCTCATTGACGTGATCCTCCCGCCGCCGGTGCTGCGGGCCCGGCGTTGCCCGGAATAGGACACCGGCAGCGCTGCCATGTCCACCCCCCGAGGCGGAAAAACGTGCCCGCGCCCGCCTCCTGCGCCCTCGACCTCGGGCGGCCCCGAGGCCATTGTGCGGCCGGTCGAACAAGAATCGGGAGGACGCCCATGCAGATCGCCGCCGCCGGACTGACTGCCTTCGTGCGGGACATCTTCGTCGGGGAGGGCTGCCCGGTGCCGGAGGCCGAGCGGATCGGCCGCTACCTCGTGGCCGCCAACCTGACCGGGCACGACAGCCACGGGGTGATCCGGGTGCCGCGCTACGTCGCCTGGCTGCGCGAGGGCGAGGTGGAGGCCGACCGCACGCCCGAGGTGGTGAGCGACAGCCCGGCCTTCGCCCTCGTGGACGCCCATTACGGCTTCGGCCAGACCGCGGGCCCGTTCGCGACCGAGCTCGGCATCGCCAAGGCGAAGCGGAACGGCGTCGCCATCGTGGCCCTGCGCCACGCCGGGCATCTCGGGCGCATCGGCGAGTGGGCCGAGCAGGCCGCGCAGGCCGGCCTCGTCTCGGTGCACTTCGTCAACGTGGCGGGCAGCCTGCTCGTGGCGCCCTTCGGCTCGGTCGACCGGCGCTTCTCGACGGCCCCGTTCGCGGCCGGGTTCCCGGTCGCCGGGGCCGAGCCGGTCATCCTCGACTTCGCCACCTCGGCCGTGGCCGAGGGCAAGGTGCTGGTGGCCTCGCAAGGGGGCAAGCCGCTGCCCGAGGGCGTGCTGATCGAGCCGGACGGCCGCCTCAGCGGCGACCCCGCGACCCTGTTCGGTCCCCTCGACAGGCCCGAGCGCGACAACCGCAACGGCGCGGGCGCCATCCGGGCCTTCGGCGAGCACAAGGGCTCGGGGCTGGCGCTGATGTGCGAGCTCATCGCCGGCGCGCTCACGGGCTCGGGCACCGCGGGCCCCGGCCCGAAGCGGTTCTGCAACGGCATGCTGTCGCTCTACATGACGCCGCAGGTCTTCGGCTCCGAGGACGCCCTCGCGGCCGAGACCCGCACCTATCTCGACTTCTTCCGCAGCGCGCGGCCCGCCGCGCCCGGCGGTGAGGTGCTGCTCCCCGGCGAGCCCGAGCGCCGGACCCGGGCGCAGCGCCTCGCCGAGGGCGTGCCCCTGCCCGATCCCGTCTGGGAGACGCTGCTCACCGCCGGCCGGGCGCGGGGCCTCGACGGGGAGACCTACCGGGGCTGAAGGCGCGCCGCGCCGCCTTTTTCCCCGCCGCTCCCCTCGCGACAGGGCGGGCCTTCGCCCTAAACTCCCCGGGTCCGCAACGCGGACGGGAGGAAACATCCGATGAACCGACGTGACGTCCTGACGGGCGCCGCGGCCTTGGCCGCGACCACGACCATCCCGGGGGCGGCGAGGGCCGACCGCCTGCCCCTCGGCAACCTGCCCGACACGCGCTACCCCGACCCGCGGGTCGAGGTGCTCGACAAGCGCTTCCGCTACAAGGTCGGCAACGCCGCGATCGAGCGCATCGCCACCGGCTTCCGCTGGGCCGAGGGCCCGGTCTACTTCCGGGACGGCCGCTACCTCCTGTGGAGCGACATCCCCAACAACCGGATCATGCGCTGGCTGGAGGAGGACGGGCACGTCAGCGTGTTCCGCCGGAACTCCAACTACTCGAACGGCAACACCCGCGACCGCCAGGGCCGCCTGATCACCTGCGAGCACGACGCGCGCCGGGTGACCCGCACCGAGCCCGACGGCAGCATCACGGTGCTGATCGACCGGTTCGACGGCAAGCCGCTCAACGCGCCGAACGACGTCGTGGTGGCCTCCGACAACGCCATCTGGTTCACCGATCCGGGCTACGGCATCGACGGGTTCTACGAGGGCCACAAGGACAAGGCCGAGCTGCCGACCCGGGTCTACCGGATCGACGCGGCGACCGGCCAGGCCAAGGTCGCGGCCGAGGGCATCGACCGGCCGAACGGCCTCTGCTTCTCGCCCGACGAGCGGACGCTCTACGTCGTCGACAGCGGCGCCACCCACGGCGGGCGGTCCAACATCCGGGCCTTCACGGTGGAGGGGGACCGCCTCACCGGCGACCGGGTCTTCGCGGAGGGCTTCGCGCCCGGCTTCACCGACGGCGTGCGCACGGACGTGGACGGCAACGTCTGGTGCAGTATGGGCTGGGCCGACCCCAAGGAGGACGGCGTGCGCTGCTACACGGCCTCGGGCGACCTGATCGGCAAGATCCACCTGCCGGAGACCTGCGCCAACCTCTGCTTCGGGGGCCCGAAGCGCAACCGGCTGTTCATGACCGCGAGCACCTCGGTCTACGCCGTCTACGTCGAGACCCAGGGAGCGCTGCGGCCCTGACGGGGGGCCGCCGCGGGGCTACGCGGCCCCGCGGCGGCCCGGCCGGTCAGAAGTCGACGCGGTCGCCGCCCTTCAGCGCGAGGATGCCCCGGGCGTCGTCGGGCGTCGCGACCTCGAGCCCCAGGCCCTCGATGATCTGGCGGGCCTTGTGGACCTGGGCGGCGTTCGTCTCGGCGAGCCGGCCGGGGCCGATCCAGAGCGAATCCTCCAGGCCCACCCGCACGTTGCCCCCGAGCGCGACGGCCTGGGCGGCGATGGGCAGCTGGTTGCGGCCCGCCCCCAGCACCGACCAGCGGTAATCGGCGCCGAAGAGGCGGTCGGCGGTGCGCTTCATGTGCTGGACGTCCTCGGGGTGCGGGCCGATGCCGCCGAGGATCCCGAACACGCTCTGGACGAAGAACGGCGGCTTGATCACGCCCCGGTCGGCGAAGTGGGCGAGCGTGTAGAGGTGGCCGATGTCGTAGCACTCGACCTCGAACCGGGTGCCGTTCTCGGCGCAGGTGGTCAGGATGTGCTCGATGTCCGCGAAGGTGTTCTTGAAGATGCGGTCGCGCGAGCCCTCGAGGTAGGGCTTCTCCCAGTCGTGCTCGAAGGTCTTGAAGCGCTCCAGCATCGGGTAGAGGCCGAAGTTCATCGAGCCCATGTTGAGCGAGGCGACCTCCGGCTTGAAGTGGGCCGCCGGGCCGAGGCGCTCGTCGATGCCCATGGTCGGGGCGCCGCCGGTGGTGAGGTTGATCACGCAGTTCGAGCGCTGCTTGATCACCTGCAGGAACGGCGCGAAGGCCTCCGGCCGCTGGTCGGGCTTGCCGGTCTTCGGGTCGCGGGCGTGCAGGTGGACGATGGCGGCGCCCGCCTCTGCGGCGCCGATCGCCGCCTCGGCGATCTCGTCGGGCGTCACCGGCAGGTGCGGGGACATCGAGGGCGTGTGGATCGCGCCGGTGACCGCGCAGGTGATGACGACTTTTCTCGGGGCCATGCGGGCTTCTCCTTCCGGGGTCAGGGCTGGGCGCGCTTGTGCGCCATGAGGGCCGCGAGGCGGGCGTCGCGGCGGCGCGCGCGCTCCTCGGCGGGGGCGGGATCGGGGCCGCCGTCCCAGGCCGCGACGACCCGCGCGAGGGTCTCGGCGTCCCAGACCGCCGGCGGGGCCGGGTCGGCCGCGAGGCTGCGGTAGAAGCCCCCGTAGCGGGCGCCGTAATCGGCGACGCCGCCCGGGGCGTTGAGGTCGATGGTGGCGAACGGGCCGAGGAAGGACCAGCGCAGCCCCAGGCCCTCCGCCACCGTCCTGTCGAGGTCCTCCGGGCTGACCACGCCCTCGCCGACGAGGCGGAGGGCCTCGGACAGGAGGGCGCCCTGCAGGCGGTTGAGCACGAATCCCTCGACCTCGCGACGCACGATTACCGGCGCCTGGCCGGCGGCAGCGTAGAGGGTCCGGGCCCGCTCCACCACCGCCGGGTCGGTCCAGGGCGCGCCGCACAGCTCCACCACCGGCACGAGGTGGGGCGGGTTGACGGGGTGGCCGACGAGGCAGCGGGCGCGGCCCGCGAGCCTCTCGGTGAAGCGCGAGGCCACGATGGCCGAGGTGGACGAGGCCAGGATCGTCGCGGCCGGGCAGAGCGCGTCGAGCTCGGCGAAGAGCGCCCGCTTGGCCTCCACGGTCTCGGGGCCGTTCTCCTGCACGAGGTCGGCGCCCGCCACCGCCTCGGCCAGCGTGGCGACGACCCGCACCCGGCCGAGGACCGCCGCCTCGTCGTCGACGAGGCCGTGGAGGCCGAGCTGGCGCAGGGCCTCCGCGACGTGCCCGGGCGCGGCCTCGCGGGCGGGCGCGTGGACGTCGGTGAGGCGGACCGCGAAGCCCGCGCGGGCGAAGACCACGGCCCAGGAGCGGCCGATCAGCCCGGCTCCGACGACGGCGACGGTTGGCATCAGGGGTCTCCGCTTCGAGGCGCGGCCCCGTCGGGGGACGGCGCGAAGATCACAGCCACAGCACCTTCCGGCGCAGCGCGAGGTCGTCGCGCAGCGCCTGCGAGGGGCCGGCATGCATCACCCGTCCGCGCTCCAGCGCCACCGTGCGGTCGGAGAGCGCGAGGGCGAGGTCGAGGTTGTGGTCGACGATCACGATCGAGACCTCCCGGCGCAGGGCGTCGAAGGTCTCGAACAGGCTCTCCACCACGGCCGGCGCCAGGCCCTCGAAGGGCTCGTCGAGGAGGAGCACCCGCACGTCGCCCGAGAGCGCGCGCGCCACCGCGACCATCTGCTGCTCGCCGCCAGACAGGTAGTCGGCGGGCGTGCGCCAGCGCTCGCGCAGGCGCGGGAAGTAGGCGAGCACCCGCTCCTCGTCCCAGTGCACCCCGTTGCCGGTGCGGCGCTTGAGGCGGCCGAGCTCCAGGTTCTCGGCGACGCTCATGCCGGCGAACAGGCCCCGCCCCTGGGGCACGTAGCCGATGCCGGCCCGGGCGATCGCCGCGGCGGAGCGGCCGTCGAGGGCCTCGGCCCCGAGGCGGACGTGCCCGGCGGCGTGCGGGGCGATGCCCGTGATGGTCTTGAGGCAGGTCGACTTGCCGGCCCCGTTGCGCCCGAGGAGCGCCACGATCTCGTGGCTGTGCACGTCGAAGGTGACGCCGTTCAGGATGTGGCTCTTGCCGTAGTAGGTGTCGACGCCCTCGAGCGCCAGCAGCACCTGCGCCTCGGCGGCGCTCGGCCGGGGGCGGGCCGCCATCGCGGCGGTGCCCGAGCCGATGTAGACCTCCTGCACCCGCGGGCTCGAGCGGGCGTCCTCCACGGTGCCGTCGACCAGGACCGTGCCCTCGTTCATCACCGTGACGGCGTCGGCGATCTGGAAGACGCGGTCGATGTCGTGCTCGACCATCAGCACCGGGACCTCGGTGGAGACCCGCTTGATGATGTCGCCGATGCGCCCGCGCTCGGCCGCCGCGAGGCCCGCCAGCGGCTCGTCGAGGAGCAGCACACGGGGCCTGGTGGCGAGCGCCACCCCCATGTCGAGCAGGCGCTGGCCGCCGTAGGAGAGCGAGCCGGCCTCCGCCCCCTCGAGGCCCGCGAGGCCGAGCCAGCGCAGGATCTCCCGCGTCTCGGCCGCGACCGCGGGGTCGGAGCGCGCGTCGCGCCAGGGGTGGAAGCGCCCGGCGTGGCGGCCCTGCACGGCGAGGCGCACGTTCTCCTCGACGCTGAGGGCCGGGAACAGGTTGGTGATCTGGAACGAGCGCCCGATCCCCGCCGCGCAGATCCGCTCCGGCGACAGGCCCGCGATCGAGCGCTCGGCGAGGGTCACGGTGCCGGCGTCGGGCCTGAACATCCCGGAGATCAGGTTGAAGGCGGTGGTCTTGCCGGCGCCGTTGGGGCCGATGAGGGCGTGGAGCGTCCGGTCCCGCACCGCGATGGTGACGCCGTCCACGGCCCTGAGGCCGCCGAAGCGCTTCGAGATGGCGCGCGCCGCCAGGATCGCGCCCTCGACCACGCCGTCGGGCCGCAGGAAGGCCGGCAGGTTCTCCGGGGCCCCGGCCCGGCGGCCCGCCATGGCGGCGTCCTCGCGCGCCTCCGGGCGCACGAGCCGCAGGAGGCGGCGGCCGATGCCCACGAGCCCGTCGGGCGAGAACACGATGAAGCCGACGAACAGGAGGCCGAACCAGAACAGCCAGTCCGAGGTCCAGATCGACAGCATCTCGCGGAACAGGATGAAGAACAGGGCGCCGATCGCCGGCCCGGCGAGGCTGCGCATGCCGCCGATCACCACCATGGCGAGCAGCTCGCCCGAGAACGCGCTGCCCAGGGGCTCGGCGGAGGCGAAGCGGTGGGTGAAGACCTCCAGGACGCCGGCCAGGCCCGTGATCACGGCCGAGACCGTGAAGGCGAGGAGCTTGTAGCGGTTCGTCGGGTAGCCGAGGAAGCGCGCCCGCTGCTCGTTCTCGCGGATCGCCTCCAGCACGGTGCCGACCGGGGAGCGGCGGAAGCGGGAGAGGCCGTACACCACCGCGAAGCCGAGGAGCGCGACGACGCCGTACCAGGGCCAGGGAGTGTCGAGGTCGAGGCCGAGGACGGTCGGCCGCACCACCCCGCCGTAGCCGCTCTCGCCGCCCGTGAGCGCGGTCCAGCGGTACGCCACCGTGAACGAGAGGGCCGAGAGCGCGAGCGTCAGGAGCGAGAAGTAGACCCCGCGCCGGCGCAGGATCAGCAGGCCGAGGAGGATTGCGGCGAGGGCCACGACGGCGAGGGCGAACAGGAGCGGGGGCAGGATGGAGCCCGGGAAGAGGGTGCGCTGGCTGATCGCCGCCGCGTAGGCGCCCAGGCCGAAGAAGGCCCCGTGCCCGAAGGAGACGAGGCCGGTCTGCCCGACCAGGATGTTGAGGCCGAGGCACGCGACCGCGAACACCACGACGTCCGTCGCCGAGGTGAGGGTGAGGCCGAGCGCCTGGAGGGCGAAGGGCAGGGCCACGAGGGCCGCCGCCGCGAGCGGGAGCGCGAGCCAGTCCTTGTGCGCGGTCATGATGGCTACTCGAAGCGCAGGATGCGCTCGCCGAACAGCCCGCGGGGCCGGACGAGCAGGATGATCGCCATGAGGGCGTAGATCGCGGCCTCGGCGAAGCCCGGGTAGACCAGCACCATGAGCCCGCGCACGACGCCCACGATGAGGGCCGCCGCGACCACGCCCCAGAACGAGCCGAGGCCGCCGATCACCACCACCACGAAGGCGCCGGTGAGCACCTCGGCGCCCATGGCCGGGTGGACGCCGGAGATCGGGGCCAGCATCACGCCGGCGAGGCCCGCGAGGCCGACGCTGATCACCACCACGCTCGCCATGTAGGGCTTGAGCGAGATGCCGAGCGCCGCGACCATGTCGGGGTTCTGGACCCCGGCCCGCACCACGCGCCCGAAGGTGGTGCGCTGGAGCAGGAACCAGATGCAGGCGACCGCCACGATCACCGCCGCCAGGATGGTCAGGCGGTAGCGCGAGAGCACGAGGTCGCCGACGAAGATCTGGCCGCGCAGGGCCTGCGGGATGCCGTAGGGCAGGGGCGGCGCGCCGAAGATCATGCGCAGCGCCTGCTCGGCCACCATGGCGAGGCCGAAGGTGAGGAGGAGCGACAGGATCGGGTCCGAGCGGTAGAAGCGGCGAAACAGCAGGCGCTCGACCCCGAGCCCGATCAGCCCGACCAGCACCGGCGCGGCGACGAGGGAGCCGCCGAAGCCGAGATGGGGCGAGAGCACGATCGTCAGGTAGGCGCCGATGGCGTAGAAGGCGCCGTGGGCGAGGTTGACGATGCCGCCCAGGCTGAAGATCAGCGACAGGCCGAGGGCGATCAGCAGGTAGATCGCGCCGAGGAAGAGGCCGTTCACGACCTGCTCGACGGCGAGGGTGAGGAGAAGCACGGTCGGTCCCGCTCGGCTGACGGAAGGATCCCCCCTCCGCTCCGGGAGGGGGCGCGTCGCGGCCTCTCAGCCCTCGAGCCTGCAGGCCGCCTCCTCGGCCGTGGGGGCGAGCACTTCCATGTCCTCGTTCGGGCCGGGGATCGCCGGCGTCGAGGAGAACAGGTCCCACTTGTCCTTGACCTGGTCGGCGGGCAGCGCCGTGATCGCGTACATCTCGCTGATGAACTGGTGGTCCCGGGCCCGGAAGTAGCCCGGGCGCGGCTTCTGCACGTCGAAGGTGGCGCCGCCCTCCAGGTAGGAGACCAGGGCCGGCCCCTCGGTGGACTTGGTGTCCGCCATCGCCTTGGCGACGATCCGGACCGCGTTGTAGTCGCCCCAGGCCTGGTTCTCCGGCGGCTTGCCGTACTTCTTGGCGAAGGCGGCCACGAAGGCCTTGGCGGAGGGCGTGTCGACCTTGTGGTGCCAGAGGCAGGGCCAGGTGCCGGCGAAGTTGCCGGCCCCCGCGCCCCAGGCGAGCGCCGTGTCGAAGCCGAAGCCGGCGACCGGGAAGGGCAGGCCGTACTCGGCGTACTGCTTGAGGAAGTTGGTGATCTGGTTGCCGGCGAGGTTCGAGATCACGAGGTCGGGCTTGGCCTGGCGGATCTTGATGAGGTAGGCCGAGAAGTCGGTGGCGTCGGTCGGCACCAGCTCGTCGGCCGCGAAGGTGCCGCCGTTGCCCTGCATGAACACCTTGGCGACCCGCAGGAGGTCGTGCCCGAAGGCGTAGTCGGCCGTGAGCGAGTACCATTTCCGGCCCTTGACGAGCCCCTTCTCGGTCAGGGAGCGGCCCACCGCCTTGACGTACATCGAGTTCGCGCCCTCGACGTGGAACATGTAGCGCTTGCAATCCTGCCCGCGCAGCGCGTCCGAGTTGGCGCCGGTGTTGAGGAAGATCGTCCGGCCGCGCTGCGCCACCTGCCCGATGGCGAGCGCCGAGGCCGACGAGATCTCGCCGACGATCGCCGCGACCCGGTCGCGCTCGACGTAGCGCTCCGCCTTGCTCGACGCGGTCTGCGGGTTGACCGAATCCTCGGTCATGAGCTCGATCCTGCGGCCGTTGATGCCGCCCGCCGCGTTGATCTCCTCGGCGGCGAGCTGGGCCGCCATCACGGCGTACTCGCCGAGCGGCCCGAGGAAGCCGGTGCGCGGAGTCAGGTGGCCGATGCGGATCGGCCCGCCCTGCGCCCGCACGATGCCCGGCATCGCGAGCGCGGCCCCGGCCGCGAGCCCACCCTGGACCAGCCGGCGGCGCGTCGGCCGACGGTCCGTCGGAATCTCTCCGTGCGTCATGGTGCGTTTCCTGCCGAGGATCTCACGGTCGAACGGCTTGCCGTGATCTGTGATCACACTTAAGCTGGCATCAAATCGGGCGCCTGTCGAGACCGTTTCGGCAGGACGCCCGTCCCCGGCGAGGAAGCGGCTTGGACGGCGCCATCGGCAGGATCGACCGCTTCGAGCGCGTGACGCTCGGCACGCGCGTCTACGACGCGCTGCGCTCCCTCCTGATCGCCGGCGAGCTCGCGCCGGGCGAGCGCCTCTCCCTGCGCCGGGTGGCCGACCAGCTCGGCACCTCGATGATGCCGGTGCGCGAGGCGGTGTCGCGGCTCGTCGCCGACGAGGCCCTCGAGGTGCTGCCGAACCGCGCCGTGAGCGTGCCGCTGATGGATGCGGCCAAGTTCCGCGAGCTGACGCGGGTGCGGATCGCCATCGAGGGGTTCGCGGTCGAGGAGGCCGCCCTGCGGTGCGGGCCGGCGGACCTCGCGCTGATCGCCCGGCACGACGCGGCCTTCCGGTGCGAGGCGCTCGCCCCGGCCCCCGACCTCGAACGGGCCGTGCGGGCGAACAAGGAGCTGCATTTCGCGGCCTACGCGGCGGCCGGGCTGCCGTCCCTGCGGGCGATCATCGAGGGCCTGTGGCTGCGCATCGGGCCGGTTCTGAACCTCGACATGCGCGTCTCGGCCCGCCGCCTCGCGGAAGGGGGCGCGGAGGCGCACCACGCCCGACTGGTGGCGGCGCTGCGCGCCGGCGACGCAACCGCCGCCCGCGCCGCGCTCGTCGCCGACATCACCGGAACCGCCGCCTTCATCGAGGCGAGCGGGCGGCTGCCGCCGTGAGCGGCCGCGGCGGGGGAAGCCGCCCCGTTCCCCCGTCCGGGCGTCCGGCGGGTCAGGGGCTTTCGGGCCCGCCGGCCGAGCCCGGCGGGCGCACTCGAGGGAGGATCACGGGATGGACATGGGATTGGCCGGGCTCAAGGTGCTGGTGACGGCGGGCGCGGGGGGCATCGGGCTCGAGGTCGCCCGGGCCTTCGTGGAGGAGGGCGCGCGGGTCCACGTCTGCGACGTCGACCGGGCGGCCCTCGGAACGCTGCCCGAGGGCATCACCGGCACCGAGGCGGACGTCGCCTCCCGGGACGACGTGGCGCGGCTCTTCGCCGAGGCGCACGACGCCCTCGCCGGGCTCGACGTCCTGATCAACAACGCCGGCATCGCCGGGCCGACCGGGCGGGTGGAGGAGATCAATCCCGAGGACTGGGACCGCTGCCTCGACATCTGCATCACGGGCCAGTTCAACTGCGTGCGCCTCGCGGTGCCGCTGCTGCGCCGGAGCGCGAACCCGTCGATCGTCAACCTGTCCTCGGTGGCGGGGCGCTTCGGCTTCCCGCTGCGCACGCCCTACGCGGCGGCCAAGTGGGCCGTGATCGGCTTCACGAAGTCGCTGTCGCGGGAACTCGGCGCCGACGGCATCCGGGTCAACGCCGTCCTGCCCGGCATCGTGGCGGGCGACCGGCAGCGCCGGGTGCTGGAGGCCAAGGCGCAGCAGCGGGGCCTCAGCTTCGCCGAGACCGAGGCGGCGGCCTTCGCGGCGGCCTCGATCAAGGACTACGTCACGGCGCGCCAGCTCGCCGACCAGATCCTCTTCCTCGCCTCGCCCCGGGGCCGCACGATCTCGGGCCAGGCGCTGGCGGTGGACGGCGACCTGCAGATGCTGATCTGACGGGATCCACTGCTGCCGCCGGGCCGGGCCCCCGCGGGGTTACACGGCCCCGGCGGCCCACGCCGGGGCGTCAGGGCAGCCAGCGGGCCAGGAAGGTCCCGAGGGAGAGTGCGAACGCCGTCCAGGGCGCGACCACGAGCCAGATCGGGTGCGGGCCGCCGGCGTCCCTCGTCTTCGCGTCGTCCAGAATCATCGTGCCCCCGCCGATTCGCCGCGAGGACGAGACAGCGCGCCGATTGTGGTTGGACCGGGGAAACTTGACGGCAATCTCCGCGGCAGCACTTGATCTTGGCCGTGGCAGGGTCGATTGATGGGGCGTTCCGGTACATGGGTGGAGGGTACGGTGCGCGGATTGATCATGGGTGCACTGGTTCTGGGGTTGACCGGACTGGCCGCCCAGGCGCAGCCGATTCAGAGCGCGAAGGACCAGGCCTGCCGGGATGAGGCCCGGGCGCGCGTCTTCTCCACCCCCGATCCGAGGGGCCTCGGCCCCTACGAGCTCGGCCGCCAGATCTACTTCACCTGCATGAAGCGCGGCGCGAAGGCCGGCGGCAAGCGCACGCGGCGCGGCTAGGCCCCGCCCCCTCAGCCGGGGCAGTCGCCGGGCTTCGGGGCGAGGGCGCGCGGCGCCGGCACGGCGGCGCGCCCGGGCCGGACCGCGTCGAAGGCGTAGAGGGCAAGGCCGATCCAGATCAGGGCGAACACCAGGATCCGGGCCGGCGGCAGGGCCTCGCCGTAGACGAGCACGCTCAGGCCGAGCAGGCAGGTCGGCGCGAGGTACTGCAGCAGCCCGAGGGTCGAGAGCTTCAGCCGCGCCGCCGCGGCCGCGAACCAGATCAGCGGCACCGAGGTGGTCACCCCGGTCAGCACGAGAAGGGCCCATTGCCGCGGATCGGGCGCCGCGGCGTCCGGCCCGAGGCCGAGATACAGGAGCGCCGCGGGCAGCAGTACGAAGGTCTCGGCGCAGAAGCCGAGGACCGGGTCGATCGGCACCAGCTTGCGGATCAGCGCGTAGGCCGCGAAGGTGACGGCGAGCGTCAGCGCCACCCACGGCAGCGTGCCCGCCGCCAGCACCGCCAGCCCGACCCCGACGCCCGCCAGGGAGACCGCGCCGACCTGGAGGGGGCGCAGGCGCTCGCCGAGCACCAGGGCGCCGAGGGCGACGCTGACCAGCGGGTTGATGAAGTACCCGAGGCTGGCCTCCAGCATCTGCCCGTGCTGCACGGCCCACAGGTAGAGCGACCAGTTGAACGCGATGATCACGGCCGAGAGCACCAAGAAGCCGTGCCGCTTGTGGAGCACGAACCGGGCGCGCCCACGGCCCGGGGACGCGAGGCGCAGGCCCAGGATCAGCAGCGCGACGAACAGGCTCGACCAGGCGATGCGGTGCGCCACGATCGCCCAGGGCGACACGGCGTCGAGGAGCCGGAAATGCACCGGCACCACCAGGCCCCAGCTCAGGTAGGCGCCGAGCGCGTAGATCAGACCCACCGGCATCCCCCCGTGCGACGGAAGGGCCCCGGAATCGTCGCCCCGCGCCCTCGCCGCATCGCCGGCCCGTTCTGCCCGAGGCGCGCGGGCGGGGCTACGGGCCGGCGCGAGGGGCCGGCATCCGCCGCGCGCATGGTCGGGCGGCGGCGCGGCGCCCGCGGGCCGCGCCGCCGGACCCCGCGATCAGCGCTCCGTGGCGCCGCCGCTGCCCTCGCCGCCGGGCTCGGGCATGGTCTGGTCGAAGTTGCGGCGGTTCGCGGCGTGGTCCTGGTACTGCTCGGTCTGGACCCGCTTGCTGTCGAGACCGCGGGCGTCGCCGTGCTGGGCCTTGTCGCGGTTGCTGAGCACCATGTTCTCCTCGAGGATGCCCTCGGGCAGTTCGGTCATCGCGCCCGTGCCGGAGCCCTTGCCCTGCGCGCCCGCTCCCATGCTGTGCCTGTCGGCCTTGGCCATGCTCATCCTCTGCTACGGCTGCCGGCGCGGCGCGCTCGCCACGCCCTCGTGCTCGAGAGTATGGGGCGGCCGGCCCCGTGCAAGCGCGGCCAGTCGAAATATCATGCCGGAACTTTTTTGCAGCCGAGGCTATGGGACGGTTTCAGAACCTACGAAGCACGGCAATTCTCGGCGTGCGTCGCGCCGATGATCATCCGGGACTGACACGACGCCGCGACAATACGTTCGGGTGGCTGAATTGCACGGACCGGCCGGCGGGATGCCGGGCTCTGGACTGGCGCGGCGGGGTCACCCCTTCTTGCACGGGAACGCGTCGCGCAGGGCGAGCAGGGCCAACACGCCGGCCTTCTCGCGCAGGGACGGGGGATGCGCGCCGCCATACGCCACCACGGCCCTGACGAGTTGCAGCAGCGTCCCGTCGGGCGGCAGGCAGGCCCCGAGCAGGGGCGGCTGCTGGGCGGAATCGGCGGCGCCGGCGAGGTCCTGCACGGCGCCCATGAACGCCCAGCAGGCGACGGTGTCGGGTGCCTGACGGAAGTCGACCTGGTCGCCCCGGACCTTGGCGCTGCGCAGGAGGCTCTTGCACTGCGCCACGAGCGCGGCGCCGTCGGCGGCGCGGACGGGGCTCGCGGCGAGCAGCGCCGCCAGGGCGGCGGCGCGGAGCAGGTTCGGCATCGGGGCACTCTGCGCGAGAGGAACGACGGGGGGCATCCGGCATCCCATCCTAGCAAGCGCGGCCGTGCCTGGCCCCGATCCGCGGGGGTGGTGGTCCGGCGCGTCTTGCCGCAGCCGGCGCCGGTCGACCGCGCTCCCTCGCCGCCGCGGGGCTCGGGCCCGGCGGCGATCATCAACGCCTCGCCTCGAAGCCGGACGGGACGCCGGTCCGTCGCGGGTCCGCGACCGGGGCGCCCGGAAGTGCGGCCGCCCGGGCCCGGAGCGCGCAGGCCCTACCGGACCGGGTAGACCACCCGCGTGAGCGAGGCCTCGCTGCGGGCCGCGACCGGCGCGGTGTCCGGCGCGGCGTCCGGCGCGGGCACCGCCTTCTGGGAGCGGGCCATCATCCTGCGGGCCGTCTCGGCCGGCATCGCCCCGACCGGGGCCGTCATGGCGAGGAGCTCGCGGCGGGTGCTGCTCGCGACCGCGCCGGGGCGGCGCACGTCCTCGAAGTCGCTCATCCGGTGCCGTTGGGCGTCCGGATCGCCCCGGAACACCCGCGGGCCTTCGGGCAGGATCACGATGTCGCCGGGCCGGAGCGTGGGGTCGCGCAGGAGGGCCGCCCGGGCGTCGAACGGACCGGAGGGCGGCGGCTTGGCCACCGCCACGGCCTTCGGGGACTCGACCTTCTCCGGCTTTGGCAGCGCCACGTAGCGGGTGCGCGAGCGAAGCGCGGCCCGGGCGTGCGGGGGCAGCCGGTTGCGCGCGGCCCAGCGCCGGCGCACCGGCGCGTCGTAGGGCTGGGCCACGGGCGCTGCGGCGACGGGGGCGGGGGCCGGCGCGCCGAAGAAATGCCTGAAGAAGTCGAGCCCGTTGTCGTCGGCGGCCCGGACGCCGACATCGGACGAGATCAGCAGGCATCCCGAGGCCAGGACGAGCAGCATGGCGCGCAGCCGGGTCGCCGGCCTGGTCTGGTGCAGCGGCATCGCCCCTCCGGTGAATTCTACAATTGGTTGAAGCTTCCGAGCACACAACCTCGACAGCACGCTGCCAGTTCCGCCGCGACCGCGACAACCCGGCAATTCTTGCCCGTCCGCGCCGCGGCTCCTCCTTCGGGATGACCTCGTCCGCCGGCGGGGGGCCTGGAGCCGGGGCGGCCCCCGGGGCGGGACGCCGGTCCCCGCCGGCGGAGCATGCGCGCGGGCGCTCAACCCCCGTGGTGCATGCCGGTTCGGCGCGAGGGAGCGCGTCACGAGAGAGCGTGAGACGGGGAGTGAGCGCGCCAGCCGGTTGCAACGCGATCCTGTGGCGCTCTAGCCTCGTCGCGACCGCCGGGTTCCTGGTCGCGAACGCCAGGTACTTGAGGGCGGGGTTCTCGGGGGCGGGACGGTCCGATGCACGATCGCAAGCGAATCCTGGTGGCGCTCGCGCTCGCGCTCGCGGCGCCCGGCGCCGGGGCCGAGGAGCGCCGCGACGCCCCGGGACCCCGGGCCGCGGCGCCGGCCGGCGACAGGCGCGTTCCCCTGGAGCCCACGGCCTGGCCGTTCACGGCCATCGGGCGCGTCAACGTCGTGCAGGGGCCGAGCCACCGCAGCCACTGCACGGGCACGCTCGTCGGCCCGCGCCACGTGCTCACCGCCGCCCACTGCTTCTTCGACGGCCGGCTGAACGCCTGGGTCAAGCCGCACCAGGTCCACTTCGTCGCCGGGCAGGCCCGGGACCTGAACGCGGGCTCCGCCGAGGCCGTGGACCTGCGGCTGGCCCCCGGCATCGACCTGCGGGCCGAGAGCCGGCCGGGCCGCGACGCGATCGGGCCGGGGATGGTCGGGCGCGACTGGGCCGTCGTCACGCTGAAGGATCCCCTGGCGCTGAAGCCCGTGCCCTGGCGGGTGCTGCCGGGCGCCGACCTGCCGGGGAGCACGCCCGGCGCCGTGGTGGCGCTCGCGGGCTACGCCGCCGACCGCCCGTACCTGCCGGTGATCCACCGGGGCTGCTCGGCCCGCATCGACGCGCCCTCCGCGGGCCTGCTGCTGGACCTGTGCGAGTCGATGTCGGGCGAATCCGGCGCGCCGGTGCTCCTCCTCGACGCGGAGGGCGGCGCGGCCCTGGTCGGCATCCACACCGCCGTGACGCAGGCGGACCGCGTCGGCACCGCCTATCGCTCGGCGAGCGGCATCGGGGTCGCCGCCGCCGCCTTCGCGCCGACCCTGAGCGAGATGATCAGGCCGTGAGCGCGCTCCCGCGGTGCCGGCCTCGTGCGACACCGGCCGCTTCCTCGGCACGCAGGGACAAGGGCGTCCCGTCAGCCCTCGCGGCGCCAGAACGCCGCCTGCGTGTCGCCGTAGGTCCGGCGCTCCAGCTCGGCGAAGCCGGGCGGCGGCGCCAGGGGCGCGGCGACGGCCTCCTCGACCACCGCCAGCGCGCCGGGGAGGAGCCACCCGCCCTCCGCGGCGGCCTGGAGCGCCCGGGGGGCGAGGCCGCGCCCGTAGGGCGGGTCGCAGAACACCACGCCGAAGGGCTCGCCCGGCGGCGCGGCTCCGAGCCGGGCGGCGTCGCGGCGGAACACGCGGGTCGCCCCGGCAAGCCCGAGCGCGTCGATGTTGGCGCGGATCACCCCGCGCGCCTCCGCGCCGTCGTCGACGAGCAGCGCGAAGGCGGCGCCGCGGGACAGGGCCTCGCAGGCGAGGGCCCCGGTGCCGGCGAACAGGTCGAGCACGCGCGCGCCGTCGACCGGGTCGTCGTAGGCGTGGGCGAGGACGTTGAACAGCGCCTCGCGCACCCGGTCCGAGGTCGGCCGGATCGCGTCGCTGCGCGGTCCCGCGAGGGTGCGGCCGCGCAGGCGGCCCCCGACGATCCGCACCTCACGCCTGCCGGCGCGCCACGGCGCGGGCCGGGCGGCTCACGCGCCGCGCGGCGGCCGG
>NZ_QOWC01000116.1 GCF_003574465.1 Methylobacterium crusticola
GCCCTCACTCCGCTGCCGCACACGCGAGGGGGCGGGCGCGAGCGCCAGCCCCATCCCGTCGCGAGGTTGAAGACACATGAACGGCCAGAACATCCGCATTCGCCTCAAGGCGTTCGATCATCGCATCCTGGATTCGTCGACCCGCGAGATCGTCTCGACGGCGAAGCGGACCGGCGCGCAGGTGCGCGGGCCGATCCCGCTGCCGACCCGGATCGAGCGCTACACCGTCAACCGCTCGCCGCACATCGACAAGAAGTCGCGCGAGCAGTTCGAGATGCGCACCCACAAGCGCGTGCTCGACATCGTCGATCCGACGCCCCAGACCGTGGACGCGCTGATGAAGCTCGACCTCGCGGCGGGCGTGGACGTGGAGATCAAGCTCTAACCGGTCCCGCGGGATCGTTGGAGCTTCGGGCAGACTGCGCGGGGGAGAACCATGCGCTCAGGAGTCATCGCACAGAAGGTCGGCATGACCCGCGTCTTCACGGACGCCGGCGAGCATGTTCCGGTCACGGTGCTCAAGGTCGATCAGTGCCAGGTGGTCGCCCACCGCACGATCGAGAAGAACGGCTACGTCGCGCTGCAGGTCGGCGTCGGCAAGGCCAAGGTGAAGAACGTCACCAAGGCCGAGCGCGGGCACTTCGCGGTCGCGAAGGTCGAGCCCAAGCGCAAGCTGGCCGAGTTCCGCGTCAGCGAGGACGCCATGATCCCGGTGGGCGCCGAGATCACCGCGGACCACTTCATCCCGGGGCAGTTCGTCGACGTGACGGGCACCACCACCGGCAAGGGGTTCGCGGGCGGCATGAAGCGCTGGAACTTCGGGGGGCTGCGCGCCACCCACGGCGTGTCGATCTCGCACCGCTCCATCGGCTCGACGGGCGGCCGCCAGGATCCGGGCAAGACCTTCAAGAACAAGAAGATGCCGGGCCATCTCGGCGTCGAGCGGGTCACCACCCAGAACCTGCGCGTCGTGCGCACGGACCCCGAGCGCGGCCTGATCCTGGTCGAGGGCGCGGTTCCGGGCGTCGCCGGCGGCTGGATCCAGATCCGCGACGCCGTGAAGCGCAAGCTCCCGGCCGACGTGCCGATGCCGGGCAAGTTCCGTGAGCTCGAGGGCGCCGGCCCGGCCGGGCCCGTGCCGGAGACGGCGCCGGTCGAGGCCGCCGAGGCTCCGGCCACCGAGGAGAACGCGTGATGAAGTTCGAGATCACCACGCTCGACGGTGCCGAGGCGGGCTCCGTCGAGCTCGACGAGGCGATCTTCGGCCTCGAGCCCCGGGCCGACCTGCTGCACCGCTGCGTGCGCTGGCAGCTCGCCAAGCGCCAGGCCGGCACCCACGCGACCAAGACCCGCTCGGAGATCAGCCGGACCACGAAGAAGCTCTACAAGCAGAAGGGCACCGGCAACGCCCGCCACGGCGCCGCCTCGGCGCCGCAGTTCCGCGGCGGCGGCCGGGCCCACGGGCCGGTGGTGCGCTCCCACGCCCACGACCTGCCCAAGAAGGTGCGGGCCCTGGCCCTGCGGCACGCGCTCTCGGCCAAGGCCAAGGGCGACGCGCTGATCGTCCTCGACGACGTGCGGCTCGAGGTCGGCAAGACCAAGGTGCTCAAGGAGCACTTCGGCAAGCTCGCGCTCTCGAACGCGCTCATCATCGGCGGCGCCGAGATCGACGAGAACTTCGCCCGGGCGGCCCGCAACCTGCCGCAGATCGACGTCCTGCCGGTGCAGGGCATCAACGTCTACGACATCCTGCGTCGCGAGAAGCTTGTGCTGACGCGCGCGGCCGTCGATGCGCTGGAGGCGCGATTCAAATGAGCGCTGATCCGCGCCACTACGACGTCATCGTCTCCCCGGTCATCACCGAGAAGGCGACGAACCTGACGGAACTCAACAAGGTCGTGTTCCGCGTGGCCCCGAAGGCGACCAAGCCGCAGATCAAGGAGGCGGTGGAGAAGCTGTTCGAGGTCAAGGTGAAGAGCGTCAACACGCTCGTCACCAAGGGCAAGACCAAGATCTTCCGCGGTCAGCGCGGCCAGCGCTCGGACGTGAAAAAGGCGATCGTCACCCTCGAAGAGGGCCAGACCATCGACGTCACGACCGGGCTCTGAGAGGAACGGCGTAAGGGAACAAGCCATGGCTTTGAAGACATTCAAGCCGGTCACGCCGAGCCTTCGCCAGCTCGTGATCGTCGACCGTTCGGAACTCTACAAGGGCAAGCCCGTCAAGTCGCTGACGGCGGGCAAGTCGTCGACCGGCGGCCGCAACAACCTCGGCCGGATCACCGTCCGGTTCCGCGGCGGCGGTCACAAGCGCACCCTGCGCAACGTCGACTTCAGGCGGCGCGAGCACGCCGGCAAGGTCGGCACCGTGGAGCGGATCGAGTACGATCCGAACCGCACGGCCTTCATCGCCCTCGTGACCTACGAGGGCGGGGCGCAGAGCTACATCCTGGCGCCGCAGCGGGTGAAGGCCGGCGACAAGGTGGTGTCGGGCGACGCCGTCGACATCAAGCCCGGCAACGCCATGCCGATCGGCGCGATGCCGGTGGGCACGATCGTGCACAACGTCGAGCTGAAGATCGGCAAGGGCGGGGCGATCGCCCGCTCGGCGGGCAACTACGCCCAGATCGTCGGCCGCGACCAGGGCTACGTCACGCTGCGCCTGAACTCGGGCGAGCAGCGCCTAGTGCACGGCCAGTGCTACGCCACGGTGGGGGCGGTCTCGAACCCCGACCACATGAACATCTCGCTCGGCAAGGCGGGCCGCAACCGCTGGCTCGGCAAGCGCCCGCACAACCGCGGCGTCGCCATGAACCCGATCGACCACCCGCACGGCGGCGGCGAGGGTCGCACCTCGGGCGGCCGTCACCCGGTCACCCCGTGGGGCATTCCCACCAAGGGCAAGAAGACCCGCTCGAACAAGCGTACCGACACCTTCATCGTGTCGAGCCGCCACAACCGCAAGAAGTAAGGGCGTCGACCCATGGCACGTTCAATCTGGAAGGGGCCGTTCATCGACGGCTACCTCCTCAAGAAGGCCGACGCCGCGCGCGGCTCGAGCCGCAACGAGGTCATCAAGATCTGGAGCCGCCGCTCCACGATCCTGCCGCAGTTCGTTGGCCTGACCTTCGGGGTCTACAACGGGCAGAAGCACATTCCGGTCTACGTCTCCGAGGAGATGGTGGGGCACAAGTTCGGCGAGTTCTCGCCGACCCGCACCTTCCACGGTCACGCGGCCGACAAGAAGGCGAAGAGGCGCTGAGATGGGCAAGGCAGCAGCACCCCGCGCGCTCCCCGAGAACGAGGCGAAGGCCGTCGCGCGCATGCTGCGCGTCAGCCCGCAGAAGCTGAACCTCGTGGCGCAGCTGATCCGGGGCAAGAAGGTATCGACCGCGCTCGCGGACCTGGAATTCTCGCGCAAGCGCATCGCCGTCGAGGTCCGCAAGTGCCTCGAGAGCGCGATCGCGAACGCCGAGAACAACCACGACCTCGACGTCGACGACCTCGTCGTCAAGGAGGCCTACGTGGGCAAGGCGCTGGTCCTCAAGCGCTTCCACGCGCGGGCCCGCGGCCGCGGCGCCCGCATCCTGAAGCCGTTCGCGAACCTCACCATCGTGGTGCGTGAAGTCCCGGCCGAAGCGGCCTGAGGAGGAAACGATGGGACAGAAAGTCAACCCGATCGGTCTCCGGCTCGGCATCAACCGGACCTGGGACTCGCGCTGGTACGCGAACAAGGGCGAGTACGCCCGCCTGATGCACGAGGACGTGGCGATCCGCCGGGCGCTGATGAAGCAGCTCAAGCAGGCCGCCGTCTCCAAGATCGTGATCGAGCGCCCGCACAAGAAGTGCCGGGTCACCATCCACTCGGGCCGCCCGGGCGTGGTGATCGGCAAGAAGGGCGCCGACATCGAGAAGCTGCGCAAGCTCGTCAACTCGATGACGAAGGCCGACGTGACGATCAACATCGTCGAGGTGCGCAAGCCCGAGATCGACGCCACCCTGGTGGCCGACTCGATCGCCCAGCAGCTCGAGCGCCGCGTCGCCTTCCGGCGCGCCATGAAGCGCGCCGTGCAATCGGCGATGCGCCTGGGCGCCGAGGGCATCCGCATCAACTGCTCGGGCCGCCTCGGCGGGGCCGAGATCGCCCGCCTCGAATGGTACCGCGAGGGCCGCGTGCCCCTGCACACGCTGCGCGCCGACGTCGATTACGGCACCGCCACGGCGTTCACCACCTACGGCACCTGCGGCATCAAGGTGTGGGTGTTCAAGGGCGAGATCCTCGAGCACGACCCGATGGCCCAGGACAAGCGCGCGCACGAGGAGGGCGGCCGTTCCGGCGGACGTCGCGACCGTGAGCGCGGCGAGCGCGGCGGCCGGGACGCGGCGGCCTGACCGGCCGCCCGCCACCCCGCCCGAGGTTTTGAGAGGCTGCCATGCTTCAACCCAAGAAGACGAGATTCCGCAAGCAGTTCAAGGGCCGCATCCACGGCGCCGCGAAGGGCGGGACGGACCTGAATTTCGGCCAGTACGGCCTCAAGGCCCTCGAGCCCGAGCGCGTCACGGCGCGGCAGATCGAGGCGGCCCGCCGCGCGATCACCCGCGAGATGAAGCGCCAGGGCCGGGTCTGGATCCGGATCTTCCCCGACGTTCCGGTCACCCAGAAGCCGACCGAGGTCCGCATGGGCTCCGGCAAGGGTGCCCCCGAGTACTGGGCGGCCCGGGTCCATCCCGGCCGGATCATGTTCGAGATCGACGGCGTTGCCGAGGACATCGCCCGCGAGGCGCTGCGCCTCGGCGCCGCCAAGCTGCCGATCCGCACGCGCTTCATCCAGCGCATCGCGGACTGAGGAGACCTGTGAGATGAAGTCGAGCCAGAGGCTGTCTGATCTGAGCGCGATGTCGCCGGATCAGCTCGGCGACGAGCTCCTGAACCTGAAGAAGGAGCAGTTCAACCTGCGCTTCCAGCGGGCCACGGGTCAGCTCGAGAACGTTGCGCGCGTGCGGGAAGTGCGCCGCGACATCGCCCGCGTCCGCACCCTGCAGCGCCAGAAGACGCTGCAGGCCGCGCAGGCCTGAAGGAGTTAGGACCCATGCCGAAGCGCGTGCTGCAGGGCGTCGTCGTCAGCGACAAGCAGGACAAGACCGTCGTGGTGAAGGTGGAGCGGCGCTTCACCCACCCGGTGATGAAGAAGACCATCCGGCGGTCGAAGAACTACCACGCCCACGACGAGAACAACGCGGCCAAGGTCGGCCAGACGGTGTTCATCGAGGAGTCGCGGCCCTACTCGAAGCTCAAGACCTGGAAGCTGGTCGAGGGCGCGGCCGCCGCCGCGGAGGCCTGAGCCGCCTGCGAGGCCGCGGCCTCGCAGCCCGCGTGCGGAACCTCCCGGTCGGGGAGGGCGATCTCGGGCCAGCCGCTTGCCATCCGGGCCGAACCGGTGTAGATGGCCGGCCTCCACGACAGACATGAGGGGCGCTCCGTGGCGCCCGTCATCGCGTTCGTTGACCGCGCCAGCGCAGGCCGATGCGCTGCTGCGCGGTCTCTTCAATGGACGGGGACGCGAGATCCCCATCAGGCTGCCGTCCGCCGGGCAATCGTGCCCCAGGCGGAGACCTGCCTGAAACAAGGAAAGGGCGTTAGGCCGTGATCCAGATGCAGACGAATCTGGACGTCGCCGACAATTCCGGCGCGCGTCGCGTGATGTGCATCAAGGTGCTCGGCGGTTCCAAGCGCAAGTACGCCGGTGTCGGCGACATCATCGTGGTGTCGGTGAAGGAGGCGATTCCGCGGGGCCGCGTGAAGAAGGGCGACGTGATGAAGGCGGTGGTGGTGCGCACCGCCAAAGACGTGCGCCGTCCCGACGGTTCGGTGATCCGCTTCGACCGCAACGCCGCGGTGCTGATCAACAACCAGAAGGAGCCGATCGGCACCCGCATCTTCGGGCCGGTGCCGCGCGAGCTGCGCGCCCGCAACCACATGAAGATCATCTCGCTCGCCCCGGAGGTGCTGTGATGGCTGCGAAGGTGAAGAAGGGCGACACCGTCGTCGTTCTGACCGGGCGCGACAAGGGCCGCACCGGCGAGGTCATCCAGGTGCTGCCCAAGGAGGAGCGGGCCCTGGTGCGGGGGATCAACCTCGTGAAGCGCCACCAGCGCCAGACCCAGACCGCCGAGGGCGGGATCATCTCCAAGGAGGCGACGATCCACCTCTCGAACCTGGCCCTCGCCGATCCGAAGGACGGCAAGGCGACCCGGGTCGGTTTTCGCATTCTGGAGGACGGGCGCAAGGTTCGCTTCGCGAAGCGCTCGGGGGATCTGATCGATGGCTGAGGCGAAGAAGGACGGCTACACGCCGCGGCTGAAGAAGCACTACGAGGACGTGGTGCGCCCGAAGCTGATCGAGGAGTTCGGCTACACGAACCCGATGCAGGTGCCGACGATCGAGAAGATCGTCGTCAACATGGGCGTCGGCGAGTCGACCCAGGACTCGAAGAAGGCGACGGTGGCGGCCGAGGACCTCGGCCTGATCGTCGGCCAGAAGCCGGTGATCACCCGGGCCCGCAAGGCGATCGCGACCTTCAAGGTCCGCGAGAACATGCCGATCGGCTGCAAGGTCACCCTGCGCAAGCAGCGCATGTACGAGTTCATGGACCGGCTGATCACCATCGCGCTGCCGCGCGTGCGCGACTTCCGCGGCCTGAACCCGAAGTCGTTCGACGGGCGCGGCAACTACGCCCTCGGGATCAAGGAGCACCTGGTGTTCCCCGAGATCAACTACGACAAGGCGCAGAACACCTGGGGCATGGACATCGTCGTGGCGACCACCGCCAAGACCGACGCCGAGGCCCGGGCCCTGCTGAAGCACTTCAACTTCCCGTTCCGGCAGTGAGGGCGCGAGCCCTCAGACGCGGACACCGGAGACACTGAGAACATGGCCAAGACGAGCAAGATCGAGAAGAACAAGCAGCGGCGGGAACTCGCCAAGCGCTACGCGCCCAAGCGCGAGGCCCTGCTTGCCACGGCGAACGACGAGTCGCTGCCCATGGAGGAGCGCTTCGAGGCGCGCCTCAAGCTGGCGGAGCTGCCGCGCAACGCCAACCCCACCCGCATCCGCAACCGCTGCGAGATGACCGGGCGCCCGCGGGCCTTCTACCGCAAGCTCGGGATCTCGCGGGTCGCGCTGCGCGACCTCGGCTCCCGCGGCCTGATCCCGGGCCTCGTCAAGTCGAGCTGGTAAGGGGAGGGCGCCAGAGATGATCAACGATCCCGTGGGCGACATGCTCACCCGCATCCGCAACGGCCAGCAGCGCCGCCGCAACGTCGTCCAGACGCCGGGCTCCAAGCTGCGCGCCCGCGTCCTCGACGTGCTGAAGTCCGAAGGCTACATCCGCGACTACGCCACGACCGATTACGGCAACGGGCGCACCGAGTTCGCGATCGAGCTCAAGTACTTCGACGGCCAGCCGGTGATCCGCTCGATCGAGCGCGTCTCCAAGCCGGGCCGCCGGGTCTACTCGTCGGTCGACACCCTGCCGCGCGTCGCCGACGGCCTGGGCGTGACCATCGTCTCCACCCCCCAGGGCGTCATGGCCGACCACGAGGCGCGCGAGCGCAACGTGGGTGGCGAGGTGCTCTGCAAGGTCTTCTAGGCCTTCGCGGAACCCGACAGCCAGCAAGGAGAGACGACAATGTCCCGCGTAGGCAAGAAGCCCGTGACCGTGCCGGCCGGCGTGACCGCGACGGTCGACGGCCAGACCGTGACGGTCAAGGGGTCGAAGGGCGAGCTGCAGTTCCGCGTGCCCGACCTCGTGTCGGTCGCGCACGAGAACGGCGCGATCTCGGTCCAGCCCCGCTCAGAGACCAAGGAGGCCCGCGCGATGTGGGGCCTCTCCCGCGCCCAGGTCGCGAACCTCGTCGAGGGCGTGACGAAGGGCTACGAGAAGAAGCTCGAGATCAACGGCGTCGGCTACCGCGCCGCGGTCGCCGGCAAGGTGCTGAAGCTCTCGCTCGGCTACAGCCACGACATCGAGTACGCGATCCCGACCGGGATCACCATCGCGACGCCGCGGCCGGTCGAGATCATCATCTCCGGCATCGACAAGCAGCGCGTCGGCCAGATCGCGGCCGAGATCCGCGACTATCGCGGCCCCGAGCCCTACAAGGGCAAGGGCGTCAAGTACGCCGGCGAGTTCATCTTCCGCAAGGAAGGCAAGAAGAAGTAAGGGCGGCCGACCATGTCTCGCAAACTCGAAATGCTCGACCGGCGCCGGGCGCGCGTCCGGCGGGCGATCCGGGCGGCGGCGAACGGCCGTCCGCGCCTGTCCGTGTTCCGCTCGTCGAAGCAGATCTACGTCCAGGTCATCGACGACGCGACGGGCCACACGCTCGCCGCGGCCTCGAGCCTGGAGAAGGACCTGCGCGCCCGCCTCAAGACGGGCGCCGACAAGGCGGCCGCGGCCGAGGTCGGCAAGCTCGTGGCGGAGCGGGCCCGCGAGGCCGGCGTCACCCGGGTGATCTTCGACCGCTCGGGCTACCTCTTCCACGGCCGGGTCAAGGCCCTGGCCGACGCGGCCCGCGAGGGCGGCCTGGACTTCTAGGATCTCCCTCGCGGAGCATCCCGGGCGTCCGAGAACGATCCGGGAGGCGAGGGGCGCCCCGGCGCGCCCCGGCCTCCCACGGCGGGCAAGACCATGCGAGCGGGACCGCCACCCGCGTCAGTCATCGTCGAAAGTGGTGCAATGGCACGTGAACGTGAGGGTCGTCGTCGCGACGACCGCGAGGAGCGCGACAGCGAGTTCGTGGACAAGCTCGTCCACATCAACCGCGTCGCCAAGGTGGTGAAGGGCGGCCGGCGCTTCGGCTTCGCGGCGCTCGTCGTCGTGGGCGACCAGAAGGGCCGCGTCGGCTTCGGCCACGGCAAGGCCCGCGAGGTGCCGGAGGCGATCCGCAAGGCGACCGAGGCCGCCAAGCGCGGGCTCGTCCGCGTCGCCCTGCGCGAGGGCCGCACCCTGCACCACGACGTGCACGGCCGCCACGGCGCCGGCAAGGTGATCCTGCGCGCGGCCCCGGCCGGCACCGGCATCATCGCGGGCGGCCCTATGCGCGCCGTCTTCGAGACGCTCGGCATGCAGGACGTGGTGGCGAAGTCCCTCGGGTCCTCGAACCCCTACAACCTCGTGCGCGCCACCTTCGACGCGCTCAAGAACGAGGATTCGCCCCGGGCGATCGCGGCGCGCCGCGGTCTCAAGGTCTCGGCCCTCCAGTCCCGCCGCCGCGACGCCGGCTCGGGCGACGCCGCCGACGCAGCCTGAGGAGGGACGCAATGGCTGAGAAAACCGTGCGGGTCCAGCAGATCGGCTCGCCGATCCGCCGCGAGGCCAGCCAGCGCCAGACGCTGGTCGGCCTCAAGCTGAACAAGATGCACCGCATCGCGACCCTGCCCGACACCCCCTCGGTGCGCGGCATGATCGCGAAGGTGCATCACCTCGTGCGCGTCATCGACGACGCGGCGTGAGGAGGATGTCATGAAGCTGAACGAAATTCGTGACAACGACGGCGCCACCAAGAACCGGATGCGCGTCGGCCGGGGCATCGGCTCGGGCAAGGGCAAGACCGCCGGACGCGGCGTGAAGGGCCAGAAGGCCCGCTCCGGCGTCTCCATCAAGGGCTTCGAGGGCGGCCAGATGCCGCTGCATCGCCGCCTGCCCAAGCGCGGGTTCAACAACCCGGGGGCGACGATCCTCAACGAGGTCAACGTCGGCCGCCTCCAGGAGGCGGTCGACGCCGGCAGGCTCGACGCCGCGGCCCCGGTGACCCTCGAGGCGCTCATCGCGGCCGGCGTGGTCTCCAAGGCCCGCGACGGCGTGAAGATCCTGGGCGTCGGCAAGCTCACCGCCAGGCTGACCGTCGAGGTCTCCCGGGCCTCGAAATCGGCCGTCGCGGCGATCGAGAAGGCCGGCGGCTCGGTGACCCAGTCGCTCGCCGCGACCGACGGCGCGGTTGCGTCGGCCTGAGGCAGACTTTAAGTCACCCGAGATCGGCGGCGGCCCGTGCGACCAGCGCGAGGCCGCCGTCCTTGTTTTGGAGGCGCCTCGCACGCGCCGC
Organism: Methylobacterium crusticola; assembly: GCF_003574465.1. Taxonomy (GTDB): domain Bacteria; phylum Pseudomonadota; class Alphaproteobacteria; order Rhizobiales; family Beijerinckiaceae; genus Methylobacterium; species Methylobacterium crusticola. The sequence continues at coordinate 10,104 of NZ_QOWC01000116.1, forward strand.
CGTCCCGCCCGCCAAGGACCGACCCATGGCCTCTGCAGCCGAGCAGCTCGCCGCCAACCTCAATTTCGGCGCCATCGCCAAGGCCGAAGAGCTCAAGAAGCGCATCTGGTTCACCCTCGGCGCCCTCATCGTCTACCGGCTCGGGACCTACATCCCGCTCCCGGGCATCGATCCGGACGCCCTGCGCCAGAGCTTCGCCAACGCCCAGGGCGGCGTGCTCGGCCTGTTCAACATGTTCTCGGGCGGCGCGGTCGAGCGCATGGCGATCTTCGCCCTGAACATCATGCCGTACATCTCGGCCTCGATCATCGTGCAGCTCCTCACCTCGGTGATCCCCTCCCTGGAGACGCTGAAGAAGGAGGGCGAGTCGGGCCGCAAGGTGCTCAACCAGTACACCCGCTACCTCACGGTGGTGCTGGCGGTGTTCCAGGCCTGGGGCATCGCCGTGGGCCTCCAGAGCTCCGGCGGCATCGTGCAGGATCCCGGCCCGTTCTTCGCGATCTCGACCGTGATCACGCTGACGGGCGGCACCCTGTTCCTGATGTGGATCGGCGAGCAGATCACCTCGCGGGGCATCGGCAACGGCTCGTCGCTGATCATCTTCGCCGGCATCGTGGCGCACCTGCCCTCGGCCATCGCCGGCACGCTGGAGCTCGGCCGCCAGGGCGCGCTCTCGACGGCGGTGATCCTCGGCGTCGTCGTCATGGCGGCAGGCGTCGTCTACTTCATCGTGTTCATGGAGCGGGCGCAGCGCCGCCTCCTGATCAACTACCCCAAGCGCCAGGTCGGCAACCGGATGTACGAGGGCCAGACCTCGTTCCTGCCGCTGAAGCTCAACACGTCGGGGGTGATCCCGCCGATCTTCGCCTCCTCGCTGCTGCTGCTGCCCGCCACCGCGGCGAGCTTCCAGACCGACCCGAACGGCACCGGCATCGTCTCGATGCTGGCAACCTACCTCGGCCACGGCCGGCCGCTCTACATGGTGCTGTACGCGGCGCTGATCATCTTCTTCGCCTTCTTCTACACCGCGGTGGTGTTCAACCCGCAGGAGACGGCCGAGAACCTGAAGAAGCACGGCGGCTTCATCCCGGGCATCCGGCCCGGCGAGCGCACGGCCGAGTTCATCGACAAGGTGCTGAGCCGCATCACGGTGATCGGCGCGGCCTACCTGACGCTGATCTGCCTGATCCCGGAGATCCTGGTCTCGTACGCCTCGCTGCCGTTCTACTTCGGCGGCACCTCGCTGCTGATCGTGGTCTCGGTGACGATGGACACGGTGGCGCAGGTCCACGGGCACCTGCTCGCCCACCAGTACGAGGGCCTGGTCAAGAAGGCGAAGCTGCGGGGCGCGCGCCGGCGCTGAGCGCCGGGCGGCCGGCGAGGAGGGTTCGCCCAATGGCCCGTCCGGGGCCGGCCTCTGTGCTCTTGCACGCGGGCAAGGCCTTGGCGCATGGTCCCGGGTGAACCCGGTCGGGTCGTGATCGAGAGCTCGGCGGCCACGCGCGGGCGATGCCTCGCGGCGGACGGGGCACAAGGGAGAGACAGGATATGCGGATCATTCTCCTCGGCCCGCCGGGTGCCGGGAAGGGCACGCAGTCGGCGAGGATCGTCGAGCGATTCGGGATTCCTCAGCTGTCGACGGGCGACATGCTGCGCGCGGCGGTGGCGGCCGGCACGCCCGTCGGCATCGAGGCGAAGAGCCTGATGGACAGCGGCGCGCTGGTGCCGGACGAGATCGTGGTCGGCATCGTGGCAGACCGCATCGAGGAGCCGGACGCCCGCAACGGCTTCATCCTCGACGGCTTTCCCCGGACCGTGGCGCAGGCGACGGCCCTCGCGGCGATGCTGGCCCGCAAGGGCCTGCCCCTCGACGCCGTGGTGGAGTTCAAGGTCGACGAGGCGGCGCTGCTCGGCCGCATCGCCAAGCGGGCGGCCGAGACGCTCGCCCGCGGCGAGCCGGTGCGGAAGGACGACACCCCCGAGGTGTTCAAGACCCGCCTCGACGCCTACCGCACCCTGACCGCCCCGCTCTCGGCGCACTACGCCGGCACCGGGCTGCTGCGGCCGATCGACGGCATGGCGCCGATCGACGAGGTGACCCGGCACCTGGAGGAACTGCTCGCTCCCTACCAGGCCGTGTCGGCGTGATGGTTGACAAACCGGCGCGCTCGCGCTAGTGGGCGCTCCTTCGTTCAGACCCGGACGGCCCGGCGTGCCTCCCTGGAGGCCGCTTCGGGCCGATTTGCCGTCGGGACGGCGCGCAGGGGCCGGGCTCCACCGGACGCGCGTTGACAGGAACCGATCGTCCGCGGGTCCCCGCGGCCCCGGACGCGATGGAGAGCAGCACACCATGGCCCGTATCGCCGGCGTCAACATCCCGACCAACAAGCGCGTCGTCATCGCGCTCCAGTACATCCACGGCATCGGCTCCAGGAAGGCCGAGGAGATCACCGAGAAGGTCGGCATCCCGGCGGAGCGCCGGGTGAACCAGCTCACCGACGCCGAGGTGCTGCAGATCCGCGAGACGATCGACCGCGACTACATCGTCGAGGGCGACCTGCGCCGCGAAGTGGCGATGAACATCAAGAGGCTGATGGACCTCGGCTGCTACCGTGGCCTGCGCCACCGCCGCAACCTGCCGGTCCGCGGCCAGCGCACCCACACCAACGCCCGCACCCGCAAGGGCAAGGCGAAGCCCATCGCCGGCAAGAAGAAGTAGGCCGGAGCGGGGCCGCGGGGGCCGTCGGGCCCCCGTCCCGCGCCGATCCGGCAGGAGAACCCCGCCGCGGATCCGTCCGCGGCACCGATCCTGCCTGACCCTCGGCGGCTCGCGCCGCCACCGAACCCGAGACGACATCCCGAGCGCCTGGTACGACGGGCGCGCCTGAAGGATCAGAAGACAGTATGGCCAAGGAAGCAACACGCGTCCGCCGTCGCGAACGCAAGAACATCGTGTCCGGCGTGGCGCACGTGAACGCCTCGTTCAACAACACGATGATCACCATCACGGACGCGCAGGGCAACACGATCTCGTGGTCGTCGGCCGGCGCGATGGGCTTCAAGGGCTCGCGCAAGTCGACCCCTTACGCGGCCCAGGTCGCGGCCGAGGACGCGGGCCGCAAGGCCGCCGAGCACGGCATGCGCACCCTCGAGGTCGAGGTCTCGGGCCCCGGCTCGGGCCGCGAATCGGCCCTGCGGGCGCTCCAGGCGGCGGGCTTCACGGTGACGTCGATCCGCGACGTGACGCCGATCCCGCACAACGGCTGCCGCCCGCGCAAGCGTCGCCGGGTCTGATCCAACACGGCCGGGCGCTCCCGGGAGCGCCCGGCCGCCGGCTCGGGAAGAGGGTTGCGGTGTCGACCTCGGCCACCGGTGAGACGACTGGACCCGGCGTCCTTCCCTGGACGTCGGGCGGTCGCGTTCCGGTCGCCGGCGGCTGACGCCGGATCCCGGCGCACCGGGCCCGCGGCGTCCTGACCGCGCCGGCGCCGGCCGCATCAGAGTTCAGGACGACGGTCCCACCGGGCGAGGGCGGGACCGATGCGGCGGCGGCCTCGCGGTCGTCGCCCGGTACAGTTGGCGAGAGGTGTGAACGTGGTCATTCAGAAGAACTGGCAAGAGCTGATCAAGCCGAACAAGCTCGACGTCACCCCCGGGCACGACCCGAAGCGGATCGCCACCGTGGTGGCCGAGCCCCTCGAGCGCGGCTTCGGCACCACCCTCGGCAACGCGCTGCGCCGGGTGCTGCTGTCCTCGCTGCAGGGCGCGGCGGTGACCTCGGTCCACATCGACGGGGTGCTGCACGAGTTCTCCTCGATCCCGGGCGTGCGTGAGGACGTCACCGACATCGTCCTCAACATCAAGACGATCGCGATCCGCTCGTCGAGCGACACGCCCAAGCGCATGACCCTGCGCAAGACCGGCCCCGGCACGGTCACGGCGGGCGACATCGCCACGGTCGGCGACGTCCAGATCCTCAACCCCGACCTCGTGCTCTGCACCCTCGACGACGGCGCCGAGATCCGCATGGAGTTCACGGTCGCGACCGGCAAGGGCTACGTCCCGGCCGACCGCAACCGGCCCGAGGACGCCCCCATCGGCCTGATCCCGGTGGACGCGCTGTTCTCGCCGGTCACCAAGGTGTCCTACCGCATCGAGAACACCCGCGAGGGCCAGGATCTCGACAAGGACAAGCTGACCATGACGGTCGAGACCAACGGCGCCGTCTCGCCCGAGGACTCGCTCGCCTACGCGGCCCGCATCATCCAGGACCAGCTCCAGGTCTTCGTGAACTTCGAGGAGCCCCGGAAGGAGGAGGCGACGCCGCTCGCGCCGCAGCTGCCCTTCAACCCGGCCCTGCTCAAGAAGGTCGACGAGCTCGAGCTGTCGGTCCGCTCGGCGAACTGCCTCAAGAACGACAACATCGTCTACATCGGCGACCTCATCCAGAAGACCGAGGCCGAGATGCTGCGGACCCCGAACTTCGGCCGCAAGTCGCTCAACGAGATCAAGGAGGTGCTCGCCGCCATGGGCCTGCACCTCGGCATGGACGTCCCCGGCTGGCCGCCGGAGAACATCGAGGATCTCGCCAAGCGCTTCGAGGAGCATTACTGAGCCCTCCGGCGGATGGGCGCGGCGCGAGGGCCTCTCGGCCCGGCGCCGCGCCCATCCGTTGCTCCCCGTGCGCCACTCCCCGTGCGCCCCGGTGACGGGACGGACCGGGAGCGGCGGACGGGGGCGGCCACCGGCCTGCCCCCGCGCCCCGCTCACAGCCCAGAACGACGGCCGACCCGTGGCACGGCGGCCGCAACAAGGAGACAGCCATGCGTCACGGATTCCGGGGCCGGCGGTTCAACCGCACCGTCGAGCACCGCAAGGCGATGTTCGCCAACATGTCGGCCGCCCTGATCAAGCACGAGCAGATCATCACCACCCTGCCGAAGGCGAAGGACCTGCGCCCGGTGGTCGAGAAGCTGATCACCCTCGGCAAGCGCGGCGACCTGCACGCCCGCCGCCAGGCGATCGCGCAGATCCGCGACGAGGGGATGGTGCGCAAGCTGTTCGACGTGCTCGGCCCGCGCTACCAGGCCCGCCCGGGCGGCTACTGCCGCATCATGAAGGCCGGCTTCCGCTATGGCGACAACGCCCCGATGGCGGTGATCGAGTTCGTGGACCGCGACGTCGACGCCCGCGGCAAGGATTCCGGCCCGAGCCAGGTGGCCGAGGACGCCGAGGCGGCCTGACGCCGCCGCGTCTCCCCCACGAAGGCGGCCTCCGGGCCGCCTTTTTTCGTGCGCGGGCCCGCCGCCCCGGCGCGGACCTCCGCCCGGCAGGGCCGGTGCTGTCGGGGACCGCCACCACGCAAGGGAGCCCGTACCGATGTCCAGGCTGATGATCCCGGCCCTCGCGGCCCTCCTCGTCGCCGGCGCCACGGGTGCGTCCGCCGACACGGTGGGCGCGGACTGGATGCCGATCGGGCAGGTGATCCAGAAGGCGGAGGCCGCCGGCTACACCCTGATCTCGGAGATCGAGGCCGATGACGGCCACTGGGAAGGGCAGGGGATGAAGGACGGCAGGCCGATGAAGTTCACGGCCGATCCCCGCACCGGCGCCATCCTGTCGGAGAAGCCCGGCAAGTAGGGGCCGGCCCCCGCGGCTTGCCCCGGAGGCACCCCTGGACCGGGCGACCCCGCAGCACCCCTGGACCGGGCGACCCCGCAGCGCCCCTGGACCGGGCGCCGCCGTGGGGGCAGGGTGCCCGGCGTCCCCTGCCGCACACGGCCCCAGGATCCGCCTCCATGCCCGCCCCGCCCGATCCCTCGCGCGACCTCCAGGCCCGCCACGCCGAACTCCGGGCCCGCTACGCCGACCTCCAGGCCCGCGGGCTCAGGCTCGACATGACGCGCGGCAAGCCCTCGCCGGAGCAGCTCGACCTCTCGGAGGGGCTGCTCGCGCTGCCGGGCAACCGCGACCACCGCGCCGAGAGCGGCGAGGACGCCCGCAACTACGGCGGCGTGCAGGGCCTCGCGGAGGTGCGGGCGCTGTTCTCCGGCGTCCTCGGGGCGCCGCCCGAGCAGATCGCCGTCGGGAACAACTCGAGCCTCGCGCTGATGCACGATTGCATCGCCTACGCCCTCCTGAAGGGCGTGCCCGGCGGCGCGGCGCCGTGGTCGCGGGAGGAGATCCGCTTCATCTGCCCGGTGCCGGGCTACGACCGCCACTTCGCGCTCTGCGAGACCTACGGGATCGGGATGCTGAGCGTCCCGATGACCCCGCGCGGCCCCGACATGGACGCGGTCGAGGACCTCGCCCGCGACCCCGCCGTGCGGGGCATGTGGGCGGTCCCGCAATACGCCAACCCGGGCGGCGAGACCTACGACGACGAGACCGTGGCGCGCCTCGCCGGCATGGCGACGGGCGCGCCGGATTTCCGGCTGTTCTGGGACAATGCCTACGCGCTCCACCACCTCACGGACCGGCGCCCGGCCCTGCGCAACATCCTGGAGGCCTGCGCGGCGGCCGGCCGTCCGGACCGGCCCCTCGTCTTCGCGTCGACCTCGAAGGTGACCCTGGCGGGGGCGGGCCTGGCGTTCCTCGCCGCCTCGCCCGCGAACCTGCGCTGGTACCTCGCCTGCGCGGGCAAGCGCAGCATCGGGCCCGACAAGCTGAACCAGCTGCGCCACGCCCGCTTCCTGCGCGACGCCGGCGGCCTGGAGCGCCTGATGGAGGGGCACCGCCGCCTGCTCGCGCCGAAGTTCCGGGCCGTCACCGACGCCCTGGCGCGCGCGCTCGCCGGCACCGGCGCGGCGCGCTGGAGCGAGCCGGCCGGCGGCTACTTCGTGCTCCTGGAGGTGCCGGACGGGTGCGCGAGCCGTGTGGTGGAGCTCGCCGCCGGATGCGGCCTCGCCCTGACGCCGGCGGGCGCCACCCACCCGTACGGCCGCGACCCCCGGGACCGCACCCTGCGGCTCGCCCCGTCCTACCCGAGCCTCGGCGAGGTGGAGGCGGCCGCCGAGGTGATCGCGCTCTGCACGCTCCTCGCCGCCGCGGAGAACCGGCAGGCGGGCGGGAGCGGCCAGGTGAGCGGCTAGGCAGCGGCGCGGACCGGAGGGGCCCGCCGCCCGCGGCCTCATCCCGCGGGCTTCGCGGCGGCCGGGGCGGCGGCCGCCGAGGCCAGGAGGGCCGCCACCCGGGCGCCGAGCGCCGCGGACAGGAACGGCTTCTCCAGCACGGCGTGGTCGGCCGGGATGCGGGCGGCCTCGGCGTGGCCGGTGACGAGCAGGAACGGCAGCGCCGGCCAGCGCCGGCGCACCGCCTCGGCGAGCTCGAGGCCGCTCATGCCCGGCATGGCGAGGTCCGCCACCACGAGATCGAAGGCCCCGGCCTCGAGGCGCGCCACCGCCGCCTCGCCGCTCGCCACCGCCACCTCGTCGTAGCCGAACCCGCTCAGGAACGAGGCGGTGACGTGCCGGACCTGGGGATCGTCGTCCACTACGAGGATGCGGGCCCGGCGCGGGGCCGCCACGTCCTCCGGCGGCGGCGCGGGCGTGGGCGCCACGGGCTCGCGCGAGCGCGGCAGGTAGAGCGAGACACGGGTGCCCTGCCCGACCTCGCTCGCGATGCGGATCGTCCCGCCCGATTGCTGGAGCAGGCCGAACACCATGGCGAGGCCGAGGCCGGTGCCCTGGCCCACCGCCTTGGTGGTGAAGAACGGCTCGAACACCCGGCCGAGGATCTCCGGCGGGATGCCGGTGCCGGTGTCCTGGATGGCGACCACCGCGTAGTCGCCGTCCTTCAGGTTCGGGTCGGCGCTGCCCGTCACCGTGGTGTTGGCGGTCGAGAGCGCCACGACGCCGCCCTCCGGCATGGCGTCGCGCCCGTTGATGCAGAGGTTCAGGATCGCGAGCTCGAGCTGGTCGGGGTCGACCTTCGCGGGCCAGAGGTCGGGGGCGAGGTCGCGCTCGACCTGCACGAAGCCCCCGAGGCTGCGTCCCAGGAGATCGTCCATGCCCCGGACGACCGCGTTGAGGTCGACCACCCGGGCCTGGAGGTCGCGCTGGCGGCTGAAGGTGAGGAGCCGCTTCGTCAGGGCCGCGCCGCGCTGGGCCGCCTGGGCGGCGTTGGTCATCAGCCGCGAGAGGCGGGCGTCGCCGGCGACCCGCGGCAGGGCGAGCTCCAGGCTGCCCAGGATCGCCGTCAGGAGGTTGTTGAAGTCGTGGGCGACGCCGCCCGCGAGCGTGCCGAGGGCCTGCATCTTGTCGGCCTGGCGCAGGCGCGCCTCGAGCAGGCGCTGCTCGGTGATGTCCCGCTCGATGACGGCGAGGTGGACGACGTCGCCGGCGGCACCCCGGATCGGCACCCGCACCACCTCGGTCCAGGCCTGCATCGCGCCGGCACCGGTGCCGGCGACGGCCGTGGTGGTCTCGCCGCCCGCGATGGCGGCCCGGTCGGCGGCCTCGGCGGCGGCGGCCGCCTCGGGCGCCAGGAAGGCGCGCTCGCTGCGGCCGAGGCAGGCCTCGACGCCGGCGCCGAGGCGCGCGGCCTTGCGGGCGTTGAGGCGCAGGAAGTGCCCCTTCGCGTCCTTGAACGCGATGGCGTCGGCGGAGTGGTCGAGGAGGCCCCGCAGCAGGGCGCGCTCGGTCGCGAGCTCGTGGGCGAGGCGGTGGCGCTCGTAGGCGCCCCGCACGGTGTTGCGCAGGAGCGCCGGGTCCCAGGGCTTCGTCACGTAGCCGGTGATGCCGCCCCGGTTGAGGGCCGAGACCACCGCCGAGATGTCGGCGTAGCCGGTGAGCAGGATCGCCTGCGCGTCCGTGATCTCCCGCGCCTGCGCCAGGAGGGCGTCGCCGGTGAGGCCCGGCATGCGCTGGTCGGACAGGATCACCGCGATGTCGGGCTCGGCCGCGATCATCTCCAGGGCCTCGGCCGGGCGGGTGGCGGTCAGGACCCGGTACTCGTCCTCGAGGAGGTCCTCCAGGGCCACCAGGATATCGGGCTCGTCGTCGACCGCCAGGATGGTGCCGCGCACGTCCGAATCCATCGCCATCCCGTCGCTCGCCCCGCCCACGGTCACGCGGCCCGCCGCGGGATGCTGATCACGAAGCAGGCGCCGCCGCCGGGCGCCGTCTCCACGGTGATGGCGCCGCTATGCGCCTGCACCACGCTGTAGGCAATGGCGAGGCCGAGGCCGGTCCCGGAGCCGACGGGCTTGGTGGTGAAGAAGGGCTCGAAGATCCGCTCGCGCAGCTCCTCCGGCACGCCCGGGCCGGTGTCGCTGATCCGGATCACGTCGTTGCCGGCCTCGCTCACGGTCTCGATCGTGATGGTGCCCTCGTGGGGGATCGCGTCGGCGGCGTTGCCGAGGACGTTCATCACCACCTGGTTCAGCAGCGCCGGGGTGCAATGGATCTCCGGCGCGCCGCCGAGCGCCCGGCGCACGGCGATGCGGGTGCCGAGCTTGTGCTGGATCAGCGCCAGCACGTTCTCGATGGCGTCCGGCACGTTGACGGTCTGCATCTCGCCCTCGTCGAGGCGGGAGAACTTGCGCAGGTTGACGACGAGGTCCTGGATGCGGGTGAGCCCGAGGCGCATGGAGCCGACCCGGTCCCGGGCCTTGTCCAGCGCCCGCCTTGCCGGCGCGTCGGCGTCGGCCTGCGCCGCCACCTCGCCGATCAGGCGCTCGACCGTGCCCTGGTGGGCCAGGATGAAGGCGAGCGGGTTGTTAATCTCGTGGGCGATCCCGGCCACGAGCTCGCCGAGGGAGGCCATCTTGGCGGCCTGGACGAGCTTCGCCTGGGTGTCCTTGAGGCGGTGGTTGGCCTCCTCGAGGTCCTGGTTGGCCTGCGCGAGGGCGCCGGCGAGGGCCGCCTTGGCCTCGGAGGCGGCGGCCTCGGCCTGGGCGCGCTCGGCCGCCCGCTCGTGCCGGCGCAGCTCGTCGGAGACCCGGCGGTCGTCCTCCTCCAGGAGCTTGCGGCGCACGAGGGTGCGCACGCGGATGGCGAGCACGTCGGCGTCGGCGCCCTTGGGCACCACGTCGTCGACGCCCGCCGAGAAGGCCTGGACCAGCAGGTCCTTGCTCGAGGCGGCGGCGCTGCCGATGCCGACGAGGTAGAGGCCCGGGGCGCCCGCGCCCGCCGCCGCCTCGCGCAGGGCCGCGATGCGGCGGCAGAGCGCGATGGCGTCGAAGCCGGTGCCGAGGAGGTCGACCGTGACGCAGTCGAAGCCCGGTCCCGGCCCCTCGAGGGCGGCGAGGGCCCGCTCGGGGCCGTCCGCCGCCGTCACGTCGTGCCCCTCCTGGCCCAGGAGGGCGGCGAGGTAGGCCCGGTAGGTGGCGCTGCCGTCGACGACCAGGATGCGGGCGCGGCGGAAGCTCGGCAGGCGCGCGCCCGTCTCGCCCGCGGGCGCGCCCGCCGCGCCGCCGCGCTCCCGCAGGAGCGCCCGGATGCGCAGCACCAGGAGGTCGCGGTCGGCGGATTTCGGCACGTAGGCGTCGGCGCCGCTCTCCAGCCCCTGGCGCTCCAGGTCGCGCCCGCTCGCCTCGGTCAGCATCAGCACCGGGGTGGCGCGGGTGCGCACCGACAGGCGCATCTGCCGGGTCAGCTCGTCGCCGTTCATCCCGGGCAGGTGGTAGTCGGCGACCACGAGGTCGGGCAGCCCGCGGTTCATGGCGTCGAGGGCGGCCTCCGCGGTGGCGTGGCGCGCGACCTCGAAGCCGCGGCCCTCGAGGAGCAGCCGCAATTGCAGCGCCTGGGTCTCGGAATCCTCGACCAGCAGGATGCGGGCCGGGGCGGCGTCGGGGGCCGCGCTCACGGCGGGCCTGCCGGCTGGAGGGCCCGCACGAGGCGCGGGGCGATCAGGTCGAGGGGCAGGACCGCGGCGGCGGCGCGCAGCCGCACGGCGGCGGCCGGCATGCCGTAGACGACGGCCGAGCTCTCGTGCTCGGCGATGGTGGCGGCGCCCGCCTGCCGCATGTCGAGGAGGCCGGCGGCGCCGTCCTCGCCCATGCCGGTGAGGAGCACCCCGAGGGCCCGGGGCCCCGCCGCCCGGGCGACCGAGCGGAACAGCACGGTGGCGGACGGGCGCTGGCCGCCGACCGGCGGCGCGTCGCTCAGCGACAGGAGGCCGCCGGGACCGAGCGCGAGGTGGCGGTCGCCGGGCGCCACGTAGGCGTGGCCCGGCAGCGGCCGCACCCCGTCCCGCGCGACCGCGACGGCGAGGGGCACCACCCCGTTCAGCCAGTCGGCGAACCCCTCCATGAAGGCCGCGCCCATGTGCTGCACGAGCAGGATCGGGGCCGGAAAATCGGCCGGCAGGGCGCCCAGGAGCTTGGCGAAGGCCGGCGGCCCGCCCGTCGAGGCCGCGACCGCGACGAGGCCGGGGGCGAGGCCGGCGGGCTCGCGGCCCTCCTCGCGGGCGGCCGCGTCCGGGCGCCCGGGCCGCTCGGCGCCGGTCAGCCGCTCCGCGCCGATGAGCCGCTCCGCGCCGATGAGCCGCTCCGCGCCGATGAGCCGCTCCGCGCCGATGGGCCGGCGCCGGATCACCGGGACCTGGCTCATGATGCGCAGCTGGGTGCAGATCTCGTCGGCGATGGCCTCGTAGGCCCGGTGGCCGGTGCCGACCGGCTTCTCCACCACGCTGAGGGCGCCGGCCCGCAGCGCGTTCATGGAGATCCGCAGGGACGCGTCCTCGACGGCGTCCGCCACCACGACGATCGGGGTCGGCTGCAGCGCCATGATGCGGCGCGTGGCCTCGAGGCCGTCGATGCCCGGCAGGCGGATGTCCATCGAGATCACGTCGGGCCGGACGCGCGCGATCTCCCGCAGGGCTTCCTCGCCGGAGGCGACCGCGGCGACGAGGGCGAGGCGGGGATCGCGGCTGACGATGTGGGCGAGGAGCTGGCGCACCACCAGCGAATCCTCGACCAGCATGACGCGGACGGGCGCGCTCACGGGCGGGCCCCGGGCGGGTGAACCCGCGCCGGGCCGACCCGCGGCGGCGGGGGACGGGTCGAGGCGGGGAGGCGGGCTGAGGGCACGCTCACAGCAGCTGACCGATCGTGTCGAGAAGCTCGCGCTGATCGAACTTCTGCTTGGTGATGTAGGCGTCGGCGCCGAGGTCGAGGCCGCGGCGGACGTCGGCGGGATCGCCGCGGGAGGTCATCAGGATCACGGGCAGCCGCGTCAACCCCGGATCGGCCTTGATCGCCTGGAGCAGGCCGAAGCCGTCGAGGCGCGGCATCTCGACGTCCGCCACCACGAGGTCGACCTGCGCGGCGTCGCGGCGCAGGCGGTCGAGGGCGTCCCGGCCGTCGACGCAGACGAAGACCCGGTAGCCGTGCGCCTCCAGGATGCTCTTCTCCAGCGTCCGGGTGGTGATGGAATCGTCCACCACCAGCACCGTCGGGGTGCGCCGGGCCCGCGCCTCGGTGCGGGCCGGCGCGGCGGCCGGCGCCACCAGCCCGCCGCCCCGGGCGCGGGCGCAGAGCCCGTCGGGGTCGAGCACCAGGGCGGGCGTCTCGTCGGCGAGCATCACCGTGCCGGAGACGAGCGCGGGATCGCCGCCGACCGGGGGCGGCGGGCCGACGAGGAGCACGCGCACGTCGAGGAGCCGGTCGACGGCGACGGCGCAGAGATCGGGGCCGGAGCGCACGAGAGCGGCCTGGACGAAGCCGTCGTCGAGGGGAAGGGGAGCAACGCCTGATCCGAGAAGGGACGCGAGGGGTACGAGCGGAACGACAACGTCCCGTCCCTCGTGGATGATCCGCACCGAGGGCCGGCCCGCCACGGACGCGAGGTCGCGGGGGCCGAGCCGCAGGAGGCGCGCGACCGCCCCGCTCGGCACCCCGTAGCGCAGGCCCCCCGCCTCGACGAGCAGGACCGGCTGGCGCGCGGCCGAGAGCGGGACCGCGATCACCACCTCGGCGCCGTGGGGCTCGGCGCGGGCGAGCCGGACGCTGCCGCGCAGGCGCCGGGCCGCCTCCGCCACCACCGACAGGCCGATGCCCCGGCCGGAGAGCCGGTCGACGGCCTCCGCGGTCGAGAAGCCGGGCGCGAAGACGAGGCTCAGGATCTCCTCCGGCGCGGGGTCGCGCCCCGGCGCCACCAGGCCCTGGCGCCGGGCGGTGGCGAGGATGCGGGCGAGGTCTGGCCCGCGCCCGTCGTCCCGCACCGTGACGACGAGCCGGGTTCCCCGGGAGGCGACCGAGAGCGTGACGGCGAGGGCTTCGGGCTTGCCCGCCGCCCGCCGGGCCTCGGCCGGCTCGGCGCCGTGCCCGACGGCGTTGCGCAGGGCGTGCAGCACCGGGTCCTTGAGGGCCTGGAGCAGGCCGCGGTCGACCTGGAGGTCGAGGCCCCGGAGCGCGACCTCGACGGGCAGGCCGGCCTCGCGGGCGAGCTCCCGCACCATGCGGCCGTAGCCGCCGAACACGGTCTCGGCCGGGACGAGGAGCAGGCGGTCGGCATCCTCGCGCAGGCGCCGCGCCGCGGCCTCGACGGCGCCGGCGCTGCGGTGCTGCACCCGCGACAGCGCCGAGACGCCGCGGACCACCGCCCGCAGGTCGCCGTCGAGGCGGCGCACCCGGTCGACGAACGCGTCCAGGGCGGCACCGGCCGGGTCGCCCTGCTCGCGCAGGCGGCGCGCCAGGGCGGCGACCTCGCCGGTGCGGCCCTGAACGGCGTCGACGCTGCGGCGCAGGTCGCGCCCGCCGGCGTCGAGGGCCGCGACGGCGCCGCCGATCGCCTCCTGGCCCTGGAGGGCGGCCGAGAGGGCGTGCACCGCCCGGGACAGCCCCTCGACCTGGTCGCTGGCGATGCGCAGGTAGGCGATCCCGCCCTCGGCCGCCTTCTCGGCGGGGGCTGCCTCGGGCGCTGGGCCCGCGGGGGGCGTGGCCGCGGGGACGATGGCGGGCGCGGGCGCGGGAGGTGCGGGCGCGGGTTCGGGCGCCGCGGCCGGTGCGGCAGCGGGCGGCGGGGCCTCGCCGCCGAGGCAGGCGTCGAGGGCCGCGATGGCGTCCGGGGGGGCCGGGGGGTCGGGCGTTGCGGCGAGGTTCGCGACGGTGCCCTCGATCCGGTCGAGGGCGAGCTGCACGGTCCCGGCGGTGGCGCGGTCGAGGACGGCGCGGCCCTGCACGATGCGGTCGAACAGCGTCTCCAGGCGGTGGGCGACCTCCTCGATGGCCGGCAGGTCGACGGCCCGGGCGGCGCCCTTGAGGCTGTGGGCCCGGCGGAAGACGTCGTTCCAGTCGGGCGCCGCGCCGCCCGCGGCCTGCGCCAGGGCGGCCCGGATCGCGTCCAGGTGCTCGCGGTGCTCGACCTCGAAGGCGGCGAGGAGAAGCTGGCGGATGCCCTCCATCGGGGCGCCTCCTAGGGGTGCCCCGGCGTCACAGCCGGTAGCGCTCGGCGAGCGCCAGGAGCGCACCGGCGAGTTCGCTCAGGTTCGCGGCGGCGGCCTCGACCTGGCGGGTGCCGGCCGCGGTCTGCTGGCTCGCCTGCCGGATGTTCTGGAGCGCGCCCATCACCTGCTCGATGCCGAGCTGCTGCTGGTTGGTCGAGGCGACGATCTGCTGGAAGGTCTGCACGCTCTCCTGCACCCGGGCGGTGATCTCCTCGATCGTCGCGTGGGTGGTGTCGGTGCGCTCCTTGCCGACGGCGACGCGCTTCACGGCCTCCTCGGTCAGCATCACCGACGCGTTGATGCCGCGCTGGATCTCGCCGAGGATCGCCCGGACCTGGCCGGTGGCCTCCTTGGCCTGGTCGGCGAGCGCCTTCATCTCGGCCGCCACGACCGCGAAGCTGCGCCCGCTCTCGCCGGCCGCCGCCGCCTCGATGGCGGCGTTGAGGGCGAGGAGGTGCGTGCGCTCCGAGACGTCGTTGACGGTGGCGATGATCTCCCCGATGGCCTGGGTCTTCTCGCTCAGGGCGACGATGTTCTCGGCCACGGCCTCGCTCTGCTCGCGGATCGCGTCCATGGCGCGGGCGGTCTCGTCGACGGCGCGCAGCCCCGCGCTCGAGGTCTGGGCGGTGGCCTGGGCGGTGGCGATCACCTCCTGGGCCCGCTTGCCGATCTGGGCGCCCGCGTGGGTGATCTCGTCCACCGTGGCGGCGGTCTCCTGCACGGCGGCGAACTGCTCCTCGACGCTCGCCGCCTGCTCCTGGGCCGAGGCCCGGATCTCGGCGGCCGCGGCGTTGAGGTTCGCGGTGGCGCCGCGGTTCTGGGTCGCGAGCTGGCGCAGGCTCTCGACCATCTGGTTGAGCACCCGGCCGAGGCGGCCGAGCTCGTCGCGGCCCGCCTCCGCGATGCGGCCGGTGAGGTCGCCCTCGCCGATGCGGCCCACGAAGGCCATCACGGCGTCGAGGGGCTGCACCACGGAGCGGCGGATCAGCACCGTGATCACCAGCGCCATCACCACGCAGGCCGCGAGCGCCGCGAGCGTCGAGAGCCGGCTCTCCTCGTAGATCGCCCCGACCCGGCGCTGGCCCGCCGCGATCGCGCCGTCGAGGGCGTCCCGGGCCGTTGTCATGATCCGCACGAAGCTCTCGCCCGACTGGTCGAGGATGCCCTCCGCCGCCTGGATCCCCGGGACGTCGCTGGCCGCGATGGCCTCGAACTGCCGCTCGGTGGCCGCGCGCGTCGCGCGCAGCTCCACGCCGGCGGCGGTCAGGATCTCGCCGATGCGCTGCCAGCCGGCGATCCGCTCCGGGGAGAGCGCCTGGCCGCGGTACTCGTTCACGGAGGTGATGGCGCCGGCGAGCGCCGTCTCGGCCGCCGCCGCCGCCTTGCGCCAGGTCACCGCCGGCTCCTCCTTGGTGGACGGCTCCCGGTTGAGGGCGCGCAGGTAGTAGCGCGTGGTGGCCTCGTCGCGCAGGTCGCTCATCCGGCGCTGCCCCTCGCGGATGGTCTCGAGCTGGCGCATCACCGAGAGGTCGCGGGTCACGATGGTGTCGGTGGCGGTGCGCACCTCGCCGATCTGGCCGATGGCGTAGACGCCGAGCGCCACGATCACCAGGACGACGGCGGCGAAGCCGAGGAGGATGCGGTTCCCGATCGAGATCGACACGCTGGTTCTCTAAGCTCCGGAGCGATTGGGGGGGTTCAGGCCGCACCCGGCGGCGGGCGGGGGCCCGGCAGGAAGGGGTGCAGGAGCCCCGGGAGGTCGAGGACGGCGAAGCCCCCGGGCGCCCCCCCGCCGGGCGGTGAGGGCCCGACGGGCGGGCCGGCATCGCGGCGGGCGTGGTCCGCGGCCTCGCGGGCATAGCCCGCGACCGGGGCCGTGCCCAGCCCCCCGGCGGGCGCGGCCCCGGTCGCGGGCCCCGCCGCCTCGACCACGGCGTCGACGACGGCGAGCACGCGGTCGACCTTGAGGCCGATGCGGGGCGCCTCGCGGCGCAGCAGGACGACGTGGGCGGCCCCGTCGCCGGGCCCGCCCGCCTCCGCCTCCCCGGACGGCAGGCCGAGCGCGCGGGCGAGGTCGAGCACGCTGACGAGGACGCCGCCGCGCCCCGTGAGGCCGACGAGGGCCGGGGGCGCGCCCGGCACGGGCGTGCAGGGCCGGAACGCGAACACCTCCGCCACCGCCTCGAGGGGCAGCCCGAGGTGCTCGGGCCCGGAGCGGCAGAGGAGCAGGCGCCGGGTCGGAAGGGCCGCGGCCGCCGCGCCGCGCCGCGCGAGCGCGACGGTGCGGGCCGCGACGATCGCCTCGATCCGCGCCGGGCTCAGGGCCGCCTCGGCGTCCGGCCGCACCGGACCGGCCGGAGCCGTCACGGCGCAGCGGCGAGGAGCGTCGCGGCGGCGGCGCGCAGGCGCTCCGCCGTGAGGCCGTCGCCCTCGGGCAGGAGGCTCGGCCCCGGCAGGCGCTCGGCGCACCGCAGGGCGTTGGCGAGGGCGCGCTGCCCGTCCCCGGCCCGGCCGGCGGCGATGAGGGTCAACCCGAGGTGGTAATGTGCCATCACGAAGCCTTTATCGAGATAGACCGCGCCGCGAAAGGCGCGCTCGGCCTCCTCCGGGCGGGCCCGGGCCCGGGCGAGCAGGCCCTCGTAGTAGCGCAGGCGCGCATCGGTCGGGTCCCGCCCGAGCGCCGCCCGGCAGGCGCGCCAGCCCGCCTCGATGTCGCCCGCATCGGCGAGCGCCCGCACGGCCTCGAGGACCGCCTCCGGGCCCGGCGCGGGCGCCCCGGCGTCGCGCCCGCCCGGCGGCC
>NZ_QOWC01000117.1 GCF_003574465.1 Methylobacterium crusticola
CACCTGGTCCTGGGCACCACCACCTACCAGGGCGAGGCGGCCGCGAACTCGGCCGGCTCCGCCGTGGGCGACGCCGCCGGGCTCTACGCCGCGGGCTCCCTGGTGTTCGACACCACCAAGGCACCCGCCGCCACGACCCCGGCGCTCGCCGCCACGACGGTCACGGCCGTGACCGCGCCCACCCCGGTCCTCACGACACCCGTCGTCACCACGCCCGTCGTCTCGACGCCCGTCGTCACGACCCCGGTCGCGTCGCGGTCCAGCGCCCCGGGCCTGTCGCTCCTCGGCGTCAATCTCGCGGGGGCGGACTTCTCCGCCGGCAAGCTGCCGGGCGTGTTCGGCACGGACTACACCTACCCGACGCACGCGGAGGTCGACTACTACGCCGCCAAAGGCCTCGGCGTCATCCGGCTGCCCTTCCTGTGGGAGCGCCTCCAGCCGACGCAGGGCGGCGCCCTGAACGCCAGCGAGCTCGGCCGCATCGACGACGTCGTCTCCTACGCCACCGCCAAGGGCCTGAAGGTCGTCCTCGACCCCCACGATTACGGCTCGGGCTACGGCCACGTCATCGGCAGCGCCCAGACGCCCAACAGCGCCTTCGCGGATTTCTGGGGCAGGCTCGCCGGCCACTTCGCGGGCAACGCCAACGTGATGTTCGGCCTCATGAACGAGCCCAACAAGCAGGACGCGACCCAGTGGCTGGCCTCGGCCAACGCGGCGATCGGGGCGATCCGGGCCAGCGGCGCGACGCGCCAGGAGATCCTGGTGCCCGGCAGCTACTGGGACGGGGCGCACAGCTGGGTCAGCAGCGACAACGACACGACGGTCGGCAACGGGATCGTCGACCCGTCCCGCAACTACGCCTTCGAGGTGCACCAGTACCTCGACGGCGACAGCTCGGGCACGAGCGCCGACGTGGTCTCGGCCACGATCGGGGTCGACCGCCTGACGGCGGTCACGCAATGGGCCGAGAGCACCGGCAACCGGCTGTTCCTGGGCGAGTTCGGGGTGTCGCAGGACGCCGCCAGCCTGAAGGCGATGGACAACATGCTGGCCTACATGGACCAGCACGCGGTCTGGCAGGGGGCGACCTACTGGGCGGCCGGGCCGTGGTGGGGCGACTACATGTACTCCATCGAGCCGGCCGGACTCGGCACCGCCCACGTCACCGACAAGCCGCAGATGGACGTGCTCGAGAAGTTCATCACCACCTGAGGCCCCGGGCGCCTTCGCGCCACTGCCGCCTCCGACGGGGTTCCGCACGCATGCCGACCGCCCTGCCGGCCCGCTTCCGGGGTGTTCTCCGGGCGGGCCTGCCGCCCGCCGACCTCGCCCGTGCGGCGATCGCGGCAGCATGCCTGCGCCGGGTCGAGGGGCGCCTGGCCCGGGCGCGGGCGGAGAGGGACCTCGCGGTCCTCGGGGCGCTGATGGAGCGCCGGATCCGCCTGCACGAGAAGGCCGCGTCCCTGCTGGGCGCGCCGGTCCCGGCCGCGGTCTACGCGGAGCGCGAGGCCCTGCGCGCCTGGATCGCCCGCGACCTGCACTGCCTGGAGCGCGAGCTTCGCCGCCTCGCCTGGGCCGATGCCCGAAAAGGGCGCGCCGCCGCGGCGGGCGACCGGCGGGCCGCCGCGGCGGCCCACCGCCTCGGGCAGGCGGCCTGCGACCGCATCGCGGCGCTCACCCGCCGCCCGGCCTGACGCGCCGCGTCCCCCTGGCGGGGCGAGGCCTACTTCTTCGACGGGGCGTCCTTCATGGGGGCGAGGCGGCGGATCCTGCTCTCGCGCACCCGCCCGGCGGCGACGTAGCCGGCCTGAAAGACCGCCAGCGCGAGACCGGCCAGTCCCACGGCGTGCAGGACGCCCTCGTGGGCTGCGAGATGATAGACGAGCAGGCCCAAGAACAGCGCGATGCTTGCCAAGAACATCGGCAGCCAAGGGCTTACAAGCGCGAACCCGGCACCGCAGACAGACGACAGCAGGATAAGCATCCACGAAGACATGACGTCAACCAGCAAGAACTGCGTACGCAGCATCCGCCGGTCTGCACGGCTCAAGACGATGCCGAGTGATCGAATAACACGCAGAGGGCGAGCCGGCAAACCGGTTTTGCTTCCCAGGGAGGCATGCGACATTTGCGCGACACGGGCCGGCGGCCGGGCGCGGGCGGGCCGGCGCGGCGCCTCGTGACCCCGCCCGCGCCCGCGGGCGGGCGCCAGGAGACCGGGACGGCGGGGGGCGCACCGAAGAGCCTCGGCCCCCGGCGCGGGGGCGCGGCTCCCGGGATTCAGCCCGGGATCAGGGCGCGCAGGCGGCGCGCCACTCGGCGAGCACGTCGTCGATCATCGCGGGCCAGGAGGTGGTCGGCTCCCAGCCGAGGAGCGCCCGCGCCCGGGTCGCGTCGCCGACCGCGCGGGGCGTCTCGTTCGGGCGGTAGCGCTCCGGATCGACCTCGACCCGGATCGAGACCCGGGCCTGATCGAGGAGGTGCGCGAGTGCGTCGCCGATGCGCCGCGGCGTGCCGGAGGCGATGTTGAGGGCGAGCCCGGGCGCGTAGGCGCCGGCCGGCAGGCCGATGACCCGGACGTAGGCGTCGACGACGTCGCGGACGTGCAGGTAGTCGCGCTCGGCGTCGAGGTTGCCGACGCGGATCACGGGCTCCTGGCGGCCGGCCTCGATCCGGGCGACCTGGGCCGCGAAGGCCGGGATCACGAACGGCTCGGCCTGGCCGGCGCCGGTGTGGTTGAACGGGCGCAGCCGCACGGCATCGAGGCCGCTGCGCGCCAGCTCGCCGACCATCAGGTCGGCGGCGGCCTTCGTGGCGGCGTAGGGGTTGGCCGGATCGAGGGCCGCCTCCTCGGCCGCCGGACGGCCGGCGAGGACCCGGAAGGTATTGCCGTAGATCTCGGAGCTGCTGACGAACAGGAAGCGCGCCTCCGGGGCCTCGCGGCGCACCGCCTCGGCGAGGGTCAGCGTGCCCTGGACGTTCACCGTCCAGGTGCTGGCGACGTCCCGGCGGGCCTCCTGGACATGTGTGATCGCCGCGAGGTGGACGAGGCAGGTCGGGCGGACGCGGCGGACGAGGTCGAGGACCGCGCCGGGATCGGTGACGTCGAGGATCCCGGCCTCGACCTGCGGCCCGGCGGCGGGGGCCTCCCGGCCGACCGCGACGATCCGGGCCCCGGCGCCGAGGGCCGGCCGCAGGGCCGCCACCAGGTGGCGGCCCACGAAGCCCCCGGCGCCCGTGATCAGGATCCGCTCCGCGGCGGCGCTCATCGGCTGCGTGCCCATCGGCTCAGCGGGCGACGGACAATCGCGCGAGGTCCGCGTCGACCATCTCGCGCACCATCTCCTCGAGGCTGACTGTCGGCTCCCATCCCAGAATCCGCTTCGCCTTCGCGGCGCTGCCCACCAGCACGTCGACCTCCGCGGGCCTGAACAGGTCGGGGTCGATGACGAGGTGGTCGCCGAGCGACAGGCCCGCATGCGCGAAGGCGATCTCGCACATGTCGCGCACGCTCACCGAGCGCCCGGTCGCCACCACGTAGTCGCCGGGCTCGTCCTGCTGGAGCATCAGCCACATCGCCCGCACGTAGTCCCGCGCGTGCCCCCAGTCGCGCTTGGCGTCGATGTTGCCGAGGCGCAGCTCGCGGGCGAGCCCGAGCTTGATGCGGGCGACGCCGTCGGTGACCTTGCGGGTGACGAACTCGATGCCCCGCAGCGGGCTCTCGTGGTTGAACAGGATGCCGCTGGAGGCGTGCATGCCGAAGCTCTCCCGGTAGTTGACGGTTATCCAGTGCGCGTAGAGCTTCGCGACGCCGTAGGGCGAGCGGGGGTAGAACGGCGTCGCCTCGGTCTGGACCGCGTCCTGGATCAGGCCGAACATCTCGGAGGACGAGGCCTGATAGAAGCGCGCCCGCGGGGCGGCGAGGCGCACCGCCTCGAGCAGGTTGGTGCAGCCGAGCCCCGTGACGGCGCCCGTCAGGACCGGCTGGGTCCACGACGTCCTGACGAAGGACTGGGCGGCGAGGTTGTAGACCTCGTCGGGCTGCGTCTCCTGGACCACGCGGGCGAGGCTCGACAGGTCGCAGAGGTCGCCGTCGACGAACCGGACCTGGTCGACGATGCCGAGCCAGTGCAGGCGCTGGCTGTTGAGCTCCGAGGTGCTCGACCGGCGGATCATGCCGTGGACCGCGTAGCCCTTCTGCAGGAGATGCTGCGCCAGGTAGGCGCCGTCCTGGCCGGTAATCCCGGTGATCAGTGCAGATTTCATAGCGAACTGGTCCCTACCGACGACGGGCCTCTGGTTGAGCGCCTCCCGCGTTTGGCGTCCCGCCTCCTATGACGAACCGATGACGCCTCACCACCAGAAGATGACACCATCTTGGCGCGGCGCCACTCCTGGGACATAGTAACACACAGAAAAAGACGCCGGTCACGCACGCGTCTTTATTGAACGGATCCCGCCCGGTCATTCACTGGTCTGCATAGAATTTCTACATTTCGGCGAAACGGGAGACCGTTCGCTCTTGCATTTTTTGCTTGTAAGTCCTTTATAGTGCCGATACGGCCGATCGACAAGGATCCCCTGCCCGGCTGACGACGGCGCGCGGTCGCCGCTTCGTGGTGCCGCCCGGACGGGCGGGCGCGGGAGGGGATGCCGGTCGGTCGCGCACCCCCGCGAGCACAGCAACCAGAGAGGCGTGATGCACCCCAAGGCCGCCATCGTCGTCGACCGAACGCATCTGAGCCGGCGCTCCTCCGGCATCGAGCGCATCACGCGCGAGCTCTTCTCCGAGACGGCGCTCGATCCCCTGCCGGTGACCGGGTGGGAGGCGCGCGGGTCGCGCCTCTCGATGATGGCGAACCAGATGGTCGGGATGCCCCTCGCCGCCCTGGCGCGGCCCCGCACCCTCTGGGTGTTCTCGGGCTATCCGCCCTCCCCCGTGCTGGCGGCGGTGCCGGAGCGGAGCATCTTCTACGTCCACGACCTCTTCCTGATCACGCGCAGCCAGGACCTCAACCGGTCGGCCAAGCTCTACATGGCGCAGCCGTTCCGGATCGCCCTGGCGCGGCTGCGCTACTTCCTGGTCAACTCCATGGCGACCGCGGCGGCCCTCGGCGGGTACGTGCGGCCCGACGCGACGGTCCTGCCCTACCGGCCGCCGATCCGGAACGTGTTCGGACTGCGCAGCGGGCTCGACGCGCCCGCGGCGCCGGAGCGGCCCCTCGTCGTCGGCGCCATGGGCACGATCGAGCCGCGCAAGAACTTCCTGGCGGCGGCCCGGCTGTGCCAGGAGCTCGGCCGGGCGCTCGGCCGCGAGGTCGAGCTGCACATCATCGGCCGGACCGGCTGGAGCGACGACGCCGAGGCCCTGGGGCGCCTGCCGCACGTCCGGCTGCTCGGCTTCCTCGACGACGACGAGGCGAAGCGCGCCGTCGGCCGGTTCGACCTGTTCCTGTGCAGTTCCCACGACGAGGGCCTCGGCCTGCCGCTCCTGGAGATGCAGTTCGCGGGCCTCCTGGTGGTGGCGCCCGACAAGCCGGTCTTCCGGGAGGTTCTCGGCGAGTCGGGCCTCCTCGTCGACCTCGACGACATGGGGGGCGCCGTCGCGGCGGTGGCCGGGCGCCTGCGCCGGCCCGACTGGCAGGCCGAGGCCCGCGCCCTCGCCGAACGCAACCTCCAGCGCTGGAACCTGCAGGCCGAGCACGACCGGGAGAGCGTCGTCGCGTTCCTGGGCGAGCGCCTCGCCGCCGTCGCCGCCGCGCGCTGAGGCTCCCCTCACGAGGACCGGCTCCCGGCCGGCGCCCGGTCGAGGGAGCCGGGCTCGCTCTCCAGGACGCCCTTGATCATCCAGAGCAGCGACGCGGTCTTGATGCTGAGGAAGCCGTAGCTCACCAGCGAGTTGAAGGCGATGTAGAGGCAGAGGGCGTGGGCGAAGCGGATCTGCGACCGGGTCTCCTCCTTCGAGGACAGGGCGCAGAAGCACCAGAAGAACGCGATGCCGAGGAGCGACTGGGTGGTGACGATGTAGCCGACGCCGCTGTCCACGGCCTTGCTCATGAAATCCTCTGACATCCCGAGGAACTCGGGGATGGCGTACTGGGTCAGGAGGTCGACCGTCCAGGCGATGCGGCCCGGGAAGTCGTCGCCGCCGCCCGCGTGCCCGGTGGCGATCACGAACACGAAGGCGAGGGCGAGGACGCCCGGGAGGTAGAGCAGCGCGGCGTGGCGCGGCAGCCGCCGCCACAGGGTGCAAACGATCCCGATGCAGCCGAAGGACACGAAGGCGAGGCGCCCGTCGCAGGCCACCATCAGGAACAGGTTGGTGAGGAGCAGGTAGGCCCGGGAGGACAGGCTCAGGCGCTCCCAGCGCGAGAAGATGTAGGCCGAGATGACGACGCAGTAGCCGCCGAGCGAGACCGGCTCGAGGAAGATGGACGAGACGCGGTGCGCGTCCATGAAGCTGTCGGCGATGCTGAGGAAGCGGGCGTCGGGCCGCGTCGCGCTGACGAACAGGTCCGACTCGGTGTTCCAGAAATCCGCGTCCGTCAGCCCGCGCGTGGCGATGAAGTAGTCCTTCACGTGGAACAGGCGGGAGTAGCCGTCCACGTCGAAGGCCTCCAGCACCGCGATCAGGAACACCACGGTGTGGATCACCAGCACGTAGCGATTGAGGTGCCTGGAGCGCGTGCAGAGCCCGAGCATCAGGAAGGCCGGGGCGATCAGCAGGTCGCGGAAGTACTTCACGCTGGTGGCCGGGTCGACGACGACCGAGCGCAGGATCATGAACAGGAACAGCCACGCGATGAGCGCGACCGCGAAGTTCATGGACGGGCGGTAGTGCGACGCCGCGACGAGCAGGGCGGCGCCGATCAGCATGATCTCGGCCGCGATCACCACGCTCGGCGTGAGCCCGGTGACGTTGCCGTTGATGAGGGCCAGGACCGCGTTGAACGAGACCGCCCCGAGCAGGATCAGGAACGGCAGGTGCTCGAGGAGGACGTCGGACCTGGCACGCCGCTCCGCCCGGTCCTGCCGAGCGATGGCCCGGTCGTGCCGGGCCATCGCCCGGTTCTGCCGGGCGATGAGCCTGCCGCCATTCGCCGAGAGTGCGGGCATGTCGTCTCCGGGGCCGGGGGCGTGGAGCCCGGGCCGCTCAGCTGGTTTCGGCGGGACGGGCGCCCCGCGGCGATCCGCCCCGAGGGTTCGGGCATCGGCCCGGGCCCGCCCGGCGCGGCCCCGGGCCGGCATTGCCCCCGCCTGCCGGGGCGGTCCCGCGGGTGCGCCGCGGGGCAGGGGTTTTCTAGCGCGTCGGGATCTCGGGCGGCTCCTCGGACTGGAGGGCGACCTCGACCACGTCCCCGGGCTGCAGCTCGGTGTCGTAGGTCGCCTGGATCCGCGCCGTGCGGTCGCCGGTCTTGCGGAAGATCGCGATGGTGGGCTGGCTGTCCATGCCGCGGACGAGCTGCGACTTGACCATGCCGGTGTAGCGCAGCTTCTCGCTCACGGCCTGGAGCTTCGCGCGGGTCGAGGCGAGGCGGACGTTGGCGTCCTGCATGTCGCGCAGGATCTCGAGGCGCCGGTTGTCGTCCACGCGCTGGAGGCGCCGCCCGAGTTCGCCCTTCTCGCGGTCGACCTGGGCCAGGAGGGCGGTGGTCTGCAGGGCCCGGGTCGAGGAGAGCAGCAGCGACCGGCGCGCCTCGACGAGGCGGGGCATCGGGATGTTGCCCTTCTCGAAGAGCTCCTGGTAGCGCTTCAGATCCTCGGCGTCGGACTGCACGCCCTCCTTCTCCCGCGCCTCCTGCTCGGTCAGGACCTTGGCGCGCGCGGCCTCCTTGCTGCCGGCCTCCGTGAGGTAGGTCTTCTCCTTGACGAGGTCGGCGTAGCGGGTCTTGAGGATCGCGAGCTCGCCGTCGGACAATTCCTTCGTCAGCGAGGACGCGACGGGCGTGTCGATCAGCGACTTGCCGTCGACGCCCTGCTGCCCGTCGAGCTCCGCCCGCAGGCGGGCCATGCGCTGCTGCTCGCGGCTGTAATCGATCCAGGCCGTGTTGTACTCCGAGCGCAGGTCGGAGAGCTGCAGGAAGGGGTTGTCCATCTTGAAGCGGAGGATGTCGAATCCGCCCGCCAGGGACACGCTCTGACGCACCGTGAGGCCAGGCCGGAAGACCTGCTCGCCCGGCTTGGAGATGTCCCCGCTCAGGTAGATCGGCCGGTACTCGAGGATCGAGACGTTGATCTCCGAGGGCGAGAGGATGACCGGAAACTCGCGCCCGTCCTGCGTGCGCTGCCGGAACTCCTTCGTGGGGAGCACCGACTGGATCTTCGCGCGCGCATCGCCGAGGCTCAGACCGCCGACGTTCACCTGGCCGACCAGGGGCACCGAGACCTCGCCGTCCCCGTTCACCACCGACTTCGTCTTCAGCTCGGGGAAGGCCGCGGCCTCGACCTGCAGCACGTCCCCCGGGCCGATCCGGTAGGCCGCGAAGGCGGGCTGGGCCGTCGCAGCCACCACCGCACCTGCGAGCAGAAGCCCCGCGAGCCGGCCTCGACGCGCAGGGCCGGGCAGTTGGCGGTGGTGCATGAAGGTCTCCTCTGTGCGCCGGCCCTCGGCCCGCGTGAGCCCGCGTCCGGCCGGCTCGAAATCGATGTCGGGCCCCCGTCGCGACCCTGCGCCCGGACGGCGCGCGGCGGCGGTGCCGGGAGGCCCGGGACGGCGGGGAGCGCGCTCAGAAGCGGGAGGAGCGGCGACCCGGCCCGGGCGACGCCCAACCGACTCTAATCCGCCCACCCCGATTGCGTTCCCGTCTTGCTGCACATGCTCTCTCGCGGCCGTTCCCGCAACCCGGCCACGGGCTCCGGACCGGGCGACGACGCCGCGGCGGCACCTCAACCTAAGCTGGTGCCAAACGCTCGAGGCAGGGATCAATCCTCGTCTCCCGTAAGAGCTTAGCAAAATAGATGCCATCAGCCGCGGCAACCCTGGCAGACGCAACCGGAGGTAGCCTCTACCTATGCACATTGAGCATACCCACTATGCACAACGTTCTAACCCGAAAGGGGTAGGAGCTGACACTCGCCACCTGCTAGTAACCTATGTTTATATCACAAAATCAGAATACCACCACCACGACTGATTCAATAACATATGAGATGAACATAGCCGCCAGTATTCGACGCGTATACCCCACTTACGGCCCAGCTCTCAGGATACTCGGGTGGAGCATGGCTCCAGGCCGGGCCCGTCTCAGCCATGCAATGAATTACATCCTGATATGCGTCTTACGCATTGCCGTCAGGGAGTCTCGAGGGGCCGTCGGCGACCGTTCCGCGCGTCACCGACGACGTCAATTCCAACGCACGCAATCGAGTCCGTCGGGCAACCTCTTCGCAGTGCAGCGAAAACGAGGCTTCGCCGTTCGCCAGGGAGCCTGGACCGCATGCCGCGAAATGGTTCCATAAAATTCCTGCGACAGCGTGGAACCCCCCGCCCAAGCTCGGCTGTTCAGCCGAAACCGCACCATCGGCGGGTTGTGCCGAGGGTCGTTTTGTTGTTGTTCAAGCGACGACAGGCGGCACTCGTTCAAGACGCCGATCACTGCCTCCCAGGCAAAAAAGCAGAGGCCAGGAGAGACGTTCGGCGTATGCGCCTGACGGGGCGCTCTATTCAATAAGAAGACGATCTCGTGGTGAGGATCCCGTAGGGCATGGATTGGAACCGACCGTCCACGCGAACGTGAAGGCCGCCATGAATTTCAAGCCCAATCAGCTTCGCTTGCACGTGAATGCTGGCCTCCCGGGTTCGGAGGTGCGTGGCCGCGGCGACGTCGCGGCGATCCTCGACGCGATCCGACGCCGTCGGGTGCTCGCGCTCGGGCTCATGACGCTGTGCATCCTGGCGGCGGTCGCCTACGTGGCCACCGCCACGCCTATGTTCACGTCGACGGCGATCCTGGTCATCGACACCAAGATGACGCCGCCGTCCCCGGCGCAGATCAGCTCCGAGCCGACCGTCGACCCCGCGGTGGTCGACAGCCAGATCGAGATCCTCAAGTCCGACAAGATCGCCCTCGACGTCGTCGACCGCCTGGGCCTCGACCGGAACCCGGAATTCATCGGCTCGGGGCCGGGCCCGCTCGCGCGGCTGCTCGCGCTCCTCGGCACCGGAGCGTCGGTGTCCGGGCCGCCGGACATGCGCCAGGTGGCGGTCGGCAGCCTCACCCAGAAGGTGAAGATCACGCGCTCGGGCCGCAGCTTCCTGGCCGAGATCAAGGTCACGACCCAGAACCCCAGGAATGCGGCGGCGATCGCCAACGGGGTGGCGGAGGCCTACATCCAGGACCAGCTCAGCAGCCGGATGGAGGCGAGCCAGCGCACCACCGACTGGATGCAGCAGCGCCTGAAGGAGGTCCAGGAGAAGGCGGACGCCGCCGACCGGGCGCTCAAGGCCTTCCGGGCGAGCCGCAAGACGGGCGAGGGCGACGCCGGCCTGACCCGTGAGGCGGAGGCCCTCGACGCGGCGCGCCGGTCCGCCGTCGCCGAACTGAACCGAGCCCGCAGCGCCCTCCCGGCCGTCGCGTCGGCGGTCCGGGCCCTCGACGACGGCGTGAGCCCGACGACGCTGGCGCTGCTCGACAGCCTGGGCGATCCCGAGACCGATCGCCTCGCCGCGCCGCTGCGGAGCCAGGGCTTTCCTGGCGATGGCCAGAAGACCGATGCGGCCGCCAAGGCCGATGCGGCCGGCAAGGCCGCCCGCGATGCCCTGCGCCAGCACTTGAGGCAGCTCGACGAGGCGCGCCGGCGCACGGCCGGCGCCGCGGAGCTGCGGGTCAACCTCCTCGACCGCCAGGCCGAGGACCTCGCCGCCCGCATCCGGACCGCGCCGGAGACCCTGCGGGAGGAGCAGCTCGACCGCGCCGCCCAGGCCGCGCGCAGCACCTACGAGTCGCTCCAGAACCGGGTGACGCGGGTGAGCTCGTTCCTCCAGCAGCAGGCGATGCCCGTGACGGAGGCCCGGATCGTGACGGCGGCCTCCCCGCCCCTGTCCAAGAGCTCGCCCAAGACCACCCTCGTGCTGCTGCTCGCGGCCGTGGGCGGCGCCGTCGCGGGGATCGCCGGCGTGTTCGTGCGGGAGATGTTCGACCGCCGCATCCGCTGGCCCGACCAGATCACCCGCGATCTCGGCCTGAGCTTCCTCGGGCCGCTCCCGCCCGCGCCGGCGGGCCGCTTCTCGCTGCGCCGCTGGCGCCGGCGGCTCGCCCTCCCGGTCCCGCTGCTCATCGCCGGCAAGGGCACCTCCCCGGTCGCCCTCGAGACGCTGCGCTCGGCCAAGGTGGTGCTCGACCAGGCGATCGGGCGCGAGCGCTGCCGCGTCGTCGGCATCGTCTCGGCGCTGGAGCACGAGGGCAAGGCGACGGTCGCCATGAACCTCGCGGCCCTCGCCACCGAGATGCGGGCGCGGGTCCTCGTCGTCGACGCCAACCTGCACGACGACCGGTTCGCCCGGACCCTCGGGGCCGGCGGCCTCGGCATCGCCACCGTGGTGGCCGAGCAGCGCGAGCTCGAGGATTGCGTCGTCCGGACCGAGCTCGGCTTCGACCTGCTGCCGGGCTTCGTCGGGACGGCGCCCTCCCACCCGGCGGAGATCCTGGCCTCTCCCGGGATGCGGCGGCTGTTCTCGGCCGCCCGCGGCTCCTACGACTACGTCATCGTCACGATCCCGGCCGTGCTGTGCTCGGTCGACGCCCGGGCGATCGAGGACGTCGCGGACGCCTTCATCCTGACGGTCGCCTCGGGCCGCACGACCCTCGACGACGTCGAGAGCGCCTTCGCGACCTGCCCGGCCCTCGTGGACCGCGTCGTCGGCGTCGTCCTCAACCGGTCGAAGCTCGCGCCGCGGCGCCGGATCCGCCGGATGGTGCGCCGCACCCGGGTGCTGGAGCTGCCGGCATGAACCCGACCGCGATGAGGCCGGCCGCCGCCCTGCTGCGGACGGCGCGCCGTGCCGCGCGCCCCCTCGCCCGCTCGGTCCGGCGCCACGTCCTGCCGCGCATCCTGCCGGAGGCCGCCCACGCCTTCCCGCATCCGGCCTCGCGGATGCGGGTCGTCGGCCTGCTCTCGTCCGCCTCGGGCCTCGGCGAGTCGGCGCGCCTGTGCTCCCGCACCCTCGCGGAGGACGGCTGCCGCGTGTCGGGGGTGAACGTCGCCGGGCTGTTCGACAGCGACGACGGCGTCCCCTTCCCGGCCGGCGCGGCGGATGCGGGGGCGGACGTCGCCCTCTACCACCTCAATCCGCCGATGCTCCTGCCGAGCATCCTGCGGGCCGGCCTCCTGCGCCACGCCAGGACCTACAGCATCGGCTACTGGGCCTGGGAGCTCGAGACGCTGCCGGCCGAGTGGGTCTCGGCGATCCGGTTCGTCGACGCCGTGCTGGTCCCGAGCCGGTTCTGCCAGGCGGCCCTGCGCGCCTACACCGACAAGCCGGTGCTCGTCGTGCCCCACCCCGTCGACGCGGCGGGACCGGCGCCCGCCGCCACGCGCGCGGAGCGCTTCCGGGTCCTCAGCATCTTCAACTTCGGCTCGTCCTACCGGCGCAAGAACCCGACCGCCCTGGTGCAGGCGTTCCGCGCCGCCTTCGGGGAGGACGAGGGCGCCGAGCTGATCCTCAAGGTCGGCGACGGGGCGCGCTACCCGGCGGAGCGGAGCCAGATCCTGGCCGAGATCCAGGGCCTGCCGAACGTGCGCCTGATCGACGAGGTCTGGACGCGGGAGCAGGTGCAGGAGCTCGTCGCCTCGGCGGAAGCCTACCTGTCCCTGCACCGCTCCGAGGGGTTCGGCCTCACCCTGGCGGAGGCCATCCTGTGCGGCGTGCCGGTGGTGGCGACGAACTGGTCGGGCAACACCGATTTCTGCCTCCCGGCCCTGTGCTACCCGGTCGACTACACCCTGGTGCCCTTCCACGATCCCCACCCCGCCTACGCGGGCCTGGGCGAGGCGCGCTGGGCGGAGCCGAGCGTGGCGCACGCCGCCCACCAGCTCCGCCGGGTGCGCGACGAGCGCGACGCGGCGCGGGCCAAGGCCGCCGCCCTCAGGGACGCGCTCGTCGGGCACCTGCGCCGCCACAGCTACCGCGAGGCGCTCGCGCGGCTCGCCGCCCCACAGGGCGAGGCCGCGGGCGCGGCCGCGCCCGCGCTCCGATGACGTCGGACGCGCCGCGCCCTCGGGCGCACGGATTCACGGGAGAAGTCGCGCACATGCAGCACCAGCACCCGGACGAGGGCCGCACCGCGGGCGCGGCCGCGATGGCCGCCGCGGCGACGCCAGCGCCGGCAACGGCCGCGGCGGCCGCTCCCGCGAGCCTGTCGCTCATCGTCTGCACGCTCGGCCGGCGCGACACCCTGGAACGGCTGCTCGAATCCCTGCGGGCCCAGACCCGGCGGCCCCTCGAGATCCTGGTGGTCGACCAGAACCCGGCCGGCTACCTGCACCCGCTCCTCGCGCGCTACCAGGACCTGCCCCTCGTCCACCTCGTCGATCTCGCCGACGCGCGCGGCCTGTCCCGGGCGCGCAACCTCGGCCTCACCATCGCCCGCGGCGACGTCGTCGGCTTCCCGGACGACGATTGCTGGTACGATCCCGGCGTCGTCGAGACCGTCTCGCGGCTGTTCGGCCGCGACGGCCGCCACGACCTCGTCACCGGCCGCACCGCCGACGCCGAGGGCGCGGATTCCGTGAGCCGCCACCTGCCGGTCTCGGGCGAGATCACGCGCGCGAACGTCTTCCTCGCCGGCAACTCGAACGGGCTGTTCGTGCGCCGCACCCTGGCCTCGCGGGTCGGCGGGTTCGACGAGGCGCTGGGCGTCGGCGCCGCCACGCCCTACCAGTCCGGCGAGGAGAGCGACTTCATCCTGCGCTGCCTCGCGGCCGGCGGCGGCGGGCGCTTCGAGCGCGGGCTCATCGTCCGCCACGCGCGCACGGACGGGGACCCGGCCGCCGCGGCGACGCGGGCGCGCCGCTACGCGCCGGGCTTCGGCCGGGTGCTGCGGCTCCACGGCTTCCCGGCCGGCTTCGTGGCCGGGCGACTCGCGCGGGCGGTCGGCCGCGGCACCCTCTGCCTCCTCGCGGGCCGGACCGTCGACGCCCGCCAGCGCTACGCCTGGGCGGCCGGGACGGCGCGCGGCTACCTGAGCCCGGCGGGAGCGCCCCGGCTCGGCCGCGGGGCGCCCGCCGCGGCCCCGCGCCAGCCGCGGCCGGCCTTCGGGCTGCGGTTCACGCCCCTCGGGGAGCAGGAGCTCGCCGCGCGCATCGTCGGCCCGGCCGTGCCCCGCGGCGCCGGGCCGCGGGTGATCGCGACCGCCAACCTCGACCACATCGTCCAGCTCTCGCGCAGCACCGCCTTCCGCCAGGCCTACGGGCGCGCCTGGGCGGTGACGGCCGACGGGATGCCCGTCTACCTCTACGCCCGGCTGCGCGGCGCCGCCGTCCCGGCCCGCCTCACCGGGGCCGACCTGTTCGCCCGGGTCATGACGAGCCTCTCGCCCGAGCGCCACCGCTGCTTCTTCGTCGCGACGACGCAGGAGACCGCGGGCCTCATCGAGCAGGATCTCGTGCGGCGCGGCTTCGCGCCGGAGAGCCTGGCCTTCCGGGTGCCCCCGCACGGGTTCGAGACCGACCAGGCCTACTCGGACGGGCTCGCCGAGGCGATCCGGGCGCACCGGGCGACGCACCTCTTCGTCGGCGTCGGCTCGCCGAAATCCGAGATCTGGATCGACCGCTACCGCACCGTCCTGAGCGACTGCTACGTGCTGAGCGTCGGCGCCGCGCTCGAGTTCTTCGTCGGCACCAAGCGCCGGGCGCCGCCGGCGATCCAGCATGCCGGCCTCGAATGGGCTTGGCGCGTGGCCCACGAGCCGCGCCGGCTCTTCCGGCGCTACTTCGTCGATTCGTGGCGCTTCCTCTGGCTCGTCGGTGCCGACGTCGTCAGGCCGGGCAGCGACATCACGCTCGACGGCATGAATGGGATGAAAGCAAGCAATGATGCCTGATCTGGAGAAGCGGATACTTCCCGTGATCATGTGCGGCGGGGCAGGGACGCGGCTGTGGCCGGCCTCCCGCGACAGCATGCCGAAGCAGTTCATCTCCCTCGTGGACGGCGAGCCCTCGACGTTCCGGCGCACCCTGGAGCGGGTCGCGGATCCCGCCGTCTTCGAGCGGCCGGTCGTCATCACGGCGAGCGACGCCCGCTTCATCGTCGCCGAGCAGGTGCAGCAGGCCGGGATCGCGGCCGACATCGTGCTCGAGCCGGAGCGGCGCGACTCCGCGGCGGCGGTCGCCGTGGCGGCCCACCGCGCGGCCGAGCAGGGACCCGACACGGTCGTGCTGATCCTCGCGGCCGACCACGTGATCGGCGACGCGGACGCCTTCGTGGCCGCCTGCCGGGCGGCCGCGAGCGGGGCCGCGGCCGGCCACATCATGACCCTCGGGATCAGGCCCACGGGCCCGGCCACCGAGTACGGCTACATCCAGACCGGCGCGCGCCTGCCCGGCGCGGCGGGCGAGCACGGCGCCTGCCACGTCGAGCGCTTCCTCGAGAAGCCGGACGCCGAGCGGGCCGCCGGCCTCGTCGCGAAGGGCGCGCTCTGGAACAGCGGCTACTTCCTGTTCCGGGCCGACACCCTGATCCAGGAGCTCGCCGCCCACGCCCCCGAGGTGTCGGCCGCCGCCAAGGCCGCCCTCGAGGGCGCCACGAAGGACCTCGACTTCGTGCGCCTCGACCCGGCGGCCTTCGCCGCCGCGCCGAAGATCTCCATCGACTACGCGCTGATGGAGCGCACGAGCCGGGCGGGCGTGCTCCCGGTCGCCTTCCCGTGGTCCGACGTCGGGTCCTGGAACGCCCTCTGGGCGGTCTCGCCCCGCGATCCCGACGGCAACGTCGTGCGCGGCCGCGCCGCCCTCGCGGGCACCCGCAACAGCCTCGTCCACAGCGACGGCGAGATCCTGACGGCGGTGGTCGGCCTCGAGGACGTCGTGGTGGTGACGACGCCCGACGCGATCCTGGTGACCTCCCGGGCCCGCTCGGCCGAGGTGAAGGACCTCGTGACGCAGCTGCGCCGCGAGGGCCACGCGGAGGCCGACGAGCACCGGCGGATGTACCGGCCCTGGGGCTGGTACCAGCGCATCGACATCGGCACCCGCTTCCAGGTGAAGCGCATCATGGTCAAGCCGGAGGGGCGCCTCTCGCTCCAGAAGCACTACCACCGGGCCGAGCACTGGATCGTCGTCAAGGGCACCGCCCAGGTGACGGTGAACGACGACGTCAGCCTCGTGCACGAGAACGAGGCGATCTACCTGCCGATCGGGTCGATGCACCGGCTCGTCAACCCGGGCAAGATCCCCCTCGAGTTGATCGAGGTCCAGGTCGGCAGCTACACCGGCGAGGACGACATCATCCGGGTCGAGGACGTCTATGGCCGCTGAGCCCCGGGCCGGTGCCCGGGGTCCCGGGCAGGCCGGAGCCGTGAGGCTCCGGGTGCCGCCCGCGGCCCTGCCTCCTCCACCCTCTCCTCCAGCCCCCCTCCCTCCAGCCCCCCTCACCCCGCGCGGGTCCCCACTCGCGACACGAGCCCGGGCCCGGCGCCCCCAGCGCCGGATGCCGCCCGTTCGCAGAGCAACAAGGAGAGCCGAACAATGCCACGGGGGATCGCAGTCGATTTCGAGTACCGCGGACGGCCCGTCCAGGGCGCCGGCGTGCCGGCCCATCCGCGGGTCGCGCCGTCCGAGCGGCCGCTCGACCGGCGCGCCGCGACGATCAACCTCGCGGTGACCAAGCGGGCGACGGACCTCGCGATCGCGGCGGTCGCGCTCCTGTTCCTGCTGCCGGTCTTCGCCGTCGTGGCGCTCCTGATCAAGGCGGAGAGCCGCGGCCCGGTGTTCTTCCGCCAGCGGCGCTACGGCGTCGGGCAGCGCACCTTCCTGATCCTGAAGTTCCGCACCATGACGGTGCTCGAATCCACGGGCGCGTTCCAGCAGGCGGTCGTCAACGACGCCCGCGTGACGCGCATCGGGCGCTTCCTGCGCCGCTCGAGCCTCGACGAGATGCCCCAGCTCCTCAACGTGCTGATCGGCGACATGTCGCTCGTCGGCCCGCGGCCGCACGCCATCGCCATGGACGACGCCTACGCGCAGGCGGTGCGGGACTACGACGACCGCTTCCTCGTGCGCCCCGGGCTCACCGGCCTCGCGCAGATCAGCGGCTACCGCGGGCCCACCGACACCCACGACAAGATCGCCCGGCGGATCGCCCGCGACCGGGCCTACATCCGGCGCTGGTCGCTCCTCCTCGACCTCGCGATCATGATGCGCACGCCGATCGCCCTGGTGAAGGATCCCAATGCGCTCTGACACCCGTCCGCGGTCCCGGGGGACGTCGACGCTCACCCGGGGCGGCTTCCTCGCCGGCCTCGCGGGCAGCCTCGCCCTCGCGGGCCGGGCGCCGGCGGGCGAGGCGCGCGCCGGGACCATCGCGTATCCGGGCGTGAACCTGTCGGGCGGCGAGTTCGGCGACCTCGGCCGGCCGCTCGGCCAGGGCTACATCTACCCGGACGATGCGAGCTTCGCCTACTACGCCGGGCGCGGCATGAAGCTCGTCCGCCTGCCCTTCAAGATCGAGCGCGTGCAGCCCACCCCCTTCGGCGCGCTCGCGGCGCGGGACGCCGCCGAGCTGTCGCGCTGCGTCCGGGCGGCGCGGGCCGCGGGGCTGCGCATCGTCCTCGACGCGCACAATTTCGGCAAGCGCGGCGACCGGCCGATCGAGGCGCGCGACCTCGTGGATTTCTGGGGGCGCCTCGTCGCCCTGTTCAAGGACGAGCCCGCGGTCGCCTACGGGCTGATGAACGAGCCGGTGGCGTTCTCGCCGGCCGCGTGGCGCCCGGTGGTGGACGACGTCGTCAAGGCCGTCCGCGACCGCGGCTCGACGCAGCTCCTGATGATCCCGGGCGCGGGCTGGGACGGCGCCCATTCCTGGGTCTCGGACGGCAACGCCAAGGCGTTCGAGAGCTTCTCCGACCCCAACTTCATGTTCGAGGTCCACCAGTACCTCGACCGGAACAGCTCGGGCTCGAACCTCCAGGACTACGCTCCGGGCGCCGGCGCCACCCGGCTCGAGGCCTTCACGGCCTGGGCCCGCGAGCGCAAGGCCCGGGCCTTCCTGGGCGAGTTCGGCTTCGCGCTGCCGGCGGGCGAGACCGAGGCCCGGGCCCTGATGGCGAGCCTGACCGGCAACAGCGACGTCTGGCAGGCCTACGCCTACTGGTCCGGCGGGCCCTGGTGGGGCGACTACGCCTTCAGCATCGAGCCGACGAAGGAGGGCGACCGGCCGCAGATGGCGCTCCTCAGGAGCTACATGTAGCCGTCGGGCGCGGCCCCGCGCCGGCTGCCAAAGGCGGCGCCCGGCCGGTCCGGGACCGCCGACCCGTGGGGCGCCCGGGCGAGCCGCGGCGTGATCGCGTGCGGCCGGCCGGCTCCGCCCGCTGACCGGGCGGCAAGGTCCCGCGGCGGCGCCCGCCTGGACCGGGAGTCGGTTTCCAGGTTTTCCGGGACGAACACCGAGCGAAGTTGCGCAAGTGAGCCGCCGCGTCGTCCGCTCGGATCTTTGAGGTGGCGCGGGTTTTCGGCACAGCGGCGCGATGCGCCGGTCCGAAACCTGCTAAGGAGATGAGATGGCAGGTACACTGGTTCGCAAGTCGCTGATCAATGCCATCGCGGGGGTGGCCGTCACGGTCGCCGGGTTCGCGAGCAGCATCCTGGTCGCGCGCCTGCTCGGTGTGGAGGGGTCGGGCGTCGTCGGGTTCGCGGTCTGGGCGATCACCATGTCGGTCATGGTGGCGGATCTCGGGATTCCCGGCAGCCTCACGCGCTTCCTGCCGGAGCTTCGCGCCCGCTCGACCCTCGACGCGGACGGCCTTTCGGCCGCGCTTCTGCGGCCCTACGTCCTCGTGAGCGCGTGCGTGGCCGGAGGCTTCTTCGCCTACGCCGCCTGGCTCGCGGTCGCCCACCCGGCGGGCGACGCGTGGCAGATCGGCCCGGGCAGCTTCCGGTCCTCGCCGCTGTTCTGGCTCCTCTGCGGGCTGGCCTGCCTCTCGCAATCCCTCGCGAGCTTCGTGAACAGCTACCTGCGCGGCGTGCAGGACT
Source organism: Methylobacterium crusticola (assembly GCF_003574465.1). Taxonomy (GTDB): domain Bacteria; phylum Pseudomonadota; class Alphaproteobacteria; order Rhizobiales; family Beijerinckiaceae; genus Methylobacterium; species Methylobacterium crusticola. Next base: position 19,189 of record NZ_QOWC01000117.1, read on the forward strand.
TCGCGGCGCTTGCCCGCCTCGCCCTGCTCTCCGCCGGGGTGCAGATCGTCGCGACGGGCGTGGGGGTCGTCACCTTCGGCGCCGGCGGCGCCATCGCGAGCTCGGTGATCGGTTCCGCCGTAGTGATGGTCGCCATCGTGCGGCTGCCGCGGGCGGGGAGCGCCGTTTCCCCGGCGCTGCGGGACCGAGTGAGGCGCTACGCCCTCGAATCGTGGGTGAGCCACCTCGTCACGGCCTTCCTGTGGTCGCGCATGGAGGTGATCTTCCTCGAGCGGAGCTTCGGCAGCCACGCGGTCGGATTGTTCACCGTGAGCCTGACGCTTTCCAACCTCGCCACCCAGGGGCCGCTGCTGCTGACCGGCGCGCTCCTGTCGCACCTCTCGGAGCATTCCGGGGCGGATCACGCCGAGCGCCGCCAGAACCTCTACCCGGCCAGCGTGCGCCTCCTGGCCCTGATCGTGTTCCCGCTCTGCCTCGGAACGGCGGGGATCATGCCGCTCCTGCTCCCGCTGCTGTTCGGCCCGGCATTCGATTCCGCAATCACCGCGGCCACGATCCTGGTCGGGTCCGCGAGCCTCGTGACGATCGCCACCATCGCGTATTCCTACCTGTTCGCGATGGAGCGGACGCGCTTCATCCTGGGGTCCGGGCTCGTCGGGGCGATCCTGTCGATCGTCGCCGGCCTCACGGTGGTGCCGGCGGCGGGCCTGCTCGGGGCCGCGGGGTCGAGGGCGGTGATCCAGACCCTCGTGTCGGCCACCATCGTCTGTTACGCATGGCGGGCCCTCGGCTGCGTGTTGCCGGCCGCCGATCTCGCGCGCATGTTCCTGGCAGCCCTGCTCTGCGCGGTCGCGGCCCGCATGGTGGCGACGGTCTCGTCCGGCGTTCCCGGGCTGGTGCTCGCGATCGTGATGGGCGCGCTCGTCTACGCGGCGGCCCTGCGCGTCCTCAAGCCTCTCCCGACGGCCGATCTGCACCGCATGCGGGAGGCGCTCCGCAGCCTTCCGGTGCCGCTGCGCTCGGCCGCCCTCGCGAGCCTGCGCGTGATCGCGCCGGCGTGAGCGATGGCCGGGGAGAGGAGCATCGGGCGCGAACCTCGCCCGAGAGCCGCCCCCGCCTTGGGTCGGGACGGGGACGGCTTCCGATGTCTGAGGCGGCGGCATTCGCCTCACGTGGAGCGCACCGGAACTGGAGCACGTCCCATGGTAAATCACCTGACGCGACGCGTACGCAGCACGCTCGTACGGCAAGCCGAGCGGATCACCGGAACCCACATCATCCCCCGCGGCAGCCTGTGGGCCGTTCCGGAGCGGGAGCACCTGAAGGCGTTCTTCGCGCATTTCGACGTCGACTGCGTGTTCGACGTCGGGGCCAATGAGGGACAGTTCGCCGACATTCTGCGCCGCAAGGTCGGCTATCGCGGCCCGATCTTGTCCTTCGAGCCCATCCCCGACGTCGCGGCGCGGCTGCGGGCCAAGGCGGCGGCCGACGATCTGTGGTTCGTCGAGGAGTTCGCCCTCGCGGACGAGGTGGGTGCCCGCACCTTCAACATCATGGCCGACACGCAGTTCAGCTCCCTGGGAAACCCGAAACACGATGAAGTCCGGTTGTTCGAAGCGACGAACCACGTCGCTCAGAGCATCACCGTGAAGCTGTCGACCGTGAAGGCCATGCTGGAGACATACCGGAAGCGGCTGAAGTTCGCGCGCCCCTACCTCAAGATGGACACCCAGGGGCACGACCTCGCCGTGGTGCGGGGGGCGGGCGACGACCTGCGGGGCTTCGTCGGGCTTCAGAGCGAGCTGGCGATCCGCAAGCTGTACGATACGTCGGTCGATTTCCGCGACGCCATCACGGCCTACGAGCGCGCCGGCTTCGCCCTCAGCGCGCTCGTGCCCAACAACGAGGGCCACTTCCCGACCTTGGTCGAGATGGATTGCATCATGTACAACACGAACTACGCGGCGCTCGCCTGAGCGTGCCGCGCCACGACCGTCCGCTCGTAGAGGGCGACGGTGTCCCGCGCGATGGTCGTCCAGCTCGGCACCGCCGCGATCCGGGCGCGCGCCGCATCCCCGAGCGCCAGCCGCAGCGCGGGGTTCTGCGCGAGCTCCGTCATCGCATCCGCGAGCGCGCGCGGGTCCTCCGGCTGCACGAGAAGGCCGCTGCGGCCGTGCTCCAGCAAGGCCGCGAAGGCGCCGAGGCCGGAGGCCAGGATCGGACGGCCGAACGGGAGGGCGAGCATCAGGACGCCGCTCGCTTCGATCTGCCGGTAGGGAAACACGAACACGTCCGCGTCGGTCAGGATCCGCGCCAGTTCCTCATCGGGGATGTGGCGCTCGTCGAAGACGAACCGGGACGCGACCCCGAGGTCCCTGGCCCGTTGCTTCAACCCGTCGAGCGGCATGGCGGGCCGGCCGGCGATGACGAAGCGGCAGCGGCGCCCGACCGCGTCCGGCATCAGCGCGGCGGCCTCGATCAGGATGTCGAGCCCCTTGTAAGGCTTCATGATCCCGAAGAGCAGGAAGTCGACCGTGGGCTTGGACGGATCCGGCGGATCGACCGGCACCGACGAGAGCGACACCGGCGAGAGCAGGCCGTGCCCGATCTGATGGATCCGGCCCGGGTCTACGCCCTGCTGGGTGAGTTCGCGCGCGCCGAGCGCCGTGTGGACGATGACCGCGTCGGCGCCATCGGACACCCGGGAGGCGCCCGCTCGCAGGAGGAGCGGCACGCGGTCCCCGTTCGAGGGCCGCGTGTCGTGCACGGTCAGCACGCAGGGCGCGTGACGCCGGAGGCGCCGGAACAGGATCCGGTCGGCGAGCGGCACGACCGGCCACTGGACGTGGACGACGTCGGGCTTGAGCCGGGTCACGTGGTCGACGATCTGCTGCAGGTGAAGCCCGTAGCGGACGTGGCGCAGGAACACCGTGACGCGGTGCGGCACGATCTTTCGGGGCAGCGGCGCGAAGATGTCGTTGATGGCCAGCGGCAGGTGGGTCACGCCCGCGGCGGGCAGCCGCTCGCCGGGACGCAGCGGCCGCGACGCGAGGAAGACCTCGTGCCCCTCCTCCGCGAGACCCGTGCAGAGGCTGGAGTCGTAGGGCAGAGTGTACAGCAGCGGGTCGACGACGAGGATGCGCAAGGCAGATGCTCCGAGGCGGGTTGCTGACCGGGTCCGGGCCGTGCGCGGCCCGCGCTGAGCGCGTCGCTCAGGAACACGCTCTTTCAGTCGAGAACACAGTCATACCGCAGGAAAACCGAATGAACGACCTTAATTTTCGATCACCTGTCGCATGACTTTCAGCAAGATACGTGCGCGCCGATCGATGACAACCGAGAGAAGCCCATGAGACCGCCGCCTCAGCATGTAAGCGTTATTATGCCAGCCTTCAATGCGGCGGCGACGATCGAGCGCGCGCTGAGCAGCGCCCTGGCGCAGAGCCATTCCGAGCTCGAGGTGATCGTCGTCGACGACGGCTCGAGCGACGCGACCCGGGACGTGGTGCGGCTGATCGCAGCCCGGGATTCCCGCGTCAGGCTCCTTGAAGACGGGGGCAACAAAGGGCCCGCCGCCGCCCGCAACGCGGGGTTCTCGGCCGCGACCGGCGCCTGGCTTGCCCTGCTCGACGCCGACGACGCGTGGCGGGCGGAGCGCCTGGAGCGGATGCTCGCCGTCGCGGGCGACCGGGCCGACGTGGTGTTCGACAACCTCCTCGGGTTCGACGCGCACACGGGCGGCACGATCGGCCCGCTGTTCCCCAGCCTGCCCGAGGTGATCGGCGTCTCGGACATGGTCGCCATGACGGCGCCGGGCAGCTGCATCAACTACGGCTACCTCAAGCCGGTCTTCCGCCGCGCGCTCGTCTCCGAGGCCGGCCTGCGCTTCGACGAGACGCTGAGGACGAGCGAGGACCTGCTCTTCTTCCTGGAGCTGCTGATCGTGAGCGGGGGCGCGACGGCGACCCGCGAGGGCTACTACGTCTACACGATGCAGGTCGGGTCCAGCGGCCGCAGTTCGCCCTACTCCCACAGCAAGCCGTACGACGTCGCCGTCGCGGCCGCGCTGGCGCGCTTGCGCGAGGCGCACGCGGCACGGCTGACGCCGGAGGAGAGCGCGAGCGTCCAGCACAGGATCGACCACCTGCGCGCCATCGCGCCCGTGAGCGACTTCCACTTCGCGCGGCGCACCGGCGACATCCGCAAGCTCATCGACCTGCTCGCCCGCTCGCCGGCGGTGCGGCGCGAGCTCGCACGCGGCGTGGCCCGGCGGATGCGCGGTCGCGCGGCCTCCCCGGCGCGTACGACCCCCGACGCGTGAGACCTTGAAACCGCGCCCCGTCCTCCGCCCTCTCCTCGAGGCCGCCTCGCGCTCCGGCGCGGCCTTCGGCAGCGCGCGCCGCGGACGCTCTCACGGAATTGCCGCTCCCATGCGAACACTCGTCGCCGCAACGATGCTGGCCCTCATCCTGGCGGCGGGCACCCGGGCCGCACCGGCCGGCGAGCCGGCGCCCGGCTTCGTGTCGACCCGGGGCGCCGAGATCGTCGCCCCGGACGGCGCGCCCCTGCGGCTGCGGGGCATCAACCTCGGCAACTGGCTCGTGCCGGAGGGCTACATGTTCGGCTTCCGGGACGCGACCGCGCCCTGGCAGATCCGGCAGGTGATCAAGGAGCTCGCCGGCCCGGAGGCCGACACCGCGTTCTGGCGGGCCTGGGCCGAGGCCTTCGTGACGCAGGACGACCTCCGCTTCATCCGCCAGGCCGGCATGAACGTGCTGCGGGTGCCGTTCGACTACCGCCAGTTCACCCCGGAGGAGTATCCGGACGTCTGGGTCGAGGACGGGTTCCGGCTCCTCGACCGCCTGGTGGAGTGGAGCGCCCGGGAGGGCCTCCTCGTCATCCTCGACATGCACGCGGCGCCCTGCGGCCAGTCCGGGCACAACATGGACAATTCCTACGGCTTCCCGCACCTGTTCACCGACGAGGCCTGCATCCGGCGCACGGCCGAGGTCTGGCGGCGGATCGCGGCGCATTACCGCGACGTCCCGACGGTGATCGGGTACGACCTCCTCAACGAGCCCCTGCCCGAGCAGGAGGGGAACGACCCCTTCACGCCGATGCTGGTGCGCGTCTACGAGACCGTCGTGGCGGCGATCCGCACGGTCGACCCGAACCACCTCGTGTTCCTGAGCGGCATCAACGCGGCGAGCGACTTCAGCATCTTCGCGAACACCGCCCTCGACCGCAAGGCGGTCTACGAGTTCCACTTCTACGTCGCGGCCCCCGAGGAGCGGGCGCTCGAGAAGTACCTGCGCTTCCGCGCGGCGCACGACGTCCCGATCCTGATGGGCGAGGCCGGCGAGAACACGGACGAATGGGTGCGGGCCTACCGGGAGATCCTCGACCGCCACGGCATCGGCTGGACCTTCTGGACCTACAAGAAGCTGGATTCCAGGAGCTGCATGCGGACCTACGCGCCGCCGCCGCACTGGGACGCGGTCGTGGCCTACCAGGGCCTGGCGGGGCTGACCCTGACCGACCGGCGCAAGCGGCGCCCGCCTCCCGAGGCCGTCCGGGCCGCCCTCGACGGGCTGCTCGGCCGCGTGCGGTTCGGCGCCACGACGGAGAACCGCGGCTTCGTCGAGGCGCTGCGGATCGACCCCTGAGCGCCGTCCCGGCGGGAGAGGCGTGGCGGGATGTGAGGCCGGCGCGCCTCGCCCGTGGTTCGCTCATGCGAACCATGCCGTGACCGCAACTTTTCTCAACACCGACGCGGTGCAGCGCCCGATCGGCGCGGTGCTCCTGGACACCAGCGACGGGTGGCGGTTCCTGCACCGCTCCATCCAGGTTGAGAGGATCGCCGGTCTCGTGCGGGAGGCGATCGAGGTGACGATCACGCTTCCGCACGAATTCGCCTGAGCGAGGGCCGCTTCAATGCCCCCCGCGATTTACCTGATTGATGGAGGCGGCCCGCTTTTTCAGCGAAGCACGCCTCCATCGATTTCTCACGAGATGGTCAACCTTGTTCAGATATACTGTTCAAGTATCCCCATTTGCGGCTTGTCAGTGACATGGCTGGTTCCCAGGCCCGTCGGCTCGATCGAATACATGTAATCACCCCACCACGGGCCGCCCGCCCAGTAGGTTCCGCCCTGCCAGACATCCGCGTGCTTGCTCATATAGCTCAGCATATTGTCCATGGCCTTCAGGCTCGTGGCGTCTTGCGACACTCCAAACTCTCCCAAGAACAACTTGCTGTCGGTGCTCTCAGCCCATTGTGTGATTGCCGTCAGTCGCTCGACACCGATCGTCGTCGAGACGACGTCGCCATGCGTGCCGGAGCTGTCGCTGTCCAGGTACTGGTGGACTTCGAACGCGAAATTGTGTGCCGGGTCGACGACGCCGTTTCCGATCACGGTATCGTTGTCGGTATTCACCCAGCTATGGGCTCCGTCCCAGTACGCGCCGGGCACCAGGATTTCCTGGCTGGTCGCGCCGGCACCTCTGATTGCCTGGATCGCCGCGTTGGCAGAGCCGAGCCACTGTGTCGCGTCCTGCTTGTACGGCTCGTTCATCAGGCCGAAGATGACGTTGGAATTGCCGGCGAAGTGGCCGGCCAGCTTGCCCCAGAAATCCGCGAACGAACTGTTGGGAGTTCCGGCGCTCCCGATGATGTTGCCGTACCCGGACCCGTAATTGTGCGGATCCAGCACGACTTTGAGGCCCTTGGACGTGGCGTAGCCTACGATGTCATCGATGTAACTAAGTTCGGTTTTACTGAGAGCACCGCCCTGGGTCGGCTGCAGCCGCTCCCACAAGAATGGCAGACGGATGACATTGAGCCCCTTGCTTACGGAGTAGTCGACCTCGGCGTGAGTCGGATACGCGTAATCCGTACCGACGACACCGTGCGTTTTGTCCCCCGAGAATTCCGCTCCTGCCAGGTTTATTCCGAGCAGAGACAGGCTGGTCGTCGGCGCCGGGGTCGCGGCGGCCGGGGGAGGCGTGACGGCGGCCGGA
>NZ_QOWC01000118.1 GCF_003574465.1 Methylobacterium crusticola
CCCCGGCGTCGCCGGCGCGCCCGCCCGGGGCGGCGGCGGCGGAGGCGGGCTCGGCTCCCGGTCGCGCAGGGCCGCGCCCGGCGGCAGGGACGGGAGCGCGCGGCCCGGCTCCAGCAGGTCCTCGTCCGGCTCGACGACGATCCCGGCCTCCTCCAGCTCGATCAGCACGAGGGCGATGGCCTCGGGGCTCATCCGCGCCACCGGCAGCGCCCGGCGCAGGTCCTCGGAGGTCAGCTCTCCCTGGCGGCGCCCGAGGTCGATCAGGCGGTCCAGGGTCGACCGGTCGAAGGCGTCCTGCATGGCGGCTCTCCAGGGCGGGGCGGCCCCGTCCGCCAACGCGCCGCGGCCGGCGGGCGTTGCCCCGGGGCGGAATTCGGCCACGCCAGCGCCCAGATGGAGTAGGACGATGGCGCAGCCCGCGCTCGCGCCCGAAGCGCCCGCGCTCAAGCATTCCGGTCGAAACCCAGGCGAGCCATGAACGCGCACCCGACCCACCTCCGCCCGGCCCCGCCGGAGGCGCGGATCGTCCCGCCCGCGCGGCCGCTCGGGCCGGTTCGGCTGATCCGCACGGTGGTGCGCAACCCGATCGAGGCCTGGCCGGAGGCGATCTACCGCGAGCCGCTCTACCGCTCGAAATTCCTCGGGCGCTCCAGCCTGTTCGTGATGGCGCCGCCCCTGATCCGCAAGGTGCTGATGGACGAGGCCGACTCGTTCGAGAAGTCCGAGGTGCTGCGGCGCTCGCTCTCGCCGGCCCTCGGGGACGCCATCCTGACCGCCGACGGGGCGCGCTGGCGCTGGCAGCGCCGGGCGGCGGCGCCGATCTTCCGGGCCGAGCGCATCCGCAGCTTCGTGCCCGCCATGATCGGGGCGGCCGAGCGGGCCCGCGACCGGCTCGCCGCGGAGGCCGGCCCCGAGATCGACGTCGCCCACGCGATGATGCGCGCCACCTTCGACGTCATCGTCGAGACCATGCTGTCGGGGCACGGCCGCATCGACGCCGCGCAGGTCGAGCAGGGCATCACCGACTACCTCGAGGCGACGAGCTGGATCTTCGCCCTGTCGCTGGTCGGCGCCCCCGCCTGGACGCCCTACCCGGGCCGGGCCAGGGCCGAGCGGGCCCGGGGCTACATCCGGGAGGAGCTCGACCGCCTGGTCGCCGAGGGCCGGCGCGCCGGCACGGAGGGGCGCAACGACCTCCTGAGCCTGCTGCTCGCGGCCCGCGACCCGGAGACCGGGCAGGCCATGGACGACCGCGACGTCGCCGACAACCTCCTGACCTTCGTGGCCGCCGGCCACGAGACCACGGCGCTCGCCCTCACCTGGACCCTCTACCTGCTCAGCCTGCACCCGGAGACGGAGGCGGCCGTGCTCGCCGAGATCGAGGCCGCCACGGGCGGGCAGGCCGTCACGCCCGACCACGTCGAGGCCCTGCCCTACACCCGCCAGGTGATCCAGGAGGCGATGCGGCTCTACCCGCCGGCGCCCGTGGTGGTGCGGGCGGCCCTGCAGGACCTCGACATCGACGGCTGGCGCATCCGGGCCGGCACCCCGATCACCATCCCGATCTACGCCGTGCACCGCCACACCGCGATCTGGGAGGATCCGGACCGCTTCGATCCCCGCCGCTTCGACCCGGAGGCCGTGAAGGCCCGGGACCGCTACGCCTACCTGCCCTTCAGCGCCGGGCCCCGCATCTGCATCGGCATGGGCTTCGCGCTCACCGAGGCGGTGGCGATCCTGGCGGTGCTGATCCGCTCGCTCCGCTTCCGGCTGCGCCCGGGCCACGTGCCCACCCTCAAGCAGCGCATCACCCTGCGGCCGGCCGAGGGCATGCCGATGCGGGTGGAGCCGCGCTGACCCGGGCCCGCCGCCGCGCGCGGCCCCCCGGTCCCTTGCCCGGCCCCTCCCGCCTCGGCACGCGCATCGGACCCCGAGGCCGCGACGGCGCCGCGGCGTGCCGCCGCCGGGGAGCGGCCGCGCGCCCGACCTCGGCCGACGCGGGCGGGCAGGGCTGAGCGGCGGCAGCCCCCCCCCTTCATCCGCCTGTCACACAACGCCCGGATGACGCGTGCACCGCAGCCCACGCCGGTGCCGCTTGTCACACGCGCTCGAACAGATCCCGCCGGACCGGGCGCTCCCGGGCCAGGCGCTTCCGGACCGGGCCGGCGCGGCCCGGCGCGGCGGCCCGGCGCGGGCGCTCCTGCCCCTCGGGCTGCTCGCGCCCTCGCTGGTCTTCCTGGCGCTGTTCACCTACTGGCCGGTCGCCGAGGTCCTGTGGGACGCCGCCCACGCGGTGACGCGCCGCGGCAGCCGCTTCGTCGGCCTGGAGAACGTCTCCGCCCTCCTCGCGGACGACGCCTTCCGGCGGGCGCTCCTCAACAACGGGCTCTACGCGGCCGGGACGGTCGTGCCGAGCCTCGTCCTCGCCCTCGGGATCGCGCTCGCGCTCGACGGCGCCGGGCCCGTGAAGGCGCTCCTGCGCGCGGTCTTCTTCCTGCCGGTCCTGATCCCGCTCGTCGCCGCGGCGGCGCTCTTCCTGTTCCTGTTCCTGCCCGGCATCGGATTGATCGACTATCACCTCGCCAAGCTCGGGCTGCCGGGGGCGAACTGGCTCGGCGACCCGGACCTCGCGCTCGGCGCCATCACGGTGCTGACCGTGTGGAAGAACGCCGGCTACTACATGCTGTTCTTCCTCGCCGGCCTGCAGGCGATCCCCGGGGAGACCCGGGAGGCCGCGCTCCTCGACGGGGCCGGGCCGCTCCAGCGCCTGCGCCACGTCACGCTGCCGGCCCTGCGCCCGACCTTCGCGTTCGTGGGGGTGATCGCGCTCCTCAACGCCGTCACGCAGGTCGACCACGTCGTCGTCCTGACCAGGGGCGGGCCGTCCGACGCGACGAAGCTCCTCCTGTTCTACATCTACGAGCAGGCGGTGGAGCGCTACGACGCCGGCCGGGCCGCCGCCGCGACCGTGGTGACGCTCGGGCTGCTCTCGGCGCTGACGGCCGTCTCCCTGCGGCGGGCGGAATGTTCGTCGGAGGACCCGCGGTGAGCCGCCCCGCCCCCCCGCGGGAGGCACGCCCCGCCCGGGAGGCAGGCCCCGCGCAGGAGGTCGCGCCGCGCCTCGGGCGCGCCCTCGTGGCCGGCCTCGCCCTGGTCTGGGCGCTGCCGTTCTGGTGGATGCTCGTCGCGGCCTTCCGGCATCCGGACGCGGGCCCCGCGGCCTCCCTGCTCCCGCCCCTCGCGCCGACCCTCGCGAACTTCGCCGAGGCCTGGGCCTCCGCCGACTTCCCGCTCTACTTCCTCAACACGGTGCTGCTCTGCGGCGGCATCCTCGCGGTGCAGCTCGTCACCGCATCGCTCGCCGGCTACGCCTTCGCCCGCCTCGACTTCCCGGGCCGTTCGCTCGTCTTCGGCCTGTTCCTGGTGCAGTTGATGCTGGTGCCGGCCGTGCTGCTGGTGCCGAACCTCAAGACGGTGGCGGCGCTCGGCCTCTACGACACCCTGCCGGGGGTGATGGCGCCCTACTGGGCCACCGCCTTCGGCACCTTCCTGATGCGCCAGGCCTTCCGCGAGGTGCCGCGGGACCTCGAGGACGCGGCGCTGATCGACGGCGCCGGCGTGTGGCGGCTGATCCGCCACGTCTACCTGCCGCTCACGAAGCCGGCGCTGGTGGCGTTCTCGATCGTCTCGGTCACGAGCCACTGGAACGAGTTCCTGTGGCCCCTGATCGTCATCAACTCCCCCGGCCGGCGCCCCCTCACCCTCGGCCTCGCGAGCTTCACGCTGAGCGCCGAGGGCACCCAGGGCTGGGGCGTCATCGCGGCCGGCACCTTCCTGGTGAGCCTGCCGCTGCTCACCGCCTTCCTGGTCTTCCAGCGCCGGTTCGTGAACAGCTTCCTGGCCTCCGGCATCAAGTGAGAGGATGAGACCGATGAGATCGTGGTGGAGAGCCGCGCGCCGCGCGGCCGCCGTGCTGGTCGCGGCGGGCGGCGCGCTCGCGGCGGGCGGAGCCCGGGCGACGGACATCGACCTGTTCTTCCCGGTGCCGGTGGACGGGGCGCTCGCCCGCCACATGACGACGCTGGTCAAGGAGTTCAACGCGGCCCATCCGGGCATCACGGCGACGCCGGTCTTCACCGGCTCCTACGACGACACGCTCCTGAAGACCCGCGCGGCGATCAGGGCCGGCAAGCCGCCGGCGGCGGTCATCATGTCGGCGAACTTCCTGACCGACCTCGCCATCGAGCGCGAGATCGCCCCCCTGGACGACCTGATCACCGCGGGCGGGCAGACCCCCGACGCCTTCATGGACCAGTTCTTCCCGGCCCTGCGGCCGAACGCCGTCATCGACCGCAAGGTCTACGGCGTGCCGTTCCACAACTCGACCCCCCTGCTCTACTACAACGCCGACCAGTTCCGGGAGGCCGGCCTCGACCCGGACGCGCCGCCGCGGACCTGGGAGGAGCTGGCCGCGGCCGCCCGCACGCTGACCCGGCGCGAGGGCGAGCGCACCACCCGCTGGGGTCTGATGATGCCCTCGAGCTACGATTACGGCGGCTGGATCCTCGAAGCGCTGACGATGTCGAACGGCGGCCGATACTACAACGAGGATTACGGCGGCGAGGTCTACTACGACACGCCGACGATGCTCGGGGCCCTCACGTTCTGGTCGAACCTCGTCCACAAGGCAAAGGTGCACCCGGCCGGTGAGACCAAGGGGCCGACGGTCACGGCGTCGTTCCTGGCGGGCCAGGCCGCGATGATGATCATCTCGACGGGATCGCTCACGTTCATCCGCGACAGCGCCAAGTTCCCGTTCCGCGTGGCCTTCGTGCCGATGAACGTGCGCCGGGCGGTGCCGATCGGCGGCGCCTCCCTGGTGCAGCCGGCGGTCCTCGATCCCGAGAAGCGCAAGGCCGGCTGGACCCTGATCCGCTGGCTGACCGGCCCGGAGAAATCCGGCTGGTGGAGCCGCGCCACGGGCTACTTCGCCCCCAACCGGGCCGCCTACGACCTGCCCGAGATGAAGGCGTTCCTCGACAGGAACCCGGACGCCCGCACGGCCGTCGACCAGCTCGCCAACGCCAAGCCCTGGTTCGCGACCTACCGCACGGTCCCGGTGCGCAAGGCGATCGAGGACGAGCTGCAGGCCGTGCTCGCCGGCAAGCGCCAGCCCAAGGAGGCGCTGGTCGCGGCCCAGAAGGCCGCCGACGCGATCATGCGGCCCTACGTCGAGGACACGGCGCTGCGCCTGCCGGGCGCCGAGTGAGGCGGCTCGGGACGTGACGCTCGTCCGGCCTCCCGCCCGCGCGCCGGTCTCGCGCCGGGCGGCCGACCCGCGCGCCGGCGCCGCCGCGGCCCGTCGGGCCCGCGCGGCGCCGGCGCGCCCGACATCCCCATGGACCCGACAGCGACCCGGACCCGCCCTCCCATGCTCATCGCCCAGATCACCGACCTGCACGTGCGCCCCCGCGGGCGTCCGGCCTACCGCGTGGCGGAGACCAACATGCTGGTCGCCCGCGCGGTCGGCGCCCTCCTCGCCCTCGAACCCCGGCCCGACGCCGTGCTGGTCTCCGGCGACCTCACCGATTGCGGCCTGGCCGAGGAGTACGAGGAGCTGCGCGCCCTGCTGGCCCGCCTGCCGATGCCGGTCTACGTCGTGCCCGGCAACCACGACCGGCGCGAGACCCTGCGGGACGTCCTGCCCGCGGCCTACCGGCCCGGCGCCCGGGCGGGGTTCGTCCAGTACGCGGTCAAGGACCATCCCGTCCGGCTGATCGGCCTCGACACCCTGGTGCCCGGCCACGGCCACGGCGCCCTGTGCGGCGACCGGCTCGCCTTCCTGGAGGAGGCGCTCGCGGCGGGCGACGGCCGGCCGACCCTGGTGTTCCTGCACCACCCGCCCTTCGTTTGCGGCATCGCCCACATGGACGCGATCCGCCTGATCGAGGGCGAGGCGCGCTTCCGGGCCCTGATCGCGGCCCACGGCGACGTCGAGCGGGTGCTGTGCGGCCACCACCACCGGCCGATCCAGGCCCGCTACGCCGGCACCATCGCGCAGATCGCCCCGAGCGTCGCGCACCAGGTCGCCCTCGACCTGACGCCCGAGCACGCGGGCGCCCTGGTGCTCGAGCCCCCGGCCTACCTGCTCCACCGCTGGGAGCCCGGCGCCGGCCTCGTCTCGCACATGGCCTACGTCGAGAGCTTCCCGGGGCCCTACCCGTTCGTGCTCGACGCGGATTACCCGGGGCAGGGTCGCTGAGGCGCGCGCGCGGCCGGCGGGGGCCTCAGGCCGGCGCCGGCGCGCCGCGGAGGTCGGCCGCGAGCCGCTCCAGGCCGACCCAGCGGTTCCAGTCGGCCGCGAGGCTCCAGCCGGGCAGCCCGACATGGGCCTGGGGCAGCCGGTAGTGCAGCACCGGCCGCGGGCTGACCTTCTCGCCCCGCGGCAGGGCGGCCCGCACGCCCGCCTCGTCGCGGTGGGCGAGGAGCGGCAGCAGGTCGAGGCCGCGGTGGCGGGTCGGGTTGGCGGCGAGGTAGTCGCGGGCGAGCCCCGCGAGGTCGGGCGCGTAGCCGGGGTCGAGCACCCGCGCGACGTAGGCCGCCGGGAACGGCGGCGGCAGGCCCCGCACCGCCCAGAACCCGCCGCCCGCGCTCGTCTCGGCCCGCAGCCGCGGCTCGCGCGCGAGGTAGGCCCGGATCAGGCCGGTCAGCGTCGCCGCGTCGAGGCTCGGCGGCTCGACGTTGAAGTGCAGCCCGAGGGACCCGAAGGCCACCGCGCCCCGCCCGGTCGCCCCGGCCCGGTTGAGCAGGCGCGCCAGGCCGTCGACCTCCGCCAGGCGGTCGAGGGGCAGCGGGCCGGTGATCAGCTCCCGCGGCACGAACGGGCTGAGGAGCGCCCCGAGCCAGCGCCCGCCCGCCCCCGGCGGCGTGCCCGGCGGCGGCGGCGCCCGGCGCTGCGGGTGGGCGAGGCGCAGGTCGAGCTCGACCCTGAGGTCCCCGAGGCGCGTCCCCGCGAGCGCGAAGGCGTGCGGGTCCTCCTCGGCGATGCGCCCGCCGAGCCCGGACGCGAGCGCGGCGGCGGCGGCCCGCGCCGACAGGCCCATGAACTCGATCTCGACCCCGACCCGGCGCATCGCCCCGTCGGCCCGGCGCGGCCGGGGCGGGCGCGCGAAGCCCCCGGCCTCCCCCGGCCCGGTCACGGGGCCGCCGGCACGGCGTCCGCCTCCAGCCCGAAGAGGTCGGGGCAATCCTCCTCGCCCGGGTGCCGGGGCACGCGCCGGGCCGGCGGCGCGCCGGGGCCGAGCAGGCGCAGGAAACGCTTCGAGACGGCGATGGCGAGGTCCTCCTGCTTGGCCCGGCGCTCGATGCGGGCGAGGGCGTTCATGGCCGGCCCGAGCACGGTGAACTCGGCCCGCTGGCCGTCGTCGAACACCCCCACCAGCACCTCCCCGGCGTGCAGGGAGGCGGTGAGGCCGAGCGCCGGCAGGCCCGCCCGGCGCCGGGCCCGGTTCATGGCGCGCAGCCGCCCCTGGACCTCGCGCGTGCAGGCGAGCGCCGCCGCCGCCTGGGCGCCGGGCGGGCCCGCGATGAACTGCGCCAGCACGCCGTCGCCGACGTACTTGTCGACGAGGCCGCCGTGGGCCGTGACGGCCGCGTGGCAGAGCGCCCGCACGGCGAGGAGCCAGCCCACCACCTCGGTCTCGCCGAAGGCCCGGGTCAGGGCCGAGAAGCCCCGGATGTCGAGGGCGAGCAGGCAGGCGTGGCGGGAATGCAGCGCGCCGCCGCCGTCCGGGCCCACGAGGTCGATTCCGGCCGGCACGAACCGCGCCAGCGCCGCCCGCTCGTGCTCGAGCCGCAGCATCGCCTCCAGGGTGCCGCGCAGGCGCGCGACGCCCTCGATCACGAAGCCGCTCGCCACCACGAAGGAGAGCAGGCCGAACACCTGCGGGCCGACCGAGGGCGCGAGGGCGGGGCTCCCGGCGGCGATCCCGGCGGCGAGCACGGCGGCCCAGATCCCCGTCACCAGGGCGGCGAACACGATCGTGTGCCGCAGCCGGAGCGTCAGGCCGGATTCGAGGAGCAGCAGGAAGGCCGGCAGGCGGCTGACCACCTCGGCGCTCTGGCCCGGCCCGTCGGCGGCCGCCATCATGTACTCGAGCACGACGTAGACCGCGAGGGCGGCGTCGAGGAGCGTCGCGATCCAGGCGAGGCGCTCGCCGTGGCGCCGCCGCGCCGTCAGGCCGACCCAGACGGAGCTGGCGGCGTAGCCGGCGAGGATGAACCAGTGGCTGCCGGCGTGGAGCGAGCCGTCGCTGATCTGCGCCGCCACGAGCAGCACCAGGAACATCGCGAGGCGCATCAGGAGGGCGCGGGGCCCGGTCCCGGCCGCGACCGCGGCCGCGAGGGCGCCCCCGCCCGCCGGCGCGGCCGCGCGCATCGGCGCGGCGCCCGTCCGGGGAGCCGGGGGGGCGTCGCGGAAGCCCGTCCCGTCGGAGGCGCGGCTCAGAGGAAGGACCGCAGGTTGCGGCGGATGCGCGCGAGGGGCGGCTCGCTCCGGTCGGGAAGCGCGAAGCGCTCGCCCGTGATGGTCTCGTAGGCCCGCACGTAGGTGGCGGCGGTGTCCAGGACCACCTCGGGGGGGATCTCCGGCAGCGGGCCGCCGTAGGGGTCGCAGCGCGCCGTGACCCAGTTGCGCACCACGTCCTTGTCGAAGCTCTCCGGCGGCGTGCCGGCGGCGAGGTGGCCCGGGTAGCTCGCGGCGAACCAGTAGCGGCTCGAGTCGGGGGTGTGGATCTCGTCGGCCAGCACGATCCGCCCGTCGGCGTCGGTGCCGAACTCGTACTTCGTGTCGGCGAGGATCAGGCCGCGCCCGGCCGCGATCTCCTGGCCGCGGGCGAACAGGGCGAGGGCCGTCCGCGACACCGTGCGCCACTGCGCCTCGGTCAGGAGCCCCTGCCCCAGGATCGCCTCGGGCGTCAGCGGCGCGTCGTGCCCGCCCTGCCCGGCCTTGGTGGTCGGCGTGACGATGGGGCGCTCCAGCCGCTCGTGCGGCCGCAGCCCGTCCGGCAGGCGGTGGCCGTACATCTCCCGCTGCCCGGCGCGGTAGAGGGTCAGGGCCGAGGTCGCGGTGCTGCCGGCGAGGTAGCCGCGCACCACGATCTCCACCGGCAGGATCGCGAGCCGGCGCCCCACCACCACGTTGGGGTCGGGGGTGGAGAGGACGTGGTTCGGGCAGAGGTCGCGGGTGGCCTCGAACCAGTAGCGGGCGGTCTGGGTCAGGACCTGCCCCTTCAGCGGGATCGCGGCGAGCTCCCGGTCGAAGGCGCTGAGGCGGTCGCTGCTGATCAGGATCCGGCGCCCGTCCGGGAGGTCGTAATTGTCCCGGACCTTGCCGCGGGTGTGGTTCGGCAGCTCGGGCAGGGTCGCGTCCCGCAGGACGTAGTCGGCGTAAGGGGAGAGGTCGGCCGCATCCATCGGGCGCTCCATCGCTTGCGGGCGGACCGCGGCCCCGCCGGGGGCAAATCCCTGCCGGGGGCAAATCCCCGCTGGGGGCAAATCCCTGCCGGGGGCCTGCCCTGCCGGGGCGGTCCCGGCCCGGCTCACACGTCGAGGTTGGCCACGTTGAGGGCGTTCTCCTGGATGAACTCCCGGCGCGGCTCGACCACGTCGCCCATGAGCTTGACGAAGAGGTCGTCGGCGTCGGTCGTGTCCTTGACCTTGACCTGGAGCAGCGAGCGCACCTCGCGGTCGAGGGTGGTCTCCCAGAGCTGCTGGGCCGTCATCTCGCCGAGCCCCTTGTAGCGCTGGAGCTGGAGGCCCTTGCGGCCGAGGGCCATCATGGCGTCGAACAGGCCCACGGGCCCGTGCAGCGCGGTCTCGTCGCCCCGGCGCACCAGGGTCACGGGGGCGCCGTAGATCTGGCCGAGGGTCTCGGCCCGGTCGTCGAGGCGGCGGGCCTCCTGGGAGTTGATCAGCGCCTCGTCGAGGGTCGCGACCTGGCGCACGCCGCGCAGGGTCCGCGACAGGATGTAGCCGCCGTCCCGGGCCTCGCCCTCCCAGCCCTGCTCGATCTCGTCCGCGATGGCGTTGAGGCGCCGGGCGATCTCGTCGGCCACCACCTCGGCCTCGACCGGGTTCTCCGCCACGGCCGGGCGCAGGGCGCCCGCGATCGCCGCCTGCTCGACCACGATCCGGTCGTAGCGCGAGTGCAGGCCGTGCAGGATCTGGCGCACGCCGCGGGCCTCGTCGACGAGCGTCTTGAGCTGGGCGCCGCCGAACTCGGTGCCGGTGGCGAGCTTCAGCACGGCGCCCTCGACGCCGCCGTCGATCAGGTGGTCCTCGAGCGCCCGCTCGTCCTTGAGGTAGATCGCGGACTTGCCCTTGGCGGCCTTGTAGAGCGGCGGCTGGGCGATGTAGAGGTGCCCGCGGTCGATCAGCTCCGGCATCTGGCGGAAGAAGAACGTCAAGAGCAGCGTGCGGATGTGCGAGCCGTCGACGTCCGCGTCCGTCATGATGATGATGCGGTGGTAGCGCAGCTTGTCCGGGTTGAACTCCTCCCGGCCGATGCCGGTGCCGAGCGCCGTGATCAGCGTGCCGATCTCCTGGCTCGACAGCATCTTGTCGAAGCGGGCCCGCTCGACGTTGAGGATCTTGCCGCGCAGGGGCAGCACCGCCTGGAAGGTGCGGTCGCGGCCCTGCTTGGCCGAGCCGCCGGCCGAGTCGCCCTCGACCAGCAGGATCTCGCACTTCGAGGGGTCGCGCTCCTGGCAGTCGGCGAGCTTGCCCGGCAGGGAGGCGATGTCGAGGGCGCCCTTGCGCCGGGTGAGCTCCCGGGCCTTGCGGGCGGCCTCGCGGGCGGCGGCCGCCTCCGCGACCTTGCCGACGATGGTGCGGGCCTCGCTCGGGTGCTCCTCGAGCCAGTTCGACAGGCCCTCGCTCAGCACGTTCTCGACCACCGGCCGGACCTCGGAGGAGACGAGCTTGTCCTTCGTCTGCGAGGAGAACTTGGGGTCGGGCACCTTGACCGAGATGATGGCGGTCAGGCCCTCGCGGCAATCGTCGCCGGTGAGCGAGACCTTCTCCTTCTTGGCGATGCCGGAGGATTCGGCGTAGCCGGTGATCTGGCGCGTCAGGGCCGCCCGGAACCCCGCCATGTGGGTGCCGCCGTCGCGCTGCGGGATGTTGTTGGTGAAGGGCAGCACCGTCTCGTGGTAGCTGTCGTTCCACCACAGCGCGACCTCGACGCCGATCCCGTCGCGCTCCGAGCGCACCACCACGGGCTGGCTCACCAGCGGGGTCTTGGCGCGGTCGAGGTAGCGCACGAAGGCCTCGACGCCGCCCTCGTAGGCGAGCTCCTCGCGCTTGTGCTCGGCGTGGCGGGCATCCGTCAGCACGATGCGCACGCCGGAATTGAGGAAGGCCAGCTCGCGCAGGCGCTTCTCGAGGGTGGCGTAGTCGAACTCCACCATCGTGAAGGTGTTGGTCGAGGGCAGGAAGCTCACCTCGGTGCCGCGCCGGTCGCCGGCCGGGCCCACGACCGCGAGGGGCGCCACCGCGTCGCCGTGGCGGAACTCCATGGCGTGCTCCCGGCCGGCGCGCCAGATGCGCAGGCGCAGCCAGGACGAGAGCGCGTTCACCACCGAGACGCCGACGCCGTGCAGGCCGCCCGAGACCTTGTAGGAGTTCTGGTCGAACTTACCGCCGGCGTGGAGCTGGGTCATGATGACCTCGGCGGCCGAGACCCCCTCCTCCGCGTGGATGTCGGTCGGGATGCCGCGGCCGTTGTCCGAGACGGTGCAGGAGCCGTCCGGGTTGAGCGTCACGGTGACGAGGGTCGCGTGGCCGGCCAGGGCCTCGTCGATGGCGTTGTCCACCACCTCGTAGACCATGTGGTGCAGGCCCGAGCCGTCGTCGGTGTCGCCGATATACATGCCCGGCCGCTTGCGCACCGCGTCGAGGCCCTTGAGGACCTTGATCGAATCGGCGCCGTAGGTGTCGGGGATGAGGTCGCGGGCGGGTTCGGCCATGTCGGTTCCTGGGCAGGCGGGCGCGCGTCACTCGAGGTTACGCCGTGGGGGCGTGCGCGCCTGCGGTTCGGCAGAACGCTGATGTAAGCATTCCGCGTTGAAATTGCATCGGTTTCCGGCGCCGAAAACGGCGCTTTTCCGGCGCCGAAACCGGCGCTCTCCGGCGCCCGCGGGGGCGTCGTCTCGGGCGCCCCGTCGCGCTCCCGGGCGCCGTCCCGATGCCCACGATTCGCCGCGTCCCGTTAAAGATCCGGAAAGCTCCGTCAGGACCGCAGGCTGCCCCGGCTCGCCGCCTCGAGCCGCGCCAGGGCGGCCGGCGCGAGGGCGAGGCGGGCGCCCGCGATCAGCTCGTCGAGCTGGCCCACCGAGGTGGCGCTGGCGATGGGCGCGGTCAGGCCCGGCCGGGCGATCAGCCAGGCGAGCGCGACCTGCGCGGGCGTGGCGCCGTGCTCGGCCGCCACCGCGTCGAGCTCCTCCAGGAAGGCGAAGCCCCGGGGGTTGAGGTAGGGCGCGACCCTCGCCTCCCGGGCCCGGCCCGCCGCGGCCCCGGCCTCGCGGTACTTGCCGGTGAGGAAGCCCGCCGCGAGGGAGAAGTACGAGATCACCCCGAGGCCCTCCTGCCGGCACAGGGGCTCGAGCTCCGCCTCGTAGGCGCCCCGCTCGGCCAGGCTGTACTCCGGCTGGAGGCACTCGTAGCGCGGCAGGCCGGCCCGCGCCGCGACGTCGAGCGCCTCCCGCAGGCGCGCGGCCGCGTAGTTGGAGGCGCCGATCGCCCGGACCTTGCCGTCGCGGATCAGCCGCTCGTAGGCCCGCAGGGTCTCCTCGATCGGGGTCTCGGGATCGTCGGTGTGGGACTGGTAGAGGTCGATGCGGTCGG
Source organism: Methylobacterium crusticola (assembly GCF_003574465.1). Lineage (GTDB taxonomy): Bacteria > Pseudomonadota > Alphaproteobacteria > Rhizobiales > Beijerinckiaceae > Methylobacterium > Methylobacterium crusticola. The sequence continues at coordinate 12,904 of NZ_QOWC01000118.1, forward strand.
TCTGGAGCCGGCGCAGCGAATCCTCCACGGCGCCGGCGATGGAGTCGGGCGCGAGGCCCTTGCGGCCCTCGCCCATGTCCATGCCGACCTTGGTGGCGAGCACGATCCGGTCGCGGTGCCCCGGCCGGGCCTTGAGCCAGCGCCCGATCACCGCCTCCGACTCGCCGCCCCGGTGTCCCGGCACCCAGCGCGAGTAGACGTCGGCCGTGTCGACGAAGTTGAAGCCGGCCTCGACGAAGCGGTCGAGCAGCGCGAAGGAGGTCCCCTCGTCGGCGGTCCAGCCGAAGACGTTGCCGCCGAAGCAGAGGGGCGAGACGGACAGGCCGGAACGGCCGAGCGGGCGCAGGTCCATGGGCGGGGCTCTCGTGACGGGGGCTTACTGCAGGTACGGGTTCGTCAGCCGCTCCTGGCCGATCGTCCCGGTCGGGCCGTGGCCCGGGATGAAGGCGACGTCGTCGCCGAGCGGCAGGAGCTTGCCCTTGATCGAGGCGATCAGGGCGGCGTGGTCGCCGAGCGGCAGGTCGGTGCGGCCGACCGAGCCGCGAAACAGCACGTCGCCCACCTGGGCGAAGCGCGCGTCCCGGCTCACCAGCACCACGCTGCCGGGGGAGTGCCCGGGGCAGTGCAGGACGTCGAAGGTGAGCTCGCCGATCGCCACGGTGTCGCCCTCGCCGAGCCAGCGGTCGGGCGTCACGGCCCGGGCGCCCTCGATGCCGTAGGCGGCCCCGGTCTCGGGCAGCCGCTCGAGGAGCGGGGCGTCGGCCGGGTGCGGCCCCTCCACGGGCACGCCCAGGGCCTCGGCCAGCTCCGCCGCGCCGCCGGCGTGGTCGATGTGGCCGTGGGTGAGCAGGATCTTCTCCACGGTGACGCCGGCCTTCGCGATCGCCGCCCGGATGCGGTCGAGGTCGCCGCCCGGGTCGACGACGGCGGCCCGCCTCGTCGCCTCGCACCACAGCAGCGTGCAGTTCTGCTGGAAGGGCGTGACCGGGATGATCGCGGCGCGGGGCGTGCTCGGCATGGGAATCCGGGGGTCTCGACGGTGCGTGGGGTGTTGTAGCCCGGTTGCGGCCGGGAGGCACCCGGGGGGTGGGGGCGGACGGATCAGGCGCGCTCCCCGGGGGGTGGTCGCGCCTCCCGCACGGACAGCCACCAGCCCGCGCCCGCGACCCAGGCGCTCGCGTCCGGGGCCCCGTCCCGGTGGAGCGCCCGCACCCGGCCCATGCCGCCGCCCCGGAAGGCCGCCTCCAGGCGGGCCGCCTCCGCGGGGTCGCGGGCGTCCCGGCAGGGGATGAAGCGGGCCGGCGAGAGGAAGCGGGCCGGGAGGGGGTCGGCGGGCCCGTCCGGCGGCCGGGTCGCCAGCAGCATCCCGCCGCCGCCCCGGTCGGGCGTCAGCGGCACGATCAGGCGCCCGCCGGGGCGGAGCGCGTCGAGCCAGGTGGGGCACGGCGCCGTCGCCCCGGCCGCCACGGTGACGAGGTCGGCCTCCGGCAGCGGCGGCGCGGTCCCGGAGCGGGCATGCACCGCCACCTGCGGGTAGCCCGCCAGGGCGGCGCGCGCCTGCGCGGCGAGATCCGGCGCGATCTCGTAGGCGTCGACCCGGCCGCCCGCGCCGACGAGCTCGGCCAGGATCGCCGTGTAGTAGCCGCCCCCGGCCCCGACCTGCACCACCCGCTCGCCCGGCCGCAGGGCCGCCGCCCCGAGGAGGAGCGCGTGCAGGCTCGGCTCGCCGTTGTTGATGCCCTCCGCCGGCTTGAGCGCCACCAGGGCGTCGCGGTAGAGGCCGGCGGGGTCGTCGGCCCGCACCGTCACCGGGCCCGCCTCGGTCAGCATGCGCCAGGGCCCGGGGCCGCAATGGGCCTCCCGCGGGACCGTCGCGAAGGCGCGGATCACCGCCGCGTCGCCGATCCCGGCCCGGGCGGCGACGAGGGACGCGTAGGCGGCGCGCTGGCGGCTCAGATCGGCCATCGGCATGCGGTCGGCATCCGGGAGAGGGATGTCCGGGGCGGGGCCCCGGCGACCGCGTTCCCCTCAGGGGCGAACGGGCCCGGGTCCGCGCCGGTTCCGGGCCTGCCTGCCCGGGCTCCGGGCCTGCCTGCCCGGGCTCCGGGCCCGAAGTGGCGCCCCGGCCCGATCTCTGGCACCCTGCCGGCCGGGCAGGGCGTTCCGCGAGCGGAATGGCGGACCGCGGGAGGAACGATGGCGGTGCTGGCCCCCGGGGCCGCCGCGGATGACGGGACGGCCGGCCCGCGGGAGGTCGGGGCGCGCGACGTCGGCGCGGTGGTGAACGCCATCGAGATCCTGCGGCACCTCGCGGCGGCGCCCGAGCCCCTCGGGGTGGCCGCGGTGGCCCGCGGCACCGGCATCAGCCCGAGCACCTGCTTCAACATCCTGCGCACCCTCGCCCGGGCCCGCTTCGTGGCGTTCCGCGGCCGCGACAAGACCTACGCCCTCGGGCTCGGGGTGGCGGAGCTCGCCGCCGGGCTCATCGGCCTCAACCACGCCGACCTGATCCGGCCGGAGCTCGAGCGGCTGGCCCTCAACCACGACCTGCTGGTCGTGCTCTGGCGGGTGACCGGGGACGGGCGCATCGTGCTGGTGGACCGGGCGCACTCCCACACCGCCGTGCGGGTCGAGATGCGCCTCGGCCTGCGCCTGCCGATGTTCGCGGGCGCCGTCGGCCGCTGCGTCGCGGCGGCGCTCGACCTGCCGGAGGCCGAGATGCGCCGGCGCTTCGCCCAGCTGCGCTGGCAGCAGCCGCCGGCCTTCGAGACCTTCATGGCCGAGGTGCGGCAGGCCCGCCTGCGGGGCTGGGCCCTCGACGACGGCCACCTGTTCCGCGGCCTGCGCGCCGTCGCGGCCCTGGTCGCGGACGCGGCCGGCCAGCCGCGCTTCGGCCTCAGCGGCATCACCATCGTGGGGCAGCACGACGACGCGCGCCTCGCGCGCCTGGGCGCCGACCTCCGGCTGACCGCGAGCCTGATCGAGAACGCGGTGTTCAAGCCCCGGAACCCGCATCCGGATGCGGAATAGCGGCCGCCCGGGCCCCGCCGCGGGCACGGCCCCGCCCCGCGGGCAAGATCCCGCCCCGCGGGCAAGATCCCGCCCCGCGGGCAAGATCCCGCCGCGGGACCGGGCGGCGCCCGGGATCGCGCGATCGTGCGGTCCGGTCGTGCGGTCCCCGGGCCCGCCGCCCATGGTCCGGGCGGGGCTCCTGCGCTACCTCTGTGGCGGGCGGCGCGGCCGGCTCTTCCGGGACCGGCCCGCGCGCGCCGCGGCGACACGACGAGGCCCGAGCGACACGCTCCATGCGATCGACCCTACCGGCGCTCCCGATGACCTGACCGGACCCGCAGTCAAGAAGGCCCGGCTGCCAACCGCGGGCGCCTCCCCACGCGGAGGAAACGCGATGACGATGTCCCCCACCCTCTCCCACGGCTACGCCGCGGCGCGTCCGGCCGTGCGCCCGATCGGCATCCCCGACCTCAAGGCCGCCCTCTCCCGGGGCGTCGACGATTTCCTGGCGATGCCGACCCACGTGCTCTTCGTGGTGCTGATCTACCCGATCGCCGGCGTGATCATCGCGGCCGTGACCTTCGACCAGAACCTGGTCCCGATCCTGTTCCCGCTGGCCTCGGGCTTCGCGCTGATCGGCCCGTTCGCGGCCATCGGCCTCTACGAGCTGAGCCGGCGGCGCGAATGGGGCCTGCCCACCGCCTGGACGGACGCCTACGCGCCCCTGAAGGCGCGCTCGGCCCGGGCCATCGTGGCGGTCGGCGTCGTGCTGGCGCTGGTCTTCCTCGCCTGGCTCTGCGCCGCCATGGGGCTGTACTGGGCGCTCTACGGCAGCGAGAGCCACGCCTCGGTCTTCGCCTTCGCCGAGGAGGTGCTCACCACCCCGCGGGGCTGGGCCCTGATCCTGCTCGGCAATCTCGTCGGCCTCGCCTTCTCGCTCATCGCCCTCGCGGTCAGCGCCGTCTCGATCCCGCTGCTGATCGACCGCGACGTCGATGCCGGGACCGCGATCGAGACCTCGGTCGCCCTCCTGCGGGAGAATCCCCGCACGATGCTGACCTGGGGCCTCATCGTGGCGGGCCTCCTGGTGCTCGGCATGCTGCCGCTCTTCGTCGGCCTCGCGGTCGTGCTGCCGGTGCTGGGCCACGCGACCTGGCACCTCTACCGGCGCGCCGTGGAGGCCTGACGCGCCCGCCCGCCCCGGCCGGGCGCCGGCGCCTCCCGTGCCGGCGCTCAGTCCGTCAGGGCCGCGTAGGTGAGCACCCGCAGCTCGCGCCGGACCGGCCAGGTCGAGGACGGCATGAGCTGGGTGAGCAGGATCACGAACAGGTCCTCGGCCGGATCGATCCAGAACGCCGTCGAGGCCGCGCCTCCCCAGGCCACCTCGCCCGGGGTGCCGAGGATCTGCGCCCTGGCCGGATCGAGCATCACCGAGAAGCCGAGCCCGAAGCCGATGCCGCTGTAGCTCGATTCCGAGAAGCGCGGCTGGCCCATCTCGGCGAGGTCGCCCGGCAGGTGGTTGGCCGTCATCAGCGCCACGGTCTTGCGGCCGAGGAGCCGCACCCCGTCGAGCGCGCCCCCGCCGAGGATGAAGCGGCAGAAGCGCCCGTAATCGGCCGCCGTCGAGACGAGGCCGCCCCCGCCCGAGGGCACGGCCCGGGGCCGGGCGTAGCGGCCCTCGGCCGCGTCGTCGATCAGGGTCAGGCGCCCGTCCTGGCCGAGCGCGTAGTTCGAGGCGAAGCGCGCGAGCTTCTCCGCCGGCACGTGGAAGTCGGTGTCCACCATGCCGAGGGGCCGGATGATCCGCTCGCGCAGGAAGGTGTCGAACGGCACGCCCGCGATCACCGCCACGAGGTGGCCGAGCACGTCGGTGGCGATGCTGTAGTTCCACTCCGCCCCCGGCTGGGCGAGGAGCGGCAGGCGCGCGGCCCGGGCGACCACGTCGGCGAGGGAGGTCTCGGCGGTCTGGAAGTCGACGCCCTGGTCCCGGTACATCTGGTCGACGAGGGTCGATTCCATGAAGCCGTAGGTCAGGCCCGAGGTGTGGGTCAGGAGGTCGCGGACGGTGATGTCGCGCTCGGCCGGCACGGTCTCGGGCCGCAGGCGGCTGCCGCCGGTGAGCACCCGCATGTCCCGGAACTCGGGCAGGAAGCGGGTGACGGGATCGTCGAGCTGGAAGCGCCCCTCCTCGTACAGCATCATGATCGCCGTCGAGGTGAGCGGCTTCGTCATCGAGTAGACGCGCACGATGGTGTCGTGCGCCATCGGCGTGCCGCGGGCGAGGTCCGACAGGCCGTGGGCGCGGGAGAACGCCACCCCGCCGCGCCGCGCCACCGTCACCGAGAGGCCCGGCAGCCTGCCGTCCTCGACGTAGGCCCGCATCCACGGGACGATCCGCTCCAGCCGCTCCGAGGACAGCCCGACCGCCTCCGGCTCCACGCTCTCACCCTGCACCGCCATCCTCCACAATCGCCCACCGGGCGGGGTTCTAGAGCAGCATCCGATCACGCTGCAATCGGCCGCTGCTCCAGGTTTTTGAGTCTGCCGCATTGTCTGCGGCGAACCGGTGTCCACTGCTCTGGGAAAATGCTCCAGGCGTCATCGCGCGGCCCGTCACACGGGGCCGGCGCGCACGCCCGCCGCGGTGGTCCCCCGGGCCGGAGCGCCGCGCGGGCGGGACGGCCCGGGGAGAGGCGCCGCGGCGCCCCCGCCGGGCGCGGGGCGCGCTGCCCGTTGACCGCGGCCGGGGCGGGTGCGATGCGGGACCCGAGCCCACGAACCAGGCCCCGGGAGCCACGCCGCCGATGTCCCTGCCCGACCGCCTCGCCCACGCGCTCGCCCTGCCGGTCGTGGCCTCGCCGATGTTCATCGTCTCGGGGCCGGACCTCGTGATCGCGCAGTGCCTGGGGGGCATCGTCGGGTCCTTCCCGGCCCTGAACGCCCGGCCGAAGGAGGCCCTCGACGCCTGGCTGACCCGGATCACGGGCGCCCTCGCGGACGCCCGGGCGGCGGATCCCGGCCGGGTCGTCGCGCCCTACGCGGTCAACCAGATCATCCACGCCTCGAACGACCGCCTCGAGCACGACCTCGCGGTCTGCGCCAGGCACGAGGTGCCGATCATCATCACGTCCCTGCGCGCGCCGGACGCCGTGGTGTCGGCGGTGCACGGCTGGGGCGGCCTCGTCTTCCACGACGTCACCACGGTGCGCCACGCCGAGAAGGCCCTGGAGGCCGGGGTCGACGGGCTGATCCTGGTCTGCGCCGGCGCCGGCGGGCATGCCGGGACGCTGAGCCCCTTCGCCCTCGTGGGCGAGGTGCGGCGCTTCTACGACGGGCCCCTGATCCTGTCGGGGGCGATCACCACCGGCGCGGCGATCCTGGCCGCGCAGGCGATGGGCGCCGACCTCGCCTACATGGGCACCCGCTTCATCGCCACCGCGGAGGCGAACGCCGCCCCGGCCTACAAGGACATGATCGTCGGGACGAGCGCGGCGGACGTGCTCTACACCCCCTTCTTCACCGGCGTGCCGGGCAACTACCTCGCGCCGAGCGTCGTCGCGGCCGGGCTCGACCCGAGCGCCCTGCCGGAGGCCGACAAGACCCGGATGAACTTCGGCTCGGGCACCACCAAGGCCTGGCGCGACATCTGGGGCGCCGGACAGGGCGTCGGCACCATCGACGACGCCCCCCCGACCGCCGAGGTGATCGCCCGGCTCGTGCGCGAGTACGCGGCGGCGCGCGAGGGGCTGCGGGGCCTCCCGGGCGCCTGAGCGCCGGGCCCCGCGCCCGGCCCGCCCGCCTCCTCGCCCGCGCGTGGCGCCTTCCCGCCCCCGCAGGGGCGCTTGCCCGCCCCCCGCAGGGGCGCTTGCCCGGCGGGCACGGCCCTCGCATGGTCCCGTCCGTTCGTCCGTGTTCTGGCGCGAGGCCCCGATGACCACCAACCTCTCCGTGAACGGCTCCCGGCTCTGGGACACCCTGATGGTGTCGGCCGGGATCGGCACCGGCCCCCGGGGGGGGCTGCGCCGCCTGACGCTCACCGAGCCCGACCGGGCGATGCGCGACCAGCTCGGGGCCTGGGCCGAGCAGGGCGGCTATCCCCTGGCGGTCGACGGGCTCGGCACCATGCGCCTGCGCCGCGCCGGCACCGAGCCGGACCTGCCCCCGGTGCTGATCGGCAGCCACCTCGACACCCAGTGGGCGGGCGGGCGCTTCGACGGCATCCTGGGCGTGCTCGCCGGCCTCGAGGTGCTGCGCACCCTCGACGACCTCGGCCTCTCCACCCGCCGCAGCATCGAGGTGGTGAACTGGACCAACGAGGAGGGCGCGCGCTTCTCGCCGCCGATGCTGTGCTCCCTCGCCTGGTCGGGCCAGGCCACCCCGGGCTGGGTCGAGGACCGGGTCGACCGGGAGGGCGTGCGCTTCGGCGCCGCCCTCGACGCCATCGGCTACCGCGGCCCCGAGCCGGTCGGCGGCCGCCCGATCGACGCCTATTTCGAGCTGCACATCGAGCAGGGCCCGGCCCTCGACGCCGCCGGCGTGCCGGTCGGCATCGTCACCGGGGGCTACCCGAGCTGCGGCATGCGCATCGCCGTGGAGGGCACCACCGCCCATACCGGCCCGACCCCCATGCGGGAGCGCCGCAACGCCCTCGTGGGCGCCGCCATGGTGGCGGTGGCGGTCAACGACATCGGCTGGGCGCACGCCGACACCGACGCCAAGGCCACGGCCGCCCGCCTCGACCTCGTGCCCAACCTCCCCGGCACCCTGTCGGAGTACGCCGAGCTGTTCATCGACATGCGGGCCCCCGCCCTCGAGACCCTGGAGGTCATGAAGGCCGCCCTGCGCGACGCCCTGCCCGGCTGCGCGGAGCGCTCCCGCACCGCGATCCGGGTCGCCGAGGAGTGGGGCTTCGGGGTGTTCTCCTTCGACGACGGGCTGATCGGCCTCCTGCGCGAGACCGCCGGGCGCCTCGCGATCCCGACCCTCGACCTGCGCTCGCAGGCCGGCCACGACGCCTACCACGTGGCGCGCGTCGCCCCCGCCTGCATGATCTTCACGCCCTGCCGCGACGGCATCACCCACAACGAGGCCGAGGACATCGCCCTCGACCAGACCCTGCCGGGCGTGAACCTGCTGCTCCACGCGGCGCTGGCGCGGGCCAACCGCTGAGGACCGGGCGCCGCCCCGGCGAGGCGGCGCGGGGCGCGCCCCGCACCTCGACGGGCCGCCCGCGGGGCGCGCCCCGCACGTTGACGGCCGCCCGCGGGGCGCGCCCCGCACCTTGACGGGCCGCCCCGCCGCGATAGCTGCGGGGGGACCTGAAGCCGGGGAGGCTCGAGCGCCATGTCGATGACCCGCCGCACCCTCATGGCCGGGGGGCTCGCCGCCGGCCCGGCCCTCTCGGCCAGCGCCGCCGGCGTCGCCGGCGGGGGCGCGCCCGCCGCGGCCGATCCGCCGGGCGTCTACCGCTTCGCCGTCGGCGACGCCGGCGTCGCGGCCCTGCACGAGGGCTCGCTGTCGCGCCCCCTCGATGCCGGGTTCGTGCGCAACGCCTCCCTGGACGCCGTGCAGGCGGCCCTGGAGCGCGCCTTCCTGCCGAAGGACGCGCTGCCGATCACCTTCACGCCGCTCCTCCTCACCCTCGGGGGCCGGCGCGTGCTGATCGACGCGGGCTTCGCCGACAGCGGCCCGCCCGGCACCGGCGGCACCCTGCGGGGGCTCGCCGCCCTCGGGGTCGCCCCGGAGGCGGTCGACGCCGTGGTGATCAGCCACTTCCACCCCGACCACATCCTGGGCCTGCGGCGCAAGGACGGCGCCCTCGCCTACCCGAACGCCCGCATCCTGGTGCCCGAGCCCGAGTGGCGCTTCTGGATGGAGGACGCCCGCATGGCCGACCCGCCGGAGGCCCTCAAGGCCAATCTCGGCGCGGTCCGGAAGGTCTTCGGCGGCGACGTCAAGGTCGAGCGCTACGCCTGGAAGTCCGAGGTGCTGCCCGGCCTCACGGCCCTCGACACGCCCGGCCACACGCCGGGCCACACCTCGTTCCTGCTCGAATCCGCCGGGCGCCGGCTCCTGGTGACGTCCGACGTCACGAACCACCCCGCCCTGTTCGTGCGCAATCCCGACTGGTCCGCCCTGTTCGACATGGATGCCGACCAGGCCCGCGCCACCCGCCACCGCGTGCTCGCCATGGCGGCCGCCGAGCGCCTGCCGGTCGCGTTCTACCACGCCCCCTTCCCGGCCGGCGGGCACATCGTCCGGGCGGGGAGCGGCTACGAGCTGGTGCCGCTGCAATGGGGCCTGCCCCACGCCTGAGGGCCGGGCGGGCCCGCGCCGGGGGCCCGGGCGGGCCCGCGCCGGGGGCCCGCGTGAGCACCCTCGCGGCCCGCGCCGGCCCCTCGGCCCGCGCCGCCCTGCATCCCGGGGCGATCCTGCCCCGACCCGTGACGCGCGAGCCCGTGACGCCCATGACCCCGCAGCCCGCCCTCGCCCTCGCCCTCCTCCTCGCCGTCGCGGGGCCGGCCGCCGCCGGCGACCCCAGGGCGGGGCGCGCCAAGGCGGTCTCCTGCCAGGCCTGCCACGGCCTCGACGGCCTCTCGAAGCTCCCCGACGCGCCGAATCTCGCCGGCCAGGTCGAGCCTTACCTCGTCAAGGCCCTGACGGAGTTCCGCAACGGCACCCGCAGGAACGAGGTGATGTCGGTGGCCGCCCAGGACCTCACGGACGCCGACATCGCGAACCTCGCGGCCTATTACGGCGGCATCCAGATCGACGTGCTGCCCCCGAGCTGACGGGCGCCGGATCTCCCCGCGGGCCGGCCGTCCGGCCTGCGGGAGGGCCGGCCTCCCGCGGGGCGGCGCGCGGGGCCGCCCCGCGGGCGGGCACGGGGGGGGCGGGCGGGCTTTCGGCGCAACAAGCTCGGCCATATCGTCGGGAGCCTCCCCCGGGCGGGTAGCCCTCCGGGGGGCGGATGCGCTAGGCTGGCCTTCCGTGCCGGGGAGGTCCGACACCGTATGCCGCTGCCCGTGAGCCCTCGCCGGCCCGTCGCACCTGCGCGGATCTCGTCCGCCCGGAGCCGCGGATCCCGGCGGACCGACGCGTCCGCGCCGGCCCTTCCGCCTCCCACGCCCGGGCCCGACCGGACCTGCGGGCCCGCCCGGGCCCTCGCGTGCGCACGGGCCGCCGCGTCCGCGGGATGACGTTCCTCCCGCCTGCGCCCTGCGGCGCCCCGCAGCGTGTGCTCATCTACTCGCACGACACGTTCGGGCTCGGCCACCTGCGCCGCGCCCGCGCCATCGCGCACGCCCTCGTGGCCGAGGCGCCCGGCCGGCGGGTCCTGATCCTGTCCGGCTCGCCGGTGAGCCACGCCTTCCGGTTCGCGCCCGGCGTCACCTGCCGGCGGCTGCCGGGGGTGACCAAGCTCGCGAGCGGCGAGTACCAGAGCCTCGGCCCGGGCCACGGCCTCGCGGAGGTGGTGGCCACCCGCACGGCCCTGATCCGCCACGTCGCCGAGCGCTTCGACCCCGACCTCTTCCTCGTCGACAAGGAGCCGGCGGGCTTCCACGGCGAGGTCCTGCCGACGCTCCACCGCCTCCGGGCCCGCGGCTGCCGCCTGGTGCTCGGCCTGCGCGACGTCCTCGACGACCCGGCCCTCCTGGCGCCCGAGTGGGAGCGCAAGGGCGCGCTCGCGGTGCTGCCCCTCTACGACGCGCTCTGGGTCTACGGCCTCGAGGCGATCTACGCCCCCCTCGCCGGCCTGCCGCTGCCGGCGGGCACGGCCGGGCGCCTGACCTACACCGGCTACCTCCGGCGCGAGGTCCCGGAGCCCGCCGGGCCCGAGGCCGAGGGCGACGAGGCGCCCTTCCTGCTCGTGACCCCGGGCGGCGGCGGCGACGGCTGCGACCTCGTCGAGGCGGTGGTGGAGGCCTACGAGGCGCACGATCCCGGCCACCCGGCCCTGGTGGTGTTCGGGCCCTTCTTCCCGGCCGCCGAGCAGGCGCGGCTGCGCGCCCGCATCGCGGCGCATCCCCGCCTCTCGTCCCTCGACTTCGACGCCCGCCTGGAGCGGCTGATGCACCGCGCCGCCGGCGTCGTGGCGATGGGCGGCTACAACACCTTCTGCGAGATCCTCTCCTTCGACCGCCCGGCCCTGATCCTGCCCCGGGTGCGGCCCCGGCGCGAGCAGCTGATCCGGGCCCGGGCCGCGGCCCGCCTCGGCCTCGTCTCGACCCTGGAGCCGCAGGAGGGCGGCCCCGCGCCGATGGCGGCGGCCCTGGCCTCCCTGCCGCACCGGCCGCCGCCCTCCGCCCGCCCGGTGCCGGGCCTGCTCGACGGACTGCCGGCGATCCGGCGCCTCGCCTGCACGGTGAGCGCGCCGCGCGCGGCGGCGGAGTAGCGCGCCGCCGGCGGGCCGCCGGGCCGGCCGCGGGGCGCCGGCGGGCCCGCGAAGTGGCTCCCGCCGGGGCGGCTCCCGTGCTATCGGCCCTCGCCGTCCCGGCATCCGGGACCGCCATCGAGGCCATCGCAGCGGCGCCCTGACGCGCCGGGAGCCCCACCGGACGCATGAGCCCGCCCCCGCGCATCGCCGTCGTCGTCAAGGGCTACCCGCGCCTGTCCGAGACCTTCATCGCCCAGGAGCTCCTCGGCCTGGAGGCCCGGGGGTTCGACCTCGCGATCTGGTCCCTGCGCCGGCCGCACGACGGCGCCGTGCACCCGATGCACGCCCGGGTGCGGGCGCCCGTCGCCTACCTGCCGGAATACCTCCACCGGGCGCCCCTGAGGGTGCTGCGCGGCGCCCTCGCGGCCCTGCGCCGGCCCGCCCTGGGCCGGCTCCTGCGCCTCGCCTGGCGCGACCTCGCGCGCGACCCCACGCCCAACCGCGGCCGCCGCCTCGGCCAGGCGCTGGTGCTCGCCCGCGAGCTTCCGGCGGACGTCGCCCACATCCACGTCCACTACCTGCACACCCCGGCCTCGGTGGCGCGCTACGCCGCCCTGCTGACGGGGCGCAGCTGGAGCGCCTCGGCCCACGCCAAGGACATCTGGACCACGCCGGGCTGGGAGCTGGCCGAGAAGCTCGACGACCCGCGCCTGACCTTCGCGGTCGCCTGCACGCGGGCGGGCGCCGCGCAGCTGCGCGGCCTCGCGGCGGAGCCGGGGCGGGTGTCCCTGGTCTATCACGGCCTCGACCTGGGGCGCTTCCCCCCGCCGCCGCCGGCGCGCCCGCCCCGGGACGGCGCCGACCCCGCCGATCCCCTGCGGATCGTCACGGTCGGGCGGGCCGTGGCCAAGAAGGGCTTCGACGACCTCCTCGACGCGCTCGCGGCCCTGCCGCCGGACCTGCACTGGCGCCTCGCCCACGTGGGCGGCGGCGAGGCCCTGGCGGCGCTGCGCGGGAAGGCGGCGGCCCTCGGGCTCGGCGCCAGGGTGGCGTTCCTCGGCCCCAAGGCCCAGCCCGACGTGGTGGCGCTGATGCGCGAGGCCGACCTGTTCGTGCTGCCGGCCAAGCGCGCGCCCTCGGGCGACCGCGACGGGCTGCCGAACGTGATCATGGAGGCGGCCTCGCAGGGCCTCGCGGTGGTCGCCACCGACTTCGCCGGCATCCCGGAATTCCTCCGGGACGGCATCGAGGGCCGGCTGGTGCCGCCGGGGGACTGGGCCGCGCTCTCGAACGCCGTCAACCTGCTCGCCCGCGCGCCCGCCGCGCGCGCGGCCCTCGCGGCGGCGGCCCTGGCGCGGCTGCGGGCGGAGTTCGGGGCCGAGGGCGGGTTCGACGCGGTCGCCGGGCTGCTGCGCGGGTCGCGGCCGTGACGGGCGCGCGCGGGACGGTCGCCTGCGGGACGGTCGCCTGCGGGACGGTCGCCTTCTACGCCCCCCTGAAGCCCCCCGGCCACCCCGTGCCCTCCGGCGAGCGCACGAT
>NZ_QOWC01000119.1 GCF_003574465.1 Methylobacterium crusticola
ACGGCGCCGGACGATCCCGCGGCGTGGGAGGGGGCGTTCCGCCTCAACTTCGCCCTGCGCTTCGCGTTCTGAGCTTTCGCCTCGGCATGGCCGGCCGCGAGGCCGGCGAACGGCGGAGCCCGGCCGAAAACCCGCCGATGATCGGTCCGAAACGCCCCGTCCCGCGTTTCGCCTGCGCGGGCCGGCCGCGATCCCGTTCCCGGTGGCCTGCGATGCGGCGCCCGGCCTGCGCCGCGCGGCCGGGCCCGTCGCGATGCGGCGCCGACGAAGCGACATCCGGGGCGGACGAGTGGAGCCGAGACATGGGTGCGGAGACAGGCGACGTCACGACGAGCATGGAGGACATACTCGGGACCGTGACCCGGGAGGGCATCGGCCCGGATGGGTTCGGTCCCGCCGCGGCCACCGCCCTGTGGCGTGGCCTCGATGCCCGGGATTGCAGGAACCAGGTCGAACGATGCCGGGCCTGGATCCGCCTGCAGGATCGAACCAAGACGATACGCCCTGGTGTGACTTCGGCGGACTACATGCATTCCGTCGAGAGATTCTACAATCACCACATCTTGAAGGGCGCATTCCTGGCGGCGGCCTTCCTCGAAGGCGTGGCCGTCAAGCGATGCGGACCGGATGCGCGCTTCAACCTGCGCATCAACCGTCACCGCAACGTCCTGTGACGCAAGCCCCGATGCCCGGCCGCGCGCCGCGCAGACCTCCGGCCCGCCCGATCGCGCGAGCCGTCGATGCCGCCGGCGGGGACCCGCGGCCGACCCTCGGGCCGGCGGCCTCCGGCGCATGCCGCCCGGGCACGACGCTGACTCTGGCACGACGCCGTCGACGCGCGCCCGATCGCTCCCGCGTCCCCGCGCTGCGCGGAGAACCGGCTCCTACCGCGGGCGCCCCGGATCCGGCGCGCCGTCCGGCGCCACGCGGCGCCGAAAGGGGGTTGCGCGGCCAGGGGTGGAAAGCTAATACCCGCGAACCCCTTCGGGGGCGTCGGAGCGTAGCGCAGCCCGGTTAGCGCACTAGTCTGGGGGACTAGGGGTCGGAGGTTCGAATCCTCTCGCTCCGACCATTAAAGCCTTCATAACCTGAGCGACTTACTCCGGGCGGCCTTGGGGCCGCCCTCGTCGTGTCCGGGCTCTGGGGTTGAACGGCGGGGACTGATCCCCCGGCCCGCGCCTCGGCCGCAGGTGCTTGGCCCTGCGTCTCCATGAGGGCGAGCCTCGCCCCCGTCCTCGCGCGGTGCGCCTTCGCCACCTCGTGGTGCCCCGCGGACCGATCGGGATCCCGCCGTGCCCGCCAGACGGCGAGCCGGGCGTACAGGTACCGGACATGCAGGGAGGCGAAGGGAGAGACGATCACGAACGGGAGTCCCGTTCCGGCTTCGTCCCCTCATCGCGCATCACCACCGTTGCCGCCCAGACAGGGTGCGAGAGGGCCGCATCGGCGGCCGGCCGAGCGCCCATGAAGCGGTCGCGCACGCTCTCGCTGCGGTCGAGCATGTCCACGCCGGTCTCGCTGCCGGCAGCCTTCACAACCCTCACCGACTCGTCCTTGCTCTCGCACATCATGGCTCTTGCACATGATGCCTTGGGCGAGGCGCGATCCGACGAGGCAGGTGCGCGCCTGGTTGGCCGCTCCTCGCGCGGGGGGAAGCAGGCGAGGATTGAAGGTCCACGCCTCGAACTCGGTGGCTGCGGGCTCCGGCTCGTCGAAGTCCGGCTCCATCATCGCTTTCGTGCTGCGCGGCCTTCGAAGCCGCAGGCGTCGTGTTCATCGAGGAGAACGGCGGCGGGCCCGGCAACCGCCTCCGCACAGCCAGGAGCCCTGACATGCGCCGGCTCGGCAGCGCCGCACTCCGCACCGGGCTGGCCATCACGGCAACGGCCGCCCGGGTCTCAGTCGCTGCCGCCCACCCGGCATCGGCAGGGAGCAATCCACCGGGATCGTACCGCAAGTCGTAGTCTCTGACGTTCTTGCAACTTAGAGCGCATCGTATCCCGATCGGGTTAGGCCTCGCTGTACTCAACCTGACCGAATTGCACGCTCAAGGTGCAAGGCTATGCTGACGCAATGAGTAGCAGCATTGCAAACCAGCATCGCGCCCGCGCGCACGAGCGCCGGGACACGATGATCCTGGCGGTGCTCCGGCTCGATACCGGGGACGAGATCCCCGTCGTCGTCCGCGACGTGTCCGCTGGAGGAGCCAAGATTGCCGTCTCTCACAGGCATCGTCTCCCGACCTGCTTCGAACTGGTGTTCAAGACCACGGGGCGGTCCATGCGCGTGCGCCTCGCCTGGCAGCGGGGGAATTTCGCCGGCGTGTCCATCCACGGTGTCAGAGGTGAGCTGACAGGCGTGAGGATCTCCTAGCGACTACAGAGACGCGTTCAGGCATCACGCCGGCTCACAGTGTTGAGCAGCCCCAAGTCCGGCTTCATCGATCGAGGACTCGACATCGCAACTGAAGCGCGTAAGCTTGGCCACGATGCGCACGATCCTCTTCGCCCTGGCCCTGGTGGCTCCCAGTCTCGCGCTCGCCCAGGGCGAACCACCCATCCAGGGCCCGCAGGATGCGGCCTGCCGCGATGAGGCGCGTGACCGGGTCTTCGGCGCGCCGAACCCGAAGGGTCTCTCGCTCTACAACCTCGGCGTCGAACTCTACCAGGAGTGCATGCGGCGCGCTCAGGCGCCCGCCAACGGGAGCCGGTCCCGGCGCCGGCAGAGTTCCTGACCGGCAGCCGGGGAGCCGCGACCGGTCGCGGCTCCCCGGCTGACCCGCTCTCCCGCATCCACGCCGCGAGCGCCGGCACGAGGCCGCCCGCCTTCCGGGTGGTCGGGTGGAGCGTGCCGGAGCCGGATCGGACGAGGCGGGCACCGGCCCGGTCGCCGCCTGCACGATCCGCAGGCTCGGGGGACGTGGCGAGACCAGCCTCGGTTGCGGGCGGATCGCCGCCGTTCGCCGGACTTGCGCCTGGACTTGCGCTTCCCGAGAGATCGGGTGCGGGAGAAGCTTCGAATGTGTCGCCCGGCACGGCCGCGCCGCAAGTGGCGTGATAAACCGTGGATCCTCCAAGTCTATTGATGCTAGGGGGCACGACATGCGCTACTGGGGGCAGAATATCATCATCGATGGCCGCTGGATCATAAATTCCGCCGATTCCAAGGACAACTCCTCGGCCCAGAACCCCGATGCCGACAAGTTCGAGAGCGACATACAGGACCTGTTTCGCGTGCTGGCCGCCAACGACGTTGCCAGCGTGATCATCAGCGGGTTCTCGAAGGGCGGCTTCAATCTGACGGTGCGTCCGCTCTCCCGCGCAGCGGGGGGGAAAGCTCAATCCGCGCCGGTCATCGACTCCGACGCCGCGGAAACCGATTTCGGCGCTCCCGCCGCTGCGGGCCGCGGCACCTCGGTCAATATCTGGATCAACGCACAAAGCATGCTCGTCGGCGATCATCAGTACCGATCAAAAGACACGCTGTTTCATGAATGTGTCCATGCCCTGCGGCAGATGCGAGGCCGCTGGAGGGCGACTCCGATGTCGGGGTGGGATAACAAAGAAGAATTCTACGCGACGATGGTTGCGAACATATACGCTTCCAACGACGGGCGAAACAAGGACATGAGAGCCGATCACCGCAAGAAATTCACGCAACTGACTGAGAGTGACCAGAGTTTCCGCAGCAAATATAACATGGAGATCTTGGATTTTCGGTACACGATGTCGGACATCTACGACGGCATCGCGAAGAACAAGCGAGGGTGGAATCCGCTCAGGGTGTTCGAGAGCACTTTTTGGAACCGCTAGTCCGCAGGTTTCCATGAGACGCCGAGGGCCGATCGCGAGGGCGCATCGCGAGCCTCCGCCCTCGGGTGCGATCGAGCCCGCGTCACCGTACCCGGAGGCGCGGACGCGGTCGCATCGCCTCTCCTGACCGAACGAGCCTTGCGCGACCGGGTCGCTCTGCGTGCATTCCCCCGTTCGCGCGGGATCCGATCAGGTCGCGTCGTGTCCGCCGAGCCCCGTCGCGCCGGCTCCTCACGACGGGGGCTTGGCGTCGCGCCCGGGACCGTGCCGCGGGCGCGGGGCGGGGGACCTCGGGTCCTGCCCGAAGACCGACAGCCAGGTCTTCATCAGGCGGTCCGGCGAGAACCGGTCCAACTCCACCAGCATCCGCCTCTCCATCCGGGCCGCGATGGCGGCGTGCAGGGGCTGCAGGTCGGGCTGCCCCAGGAGCACGCGCGCCTCCTCGGGGGTGCAGTCGATGGTGGCCGTCACGTGCATCGCGGGATCCTCCTCTGCCTGAGGAATGCGGACCGGGCTCGAACGATCCGTCGCCCGCGGCCGCGCCGCGAGCCGCCGCGCGAGGGACCGCCGGAGGCGCGCCGCGGGCGGGCGGCACTCCCCGTGCGGGGCGGCCGGGCCTTCAGGGCGCCGGCGGGGCGCCGGCCGCGAGGGCGTGCAGGCGCGCGGCGGTGGCGGCGTCGGCGGGGAAGAAGGATTCGAGCGCGAGCTCCGACAGGGTGATGTCGACCGGCGTGCCGAACACCGTGGTGGTCGACAAGAGGGAGAGGGGCCCGGCCGGGGTGACGAGCTCGAGGGGCACGACGATGCCGCCCCCGTCGCGGCCCGGTGCCGCGGGCGCCGGGCCGGCGGGGGCCGGGTAGGCGGCGAGCTCCTGCATCAGCCGCGACAGGACCGGGTCGCCGCTCGCCGCGATCTGGTGGCGCAGCCGGTCGAGGAGGTGGCCGCGCCACTCGGCGAGGTTCGCGATCCGGGGCGCCAGCCCGCCGGGATGCAGGCTGAGCCGCAGCACGTTCACCGGGGCGGCGAGCAGCGCCGCCTCGATCCCCGCGATCAGGGCCGCGGCCGCGCCGTTGGCGGCGACCAGGGTCCAGTGCCGGTCGATGGCGAGCGCCGGGAAGGGCGCGTGGGCCGCGAGGATCCGGTCGACGGCCTGCCGGGCCGGCGCCAGCGCCGGGTCGTCGAGGGCGCGCTCGGGGAAGACCGGGGCGTAGCCGGCGGCGAGCAGCAGGGCGTTGCGCTCGCGCAGCGGCATGCCGAGGCGCTCGGCGAGGTGCAGCAGCATGGCGCGGCTCGGCCGGGCGCGCCCGCTCTCCAGGAAGCTCAGGTGGCGCTGCGAGATCTCGGCCTCCAGGGCGAGGTCGAGCTGGCTCAGGTGCCGGCGCCGGCGCCACTCGCGCAGGGTAGCGCCCGGCGCCGCGGCGGGCTTCACGATCATCGCGGGCCCTCCTCGGGGGCGCCCGCCGGCCACCGGCGCCGGCGTCAGGGGGAGGCCGGGACCCGGTCGAGGAAGCCGGTCACGCGGGCGAGGCGCCCGGCCTCCAGGGTCGCGAAGTCCGTCCCCTCCACGAGGCCCTCGCCGCCCTCGGGGCCGAGCGCCCAGGTGAAGCGCAGGTGGTCGCCGTGGCCGTCCGGCCGCCCGGTCAGGCGGAAGCGCATCCCGGGGAAGCGCGACTGCACGGCGGCCACGAGCCCGTCGATCTGCGCGTGGCCCGTGCCCGCCATCAGCGGGTCGGCGTAGGTGCCGGTCTCCGTCCAGGCGGCCGCGAGCAGGGCGCGGCGGCGGGCCGGGTCGGTCTCGTTCCAGATCGCGATGTAGCGCTCGGCATGGGTCGCGGCGTCGGACATGGCGGGTCTCCGGTTGCGGGTCCGCCCGGATCGGCCCGGGCGAGGCGGAGGATGGGCCGGCCGGGCGGGGCCGTCGATTACCTCGCGGGTCATCGTACCGCCCGCGCCCGCAGCGGCGCCGCGCCCGCAGCGGCCCCGCGCCCGGGCCGGCGGGAGCCCGGGATCACTCGGCCACGATCACGCGGTTCGGCAACTCGTCGGGGTCGTCCGGCCCCGGCGGGGCCGCCGCCGCCAGGATCGCGCCGACCGCCTCCACGGCCCCCACGAGCCCGTCCGCCAGGGCGTCGCGGCGGAGCGCCGCGACGAGCCCGGTCACGGCGGCCTGCCAGGCCTGCGGCGGCGCCCCGACCCCGACATCCGCCACGACGTCGGCGTAGCGCTCGGCCAGAGCCACGTAGATCAGCACCCCGGTGCGGCCCCGGGTCCGGCTCAGGCCCCGGGCCCGGAACTCCCGCGCCGCGGCGGCCCGGGCCCGGGCCCGGCGCAGGGGCCGCGGCACCAGGGCGAGCGGGTTCAGCGCGCCGAGGCCGAGGAGCAGTGCCAGGGCGGCGGCGAGCTGGAGGAGGAAGATCCGGCTCGCGGGCAGGCCCGTGAGGGCGATCAGCGGCCAGGGCACCAGCAGGGCGCCGACGAGGCAAAGGGCGAGGGGGACGCTGCGGTAGGCGCCGGCGCGGGCGGCCACCATCACGACGATCTCGCCCGCGGTCCGCGTCTCGGCGGCGGCGATGGCCGCCGCGATGCGCGCGCGCTCGTCCGGGCTCGGCAGGGCGGGCATCATCGGGTCCCCCTTCACCAATCCCCCGACGCGCCGCCGCCCCCGGACGAGCCGCCCCCGCCCGAGAAGCCGCCGCCTCCGGAGAAGCCGCCCCCGCCCGGGAAGCCGCCCCCCGAGAAGCCGCCCGGCGGGCCCGGCAGGACGATCCAGCCGCCGCCCGGGCGGCGATGGGGCCGGCCCGCCCCCCGGGCCCCGGCGAGGAAGCGCGCGAGGACGAGGCCGATCACCACGATGAGGATCAGCGCCAGGACGGGATCGAGGCCGCCCGTGGCGTCGTCGCGCACCTCGGCCCGGCGCTGCCACTCGGCGGCGTCGCCCGACAGGATGCCCAGCACCCCGTCGACCCCGGCCGCGATGCCGCCGGCGAAATCCCCGGCCTTGAACTTCGGCGCGACGGCGCTGGCGATGATCACCCGGGAGAGCGCGTCGGTCAGGGCGCCCTCGAGGCCGTAGCCGACCTCGATCCGCACCTTGCGCTCGCTCGGCGCCACCAGGAGGAGCACGCCGTTGTTCCGCGCCTTCTGCCCGAGGCCCCAGGCGCGCAGGAGGCGGTTGGCGTAATCCTCGACGGAGAGGCCCCCGAGCGACGGCACGGTGGCGACCACGACCTGGTCGGTGGTGCGGTCCTCGTGCGCCTTCAGCCTGGCCTCCAGGCCGGCGCGCTCCTCCGGCCGCAGGAGCCCGGCGGCATCGACCACCCGGCCGGTCAGGGCGGGCGCGCCGGGCGGCGCGTCCGTCTGCTGCGCGAAGACCGCGCCCGCGCCGAAGACCGCGCCGGCGCCGAAGACCGCGCCCGCGCTTGTGAGCGCGCCCGCCCACAGGGCGAGGACGAGCGCCAGCCGCAGGCCCGCGCACGGAGCCGCCCGGCGATGCGGCGCGCGGCGGGGGGCCGCGAGGGCCATCGGCCCGCCGCTCAGAACTTCACGGGCGGCGGGCGGGCGGCGTCCGGGGTGGCGGAGAACGCCTCCATCGGCTTGGCCTCCGGGTAGAGCGTCGCGGCGATCCAGCGGCCCGGGATGGTGCGCAGCTCGGTGTTGTAGGACTGCACGGCCTGGATGTAGTCGCGGCGGGCCACCGCGATGCGGTTCTCGGTGCCCTCGAGCTGGGATTGCAGCGCCAGGAAGTTGGCGTTGGACTTCAGGTCCGGGTAGCGCTCGACGGTGACGAGCAGCCGCCCGAGGGCCCCGGAGAGCTGGTTCTGGGCGTCCTGGAACTCGCGGAACTTCTGCGGGTCCGAGACCGTGGAGGCGTCGACCCGGACGGAGCTCGCCCGGGCGCGGGCCTCGGTGACCTGGGTCAGCACCTCGCGCTCCTGCTGGGCGTAGCCCTTCACGGTCTCGACGAGGTTGGGGATCAGGTCGGCCCGGCGCTGGTACTGGTTCTGCACCTCGCCCCAGCGCGACTTCGCGGTCTCCTCCAGGGTCGGCACCCGGTTGACGGCGTCGCAGGCCGAGAGGCCGGTGGCGAGCGCCAGCGCCAGGACGACGAGCCGCAGGCGGCCGAGCAGGGGTGGGGACATGGGGCGACGGGCTCCTTGCCGAAGGCGCCCGGGTGCCGGGCGCCCGGAACGGCTGCGCCCGGGGGAGATAAGGCGGGCGGCCGCGCCGGACCAGCGCCCCGGGGCCGCCGCGCCCCCGTGGGCGGGGGCACGGGGCGCGCCCGCCGCGCCCCCGGGGGGCCGCCCTCAGGCGGCCCGGATCGCCTCCAGGAACAGGTCGACCTGCCGCTTGACCACCTGCGACTGGGCCGAGAGGTCCCGGGCCGATTGCAGCACCTGGCTGGCCGCGCTGCCGGTCTCGCTCGCCGACACGGTGACCTGCCCGATGTTGCGCGAGACCTCCTGGGTGCCCCGCGCCGCCTCGCCGACGCTGCGGGAGATCTCGTTCGTGGTCGCGGTCTGCTCCACCACGGTCGAGGCGATCACCCCGGTGATCGCGTTCACCGACACGATGGTCTGGCCGATCTGGCGGATCGCCGCGATGGCGCTGCCCGACGCCGTCTGGATCGCCGCGATCTGGCTCGCGATCTCGTCCGTCGCCCGGGTGGTCTGGCTCGCCAGCTCCTTGACCTCGGCGGCGACGACCGCGAAGCCGCGGCCGGCCTCGCCGGCCCGCGCCGCCTCGATGGTGGCGTTCAGCGCCAGCAGGTTCGTCTGGCTCGCGATGGCCGAGATCATCGTCACGGCGGTGCCGATCTGGTCGGCGGCCCTGGCGAGGTTGGCCACCGAGGCGCCGGTCGCCTCCGCCTCGCGCTGGGCGAGGCCGGCGACCTCGTTCGAGCGCATGACCTGGCGCTCGATCTCCTGAAGCGAGACCACCATCTCCTCGGTCGCCGAGGCCACGGTCTGCACGTTGGTGGCGGTCTCCTCCGAGGCCGCGCTCACCGCGACGGCGCGGTGGTTGGTGGCCTGCGCCACGCCCGTCATGGCGTGCGCGGTGGCGTCGAGCTCGGTCGCGGCGGCCGTCACGATCTCGAGGGCACCGCCGATGTCGGCCTCGAAGGAGCGCACCAGCCGGTCGACCGCCGCGACGCGCCGGTCGCGGGCCGATTGCTCCTCGATTTGGAGCGCCTCCATCTCCTGGCGCCGGAGGGCGTTCTCGCGGAACACGTCGACGGCCTTGGCCATGTCGCCCATCTCGTCGACCGCCTCGCGGGAGGGCACCTGCACCGCGAGGTCTCCGTCCGCGAGCCGGGTCATGGCCCCGGTCATGCCGCGGATCGGCGCGAGGATGCCCCGCGCGATCAGGGCGGCGAAGCCGATGCCGAGCGCGATGGCGAGGGCGGCGAGGCCCATGAGCAGGGCCTGCACCGTCGCGGCCGTGGCGGCGGTGGCCGCGGCCAGCTCCTGCACCGACGCCTCGAGCGAGGCCCGGGCGGTCTGGCCCGCCTTCTCGATCGCGGCGAATTTCGGCTGGAAGCCCTTCTCGAACAACTCGGCACTGCCGAGCATCGCCTTCGCGGTCGCCTCGAAATTGGCCTTGTAGGCGGCCAGCGCATCGCGCACCGCGCCCGTCGCCCGGACGTAGGCGCCGCGCCCGTCGAGGTCGGCGAGGGCCTTCAGGGCGGCCTCGGCCGCCCGGGTGTTGGTCTGGAAGGTCGCCGGGCCGGCGGCGTCCTGCACGGCGAGGAAGCGCCAGTTCGAGACGCGCACGAGGAGCATCGCGCTCTCGACCGCGGCGGCCCGGGCGATCTCGCTGTCGCTGCCCGTGGCGCGGATCTCGGCCAGGAGCGCGTTGGTCGCCTTCGTCAGGGCCTCGCCGCCGGTGAAGAGCTTGCCCCGGCTGTCCCGGTTCGTCGCGCCGAGCTGGCCGAGCTGCGCGATGTCGGCCTTCATCGCCGCCGTCTTCTCGCTGATCAGGACGTAGTAGACCTTCCTCTCCTCCGAGGTCGTGGTCTGCGCGAGGCTGCCGCTCGCCTCCTCGATCCGCGCCGCCACCGCCTGCATCGCCTTCAGGTTCTCGGGATCGAGGGAGGTGCGGAACTGCACGGCCTGCCCCGACAGGAGCTGGGTCTCGCCGTTGATGGTGAAGAGCCGGAGGGCGATCTTCTCGAGCGCCGCGCGCTTCTCGTAGCTGTCGCTGAGCGTGCCGGTGCCGTAGACCGCGAAGCCCCCGAGACCGGCCGACAGCGCGACCAAGATACCAAAGCCGCCGTAGAGGCGGGTGCGAATGCCTGTTTTCACGGATGCGCTCTCCAACTCGCGGCGATGTCTAACGGTTCTTGGTTATCCCTGGGTTAATCGCGGCAAATAATGGTCAAACCCTGGGTGAGGCGGGTCGGGACCCTGCCGTTGCGGCCCGCCTTGGCGGGGGCTCGGCCGCGGGCTCGCCCCGACGGACGCCGCGCCGCGCGCGGCCGGCCGGCGCGGCGTCGGCCGTATGCCCCAGGGGAGGGGGCCCGGCCGCGCGAGGAACCCCGCCGCTCCGGGCGCCGCCGGGCATGTCGATCCGGGAACCGATCAGGATCACCCTGGTTGACTGGCCAGATCACGTCACGTCTTCGAGGAGATCACCATGAAGACCATGCTTGCGGGCGCCATCCTGGCCGCCACCGTCATCAGTGCCGTTCCGGCCTCGGCCCAGATCGTCGACATCGGCCCGGGCGGCCCCAGCATCGATCTGCGCTCCCGCGGCCAGCGCGAGCGCGACTACCAGCGCGCCGAGATGCGCCGCGACCGCGACTTCGACCGCCGCCCGATGTACCGCGAGGAGCGCTACCGCGAGGACCGGGGCTACGGCCGCCGCCGCGACTACGGCTACTGAGCCGCGCAAGGCGGGCCGCGCCCGCCCCGGCCGGCGCGCCGCCGGATCCCGCCTCCGCGGACGGGCGCTCCCCGGTGCCGCGGCGGGGGTTTCCTGAGGGACGACGATCCGCCGTCGGCATTGCGGCGAGGGCCGGGGCGACCCGGCCCTCGCCGCGTCTCGGCCCGAGCCCGCGCGACGGGACCCTGGCGGATCGGGGGAGCGGGCGCTAAGGCGGTTCCCGATGGGACGGGGACCGATTCGAGACGCGCGCATGGCGGACGGAGCTGTCGCGGCCGGGGACGTTGAGGCCGGGGATGTTGTGGCCGGGGACTCGGGGCCGGTCTCGGCCGCCTCCGCGTGGCGTGAGGCGCGCAACGTCGCCGCGCGGGCACGGCTCGCCCGGGTCCTGCCGGCGGTGTTCCCGGCGCCGGTGCTGCGGCACGCCCTGTCGCGGCCCCTGGTGCCGCCGACGCCGCGCCTCGCCGTCGAGAGCTACTGGCGCACCCACGTGCTGCGGGCCGACCATCTGGCGCGGACGCTCGCCGCCCGGTCGGGTCCGCCCGAGGGCTGGACCTGGCGCCTCGGCGGGGTGCCGGCCGAGGCGCCGGAGGGGCTCGCCCTGAGCTTCCGCGCGCCGCCCAGCCCCTACCGCGAGGCCGCGCACGCCCGCGGGCGCGGCGCCTGCTGCGTCTGCGGGCAGCCGGTCTACCGCTTCGGCTGGCACCGGGACCTCTGGGGCGCCGGGAGCCCGAACCGCAACGCCTCCTGGCACGCCGCCTGCGTGGCGGCCTGGAAGCTCTGGAACGCCCCCGCCGACCACGTCAAGCTGCTCAAGAAGCGCCAGCGCCACCGCTGCGCCCAGTCCGGCAAGCGCCTGCTGCGCACGGCCGAGGTCGACCACCGGGTGCCGCTCTACCGGGTCTGGCGCGAGCACCGCGCCGCCCCCTGGCCCGTGCTCCTGGGCTACTGGGGCCTGCCCAACCTCCAAGTCGTCAACCGCACGATCCACGCCGACAAGTGCGCGGCGGAGGCCGGCGAGCGCGCCTCCGCCCGCCGCCAGATCACCGGCGAGCCGGGCTGAGGCGGGTCCCGGCCGCTCAGCGCGGGACGAGGTGGAGCCCGTCGTCGGGCAGCAGGTTGCGGGCGGGGCCGCCCGTCTGCTGGCCGCCGCCCTGCTGGTAGTAGGGCAGCTCGGGGCGCCTGTCGTTGTCGCCGCCCGAATCGTACTGCCAGGGCTGCGACCAGGGCGCGCGGCCGCCGAGCGAGCCGGTGGCGTCGATCTCCCGCGGGGCGCGGGGAGGGGCGCCCTGGGCCGCCGCCGCGAGGGGGGCCGCGAGGGCCGCGGCGAGCAGGGTGGTCCGGAAGAGGTGTCTCATCGGTTCCTCGAGGGGGGAAGGCCGGGGCGGCACGGCGCGCCACGCCCCTCGGCCCCCGGTGGCGTCGCCTCGTCCGGCGGCGCGCCGCAGGCCGCCGGGCGCCGGCCGGGGTCGGTTCCTCAACGGCCAAGCCGGCCCCGCCGTTCCGTCGCGGCGCCCCCGGGATCCGCCCCGGTGCCGCCCGCGTCCTGCATGACGACGAAACACTTGCCGGGCGGTTACGCAATCGGCCTGCAACGCGCGCCGGCTAGGACTGCGCTCCTGACGACGGCCGGAACGGCCGCGCAACGACGGCCGCAACGGCCGCGGGACAACGGCCGGAACGGCCGCGAAGGGGAGCGCACACCATGATCCAGACCGCCCGGCACCCGATCGTCCGGCTCACCGTGGCCGGCCTCCTCCTGACCGCCTCGGTCGCGGCCGCCGAGGGGTTCCGCGGGGCGCCCGCCGCGGGCCCGACGTCGCCCGCCTCCGGCCTCGCCGGGTCGGCCAAGCCCTACGCCGACCGGGTGCCGCCGACGGCCTTCGCGCCGGATTCCCGCGACCTCGTCCTCGTCACCCTGGAGGACCTGCTGTTCGATCCCGCCGCCCTGGCCGAGGCGGGCGCGCCCGCCCGGCAGGCGCGCCGTGGCCGGCGGGATTGCGGGACCCGGCCCGACGGGGACGCGCGCTGCGTCGCGGGCCTCCTCCCCGGGACGGTCCCCGGCGTCGAGCCGGCCCCCGGGCCCGGGACCGTGGAGGAGCGCCCGGCCCCCGGCGTCTCCCGCCTGGTGCGGGCGCCGGGCAAGTTCGCCGAGGCCGCGCCGCTGCGGACCCTGCGCTGATGCCCCGGCGCGACACCCTCCTGATCGCGGCGTGCTTCGTCGCCGGTCTCGGCCTCGCGGTCCTGGTCCAGCCCCTGATCTGAGCCGCCCGTGGCCCTCAGGCCCGGGGCGGCCCGGGGACGGCCCGCAGCCTGGCGAAGCGCTTGAGCACCCGCTCGCGCCTCAGCCGCGACAGGCGCTCGATCCAGAAGATCCCGTCGAGCTGGTCGATCTCGTGCTGGAGGCAGGCCGCCAGGAAGCCCGACGCCTCGGCCTCGTGCGCGCTCCCGTCGAGGGCCCGGTAGCGCACCCGCACCCGCGCCGGGCGCACCATCTCCTCGTCGACGCCCGGCATCGCGACGCTGCCCTCGCGGTGGCGCGCCGTCTCCGGCGAGGCCCAGGCCAGCTCCGGGTTGACGTAGGTCGCGGCCGGAAGGTCCGGCCCGGCCCGGATGACCGTCAGCCGCGCCGGGACGCCGAGATGGGGCCCGGTGAGGCCGAGCGCCGCGACCGCCCGCAGCGTGTCGAGGAGGTCGTCCGCGAGGGCCCGCAGGCCCGCGTCGAAGGCCAGGACGGGCGGTGCCGGCGTCCGCAGGCGCGGGTCGGGGTAGCGCAGGAGGGGGCGGGCGGCCACGGGCGTCAGCGGGTGCGCCAGTCCGACGGCCAGAGGCCGGCGCGCTCGACGCCGACGACCAGCACCACCACGGCGAGCGTCACGGCGAGCACCACCAGGATGTTGCGGCCCGGCACGCCGCGGGCGACGAGGATCAGCACCAGGAGCAGCGAGACGACCGAGACGACGAGGTCCATGGCAGCAGGGCCCGCGGCAGGAGAGGGATCAGGAGCCCCGCAGGTCGGCCGGCGGGGCGAGGTCGAGGTCGGGCGCGCGCCGGCGGCGCAGGCCCGGCAGGCCGGAGAGCGCCTGCCGGAGCCGGGTGCGGAGCGGCTCGCGGCCGCTGCGGGCGAGGTCGCGGCCGCAGCGCAGCGCGCTCGCGCGGTCGAACTGGAACGCCATCTCGGTGCCCTCCGCGATCTTCAGAGCGAGGGCCGGCACCTCCGGCGCGACGCGGCCCGCGATCCAGCCGAGGACCGGGAAGAAGCAGTTCTCGACCGTGGTCCCGGCCGGCACCGCCTGGCCGGGATCGGCCGCGACCGAGGCGGTGGCCAGGAGCGAGAGGCCGAGCTCGGTCGCCTCGGCCGGCGTCAGCCGGACCGGGTAGTCCCGGGCGCCGAAGGCCACCACGAGGTCGAGCGCCCCCGGCCCGGCGGTCAGCACCGAGAAGCGCACGTCGCCGCGCGGAGCGGCATCGGAAGAAGCCATGCGGGCCCGCCTCGCCAAGGCCCGGCGCACCCGCTCTCCGCGCTAGAGCCGGGGCGGCGCGGGCGCACCTGTCCGTCCCGGCGGGCCGAGCGGCCCGCCGCGGGATCGGCCCAGGAGTATCCCGGACGCTTCTCCGCGGGCAAGCGCCGGTTGCGGGAGGCCGCCCCGCATCCTCAGCGTGCGGCAACGCCGGCCTCCGCGGCCCGCCGGTCCGCCTCCCTGCCGGGGCGCCCGACGCCGACCTTGAGGCCCTGGCGCAGGAGCTGGAGGTGGTCGGTGGCGATCCGGGCGCCGGCTTTGAGCCCGCTCAGGATCGCGGTGCGCTCCCCGAAGGATTCGCCGGTCTCGACGGGGGTCATCGTGACCGCGCCGTCGGGGCCGACCGCCCAGACGATGCGCTGGTCGAGCTGCGCCGCGAGCGCGATGGTGGGCACGAGCAGCCGCTCCTCGGTTCCGACCTGGACGCGGGTGCGCACGAACTCGCCCGGCAGGTAGCGCTCGTCGGCGTTGGGCAGCCAGGCCCGCACCAGCCGGCGGGCGGTGCGGGGATCGAAGCGGTTGTCGAGCCGGTAGATCGTGGCCTTGCGCTCGGCCGCCTTGCGGGCGTCGAGCACCGCGACGGCGGCGTGGTCGGCCTTGAGGGCCGCGCGCACCGCCTCCGAATCCTCGGCCGAGAGCGCGACCTGCACCTCGATCGGGTCGACCTGGACCACGCTGACGAGCTGGGTGGCGTTCTCGTTGACGAGGTCGCCGACGTTGACGTCGGAGAGGCTGGCGCGGCCGTCGAAGGGCGCGGAGATCACCGCGTACTCGAGGTTGAGGTTCTGGCGCGCGATGGCGGCCTCGGCCTCCTGCACCCGGCTGCGGGCGACCGCCCGGTTGCTCTCGAGCTGCTGGAAGCGCTGCTCGGAGGCGTAGCCCTTGTCGGCCAGCGGCTGGGTGCGCTCGACCTCCGCGTCCGCGAAGGAGAGCTGCGCCACGGCCTGCTCGCGCTGCGCCTGCGCGGTCCGGAGCGCGACCTCGAACGGCCGGGGGTCGATGCGAAACAGCACCTGGCCCTTCCTGACGTGCCCGCCGGGCTCGAACGGCCGCTCCATCACGACGCCGGTGACCCGGGGCTGGAGGGCGGCGTCCTTGGGCGAGATCACCACGCCCGTGTACGAGAAGGCGATCGGCACGGTCTCGGTCCTGGCCTCGGCGACCGCGACGTCGAACGCGGGCTCCTCCGGCTGCTCGCGCGGCTTGGCCTGCGGCCCGGCGAGCAGGCGGGCGACGGGGCCGGGCAGGGCGGCCGCGGCGCCCCGCGGCAGCGGCCGGCCCGCGGCGAGCCAGATCCCGGCGCCGGCCGCGACCAGCGCGAGGCCGATCAGGCCGTAGCGAAACCATGGACGCACAGTCGCTCTCCTCGTGGCGCAGGCTGTTGCGGGACGCCCGGGCGCGGAATGCCCCCCCGGGCGCGGGATGCCCCCCGGGCGCAGGGTGCCCCCCGGGCGCGCGATGCCCCCCGGGCCGGCCTCGCGGCCGGCCGGTCTCCCGCAGGGGAACTCGCTCGTCCGGGCTTGCGTTGCACCGCAGCCGTCGCATTCCCGCCCCGATCGCGCGAGGGCGATCTCAGGGACAGGGATGTTCGCCACCTTCGTCGACAGGCCCGTCCTGGCGGGCGTGATCTCGGTGCTCATCACCCTGATCGGGGCCGTCGCGGGCGTCGCCCTGCCGATCGCCCAGTTCCCCGAGATCGCGCCGCCGATCATCAACATCCAGGCGACCTACCCGGGCGCCACCGCCGAGCAGGCCTACGAGGCGATCGCGACCCCCCTCGAGCAGGAGATCAACGGCGCCCAGGACCTGATCTACATCAGCTCGACCAGCAACGCCGACGGCAGCGTCAACATGGACGCCACCTTCGAGGTCGGCTCCGACCTGAACGCCGCCGCCGCCGACGTGCTGACCCGGGCCCAGCGGGCCGAGGCCCGCCTGCCGCAGGCGGTGCGCGACCAGGGCCTCGAGATCACCAAGTCGTCGCGCCAGCGCCTCGGCAACGTCGTGCTCTTCAGCGACGGCAACGCCTACGACGAGCTGTTCCTGTCGAACTGGGCCGAGACCCAGGTGATCAAGCCCCTGCGCCGCGTCGCCGGGATGGGCCGCATCGTCAACTTCTCCAACCAGCGCTACGCGATGCGGGTCTGGCTCGACCCGGCCCGGATGGAATCCCTCGGCATCGGCCCGGGCCTGATCGTGCAGGCGGTGCAGCAGCAGAACGCCCAGATCACGGTGGGCTCCCTCGGGCGCGAGCCGGTGCGGGACGCGCCCGCCTTCGAGATCCAGATCGTCACCAAGGGCCGCCTCACGGAGGCGCGCGAGTTCGCCGACATCGTGATCCGGGCCAATCCGGACGGCTCGGTCGTGCGCGTGCGCGACGTCGGCCGCGTCGAGCTCGGCTCGGAGCAGTACGGCAGCCGCTCGACCTACGACAACAAGCCCGCCGCCTCGCTCGGGCTCTACCAGAACCCGGAGGCCAACGCGGTCGAGGTCATGAAGGGCGTGCGCGCCACGATGAAGGACCTCGCCAAGCGCTTCCCGCCCGGGCTCCAGTACAGGATCGCCCTCGACCGCACCGAGTTCGTCGAGGCCTCGATCCACGAGGTCTACAAGACCCTGCTCGAGGCGATCGTGCTGGTCGTCGCCGTCACCTACCTGTTCCTCCAGAGCTGGCGCGCGACGCTGATCCCGGCCATCGCCGTGCCGGTGGCGCTCGTCGGCACCTTCGGCCCGATGGCGGCGCTCGGCTTCTCGTTCAACACCCTGAGCCTGCTCGGGCTCGTGCTGGCGGTGGGCCTCGTGGTCGACGACGCCATCATCGTGGTGGAGAACACCGAGCGCCTGATGGGCGAGGGGCGCGCGCCCCGGGACGCCGCCCGCGAGGCGGTGAGCGAGGTCGCCGGGCCCGTCATCGCCACGACGCTGGTGCTCGCCGCCCTGTTCGTGCCGGTGGCCTTCATCCCGGGCCTCACGGGCCAGCTCTACAACCAGTTCGCCCTCACCATCGCGATCTCGGTGCTGATCTCGGCCGTGGTCTCCCTGACCCTGACGCCGGCGCTGTGCGGGCTGCTGCTGCGGCCGCACCCGGCGGGGGCCGACCGGCGCCGGTGGCGCGCGCCCCTGCGGGTCTTCAACGCGCTCCTCGGGCGCGGCACCGGCTTCGCCGTGGCCTCGGCCGCCCGGCTCTCGCGCCACCTCGTCGTCACGGGCCTCGTCTTCCTCGGGCTCGCCGGCCTGACGGCCTGGCTGGTGGCGGCGCGGCCGACCGCCTTCGTGCCGCAGGAGGACCAGGGCTACTTCTTCGCCGACATCGCCATGCCGAAGGGCGCCTCGGTGGCCCGCACCGCCGCGATGGTGCAGGAGGTCGGCCGGGCCGCGCTGGCGCAGCCGGCCGCCGCCGGGGCGATCGGGGTCGCCGGCCGCGGCATCCTGGCGGACGTGACGGCGCCGTTCTACGGCTTCCAGATCCCGACCCTGAAGCCCTGGGACGCCCGGGAGGACACGGTCCAGGACGTGGTCGCGCGCCTGCGCAGGCAGTTCCGGAACCACCCGGACGGCGTCCTGCGCATCGTCGACCCCTCGCCGCTGCCGGGCCTCGGCTCGCGGGGCGGCCTGACCCTCGAGCTGCAGGACCGCAGCGGCGAGGGCGGCCTCAGGCTCGCGAGGGCCGCCGACGCCTTCATCGCCGCCCTGAAGGGCCTGCCGGAGATCGGCGACGCCACCGCCACCACGAGCTACGGCGTGCCGCAGCTGCGCCTCGACATCGACCGGGCCAAGGCCGAGCAGCTCGGGGTCAGCCTCCAGGCGCTGTTCGACGCCCTCGGCACCTACGTGGGCTCGTCCTTCGTCAACCTCTTCAACCGCTTCGGCTTCGTCTACCAGGTCTACGTCCAGAGCGAGTCGGAGGGGCGGCGCACCCTCGAGGACCTGTCGCGCCTGACGGTGCCGAACAACCGCGGCGAGCCGGTGCAGATCGGCTCGCTCGTCACGCCCCGCTTCGTCAGCGGCCCGACCGCGGTCCTGTCCTACAACACCTACCCGGCGATCGAGATCGCCCTCGACACCGCCGAGACGGCGAGCTCGGGCTCGGCCCTCGCGGCGGTCGAGCGCCTCGCCGCCCGGGACCTGCCCGCCGACTACGCCGTCGAGTGGACCGAGGTCGCCTACCAGGAGAAGATCGCCGGCGGCTGGGCGCCGCTGATCTTCGGCCTCGGCGTCGTGATGATCGTGCTGCTGCTCGCCGGCCAGTACGAGAGCCTGCGGCTGCCGTTCGTGGTGATCCTCGCCACGCCGCTGGCGATCCTCGGCGCCGTCGGCGCCCTGGCGCTGCGGAACCTGCCCCTCGACATCTTCGGGCAGATCGGCCTGCTGCTCCTCGTCGGCCTCGCCGCCAAGAACGCGATCCTGCTCGTCTCCTTCGCGCGCGACCTGCGGGAGCGGGGGGAGGACGCCCTCCAGGCGGCGCAGGACGCTCTCCGCCTGCGCCTGCGCCCGATCCTGATGACGTCCTTCGCCTTCATCCTCGGCTCGGTGCCCCTCGCGGTCGCCACGGGCGCCAGCGCCAACGCCCGGATCTCCATCGGCACCGTGGTGATCGGCGGCCTCCTGGTGGCGACGCTGCTGACGCTGTTCGTCACGCCGGTCTTCTACGTCGCGGCCGAGCGTCTGGTGCCGGCGCGCCGGCGCCGGGAGCCGGGGGGCGCGGCCGGCGGCGCGGGGGGCGCGGCCCAGCCGGCCGAGTAGGGCGCGTCCCGGGCGGCGGGGGAGCGCCCCGGCGTCGCCTCGGCGGCCCGGCGCCGGCCGGGCTCAGGGCGCCTCGCACGAGAAGGCCCGCCGCAGGGCCACCCGCCCGCCCGGCGTCACCGCCACGGCCCGGCCCTCGCCCCGGCGCACCCAGCCCTGGCCGAGGCAGGTCCGCAGCAGGGCCGCCCCGAGGACGCCCGCGATGTGGGGCCGGCGCTCGCTCCAGTCGAGGCAGGGCCGGCAGAACACCCGCCGGCCGCGGCGTCCCTCCCCGGCGTCGAGGTCGACCCCGAGGCCGCCCAGGAACGCCGCGCCCGCCGCCGTGAGCGCGCCGCCGTCCGACTCGAGCTCGATCTGCCCGCGCGCCACCATGCTGTCGGCCATCCCGACGGCGAGGCGGCCCGCGAGGTGGTCGTAGCAGGTCCGGGCCTCGCGCAGCGCCGCGTCCCGGGGACCGAGCCGCACCGGCCGCGCCCCTGGCGCCCCCGCGCCCCCGGCCGCCACCGCCATGATCTCCTCCAGCATCCGCGCCACGGCCGGCGAGGCGAGGCGGTGGTAGCGGTGCCGCCCCTGGCGCTCCACCGTCAGCAGGCCCGCCGCGGTGAGCTGCGCGAGGTGCCCGCTCGCCGTCTGGGGCGCGATGCCGGCGCCGCGGGCGAGCTCGGCCGCACTCCGCGCCCGGCCGTCCATCAGGATCGCCATCATGCCGGCGCGGGCCGGGTCGCCCACGAGGGCGGCCGTGCGGGCGAGGGCGGATGTCGTGAGCATGGCGGAGTCCTCCCGGGGTCGAGAGCCCGCACCCTACGCCAGGCCCCGCCCCGACGCTTCGGCCGCCCCCGAAGCATGGGCCGGCGCCGGCCGGGCAGGGTGGCGGTCCCTGCCCGGGAGCCCGCGACGCCGTGCGCCTGACCCTCCGCCCCGCTCCCGCCTTCCGGATCGGCCCCCCGGGGCTCCGCCCGTGCAGCCCGGCTCCTGCCGCCGCCGGGCGGGCCGGCGGCGAGGGCGTGCGGGCGCGGCTCCTGCGCCACCGGCGTGACCGCGCGCCCGCCCGCGCCCGGCGCCGCCTCTGATCCGCCGTGATCCGGCCGCCCCCGCGGCGAGACCCCTCTGGGCCTCGCGGCGAGACCCCTCTGGGCCTTGCGGCGCGGCCCCTCGCGGGCCGCCGCGGCGGCCTTGCGCCGCGGGGCGCATCGCCGCGCGAGTGTCTCCCTTTTGCACCACGCGCCGCCGCTCGCGCGGTTCAGGGCCCCTCGGCGGCCCGCCCGCCGCATCCTCGCCCCGCCTTCGCCACATTCCGCCCGAAGCTTGGCCCTCAAGCGCGGCCTTAAGGCCGTCCCGTCCGATGCGCGAGAGGGGCTGCATGAAGCGGATCCGGAGCCTTCCCACCACCGCCGCCCTCGCGGTCCTGGCCACGGCGCCCCAGCTCGGCGGCTGCGGGCTGATGCCGGCCGGGCTCGACGCCACCGGGAGCATCGGCCAGAACGGCAAGCCGCTCGCCGCGGTGACCACGGCCGACCGGGATTGCCTCGCCCGCGCCATGTACTTCGAGTCGAACCGGTCGAGCGAGGAGGGGCTGCTCGCCGTCGGCACCGTGGTGATGAACCGCCTCGACGCGCCGGCCTACCCGAACTCGATCTGCGGCGTCGTCGGCCAGCCGCGGCAATTCGCGGCCGGCGTGCTCCACAAGCCGATGCGGGACAAGGAGCGCGAGAAGGCCGAGCGGGTGGCCGACGCGATCCTGTCGGGCGAGCGCCACGACGCGGTCGGCGACGCGAAGTTCTTCCACACCGCGGGCTACCGCTTCTCCTACCGCAACATGCACTACGTGGCGCTGGCGGGCGGCAACGCCTTCTACGAGAAGCGCCCCTGGCACGACCGCGAGGGCGTGACGCAGCGCGCCCCGGCCCAGTACGCCCGGCTCGCCCCCGCGCACGCCCCGGCGCGCCAGACGGCCCTGGCCGAGCTCGGACCCGCCCGCAACATCTGCCGCGTCGCCGCGGCGGAGACCGGCCGGGCGCCGGGCTGATCAGCGCAGGGCCGCGACGGCCCGGATCGCCGGGAGGCGCGCGGCCAGGAAGGCCGGCCGCCCCGGCTCGGGCGAGGCCGCGAGGGTGAGCCGGGTCGGCCCCTCCGCGAGCGGGGCGCGGGAGAACAGCGACGGCTCGGTCTCGATCACCGGCAGGGCCGCGGCCGGCGCGGCGGCGGGCGCGGCCGCCAGCTGGGTCGGGGCCGGGTGCCGGCGGGCCGGGATCACCACCACGTCGCGGCCGGCGAGCGCCAGGGCCTCCGGCCGGCTGACGTCGCCGAGGGACGCCCCCTGGCGCAGGAGCGCCGCGAAGGTGGCGTGCTGCCCGCCATCCGCGTAGGTTGTCCGCACCGCCTCGCGGCCCTGCGCCACCAGGGTGGCGATGCGGGCCTCCTCCTCGGCCCGGCGCGCCGCCGCCAGGGCCTCGAGGGCGGCGTCGGGATAGGGCGCGAACACGTAGCGCCCGCCCGCCACGCTCACGAGGGGCTCCCGGCCCGTGGCTTCGAAGCGGTCGGAGCCCTCCTTGAGCTGGCGCCAGAAGCCGATATGCGGGTCCGTGCGGTGGCGCGCCATGGCGAGCGCCGTCATCCGGAACGGGTAGGCCTGGAACGCGAACGCCGCCTGGCCGCCCGCGAACGCCTCGCGGGCGAGCGCGTAGATCTCGCCGACCTGCCGGTCGGTCATGGCGAAGCAGCCGGCCGACGAGCAGGTGCCGTGCACCATCAGGGCCGAGCCGGTGCCGCCGTGGGCCCGGTCGTAGGCGTTGGGATAGCCGACGTCGAAGGACAGGTAATAGGCCGAGTTCGGGTTCATCTGCCGCGGCGCGACCGTGTAGAACCCCTCCGGCACCTGGCGGTCGCCGGCGCGGGTCTTGGGCCCGAGCTGCCCCGACCAGCGGCAGATCGGGAAGGTCTTGACGAGGACGTAGCGGCCGCTGCCGGCCCGCTTCCAGACCTCGATCTCCGATTCCTGCTTGTAGGCGCGCAGCACGATCGGCGCGGCGGGCGTGGTGTCCCGGGCGGCCATCAGCGCCACGGTCGCGGCCGGGATCGGGGCGGCGTGCTTGGGCAGGCCCGCGGCCCCGGCCGCGCCCGGCAGCGCGGCCGCGAGCAGCGCCGCGGCGCACGCGATCCCCAGCTTCGACCGCACGCCCATCCGCCGCCCCCGGCCCGATCCTGCGCGGGGCCTCGCACGGCATTGTGGCGGATCTTGAGCGCGCCGCGCCGATGTGGGGGCAGGCGCGGTGCCCGGGGCGGGATCCGGGTCGGAGCGCGCGGCCTTGCCGGCCGCCGCCAGAGGGGGCAGGCTCGCCCCGTCGGCGACGCTCCCCCGGCGGCACCCACCACCGGCCGAGGCGATGGACATCCGGGTACGACCGGTCACGCTCGAGACGAGGCACGCGTTCGCGGCCCTGCTCGACGAGGCGGGCGCCTGGCAGCGCGCGCGGGGCGGTGAGGCCTGGGCCTCCCGGTTCGACGACGCCTGGATGCTGCCGCGCATCGCCCGCGGCGAGCTGTTCCTGGTCCATCTCGGGCCTGTGCCGGTCGCGACGTTCCACATCCTGTGGCACGATCGCCCGTGCTGGGGCGACCGGGAGGTCGGCGACAGCCTCTACCTGCACACCTTCGCGGTGCGGCGCGACAAGGCGGGCCTCGGCGTCGGGCGGGCCGCCATCGAAACCGTCGTCGGCCTGGGGCGCGAGCGGGGCAGGGACAAGGTCCGGCTCGACTGCTTCCTGTCGAGCGCACGGCTGATCGCCTACTACGCGCGCAACGGCTTCGCGTCGGTCGGAACCACGTCGGTGAACGGCAGGGCGCTGAACCTCATGGAGCGGATCATCTGAGGCGGGCCGGCGCGCGGCCCGGACGGCCGCGCCCCGCCCCCCGGGCGCGCGGCCCCGGCGCCGGACGCGGCGTTCCGTCGGTCCCCGGCGGCCGGGCCGGCCGCGGCGCGGGGCGGCCGGGCCCTCAGACGTAGCGGAAATCCGCCGCCCTCAGGTCGCTGCCGGTCACGCCGGTCAGGGTGATCGTCTGCCCGCCCGTGCCGGTCAGCACCGTGTTCGCTCCGGACTGGCTCAGGCCCGTGGCGAAGTCGTCGCCCGCGAAGAACCCGCCCTGCAGCTCCAGCACGTCGTGGGCCGAGCCCGTCCCGGCCACGAAGTCCTGCACGGTCTGGCTGCCGAACGCGCCCCGGAACACGAACGTGTCCACGGTGTCGGCGTGCCCCTCCAGCGTCTCGCCGGTGACGAAGCCCCGCACCCGGTAGGTGTTGTTGGCCAGGAGCGCCACCTGCTCGCGGATCAGCCCGTCGCTGCCGTATTCCTGCTGCACCGACTGGTAGGGCCCCGTCGTCGTGAAGGTGGTGATCGCCCGGGTCCCGTCGGTGCGCTGCTCGTCCGTCCTCAGCGGCGTCTGCCCGTCGGCGGCCAGGAAGGTCCTGGTGGTGCGGCCGCTGCCGTACAGCACGACCTCGTAGGCGGTGCCGTCCGCCCGCAGGTAGCTGCTCTGGGCGAGCCGGCCCGTGGCCGCGTCGTAGACGTCGTCGGAGGCGACGTAGTTCGGGTTGCCGGCGACCGGGGTGATGATCTCGCGCCGCCCGTCCGCGTAGGCGATGTCGGCCCGCAGCTGCGTGACGCCGTCGGCGGCCAGGAGGGACGTGACGGTGGCACCGGCGTTGAACAGCACGGTCTGGTAGGCCGTGCCGTCGGCGCGCTCGTAGCGCGACTGGACCACCTGGCCCGTCGTGCCGTAGCGGTTGCGCTCGAAGGCGACGTTCGGGTTGCCGGCGACGGGCGTGAGGATCTCGCGGCTGCCGTCGGTGAACTTCGTGTCGGTGCGGGTGAGCGTGGTGCCGTCGACGTCGTAGCTCCGCCGCACGGTCGAGACCGTGGGGGCGCCCCCGAAGGTCACGCTGAGGTAGAGCGTGCCGTCCGGGCGGTGGAACGACGCCATGCTGGTCCGGGCGGCCGCGTCGTAGGTGTTGATGGTCTGCCCGCCGGAGCGGTCGGGCGCCAGCGCGTAGAGGCCGCTCGGGCTCAGGCTGAAGGGCGCCCCGCCGGACGTGGTCAGGTCGTTGCCCGGGGCGAGGTCGAGGTTGAAGCCCCCGGTGCCGGACAGGCCCGTGGCCGTCACGGTGTAGACCTGCCCCGAGCCCGTGACGGCGCTCACCGTGCCGGTGACGCCGTTGTCCGAGATGATCCGGAAGTCGCCCGCATCGACCGTGCCGCTCACCGCCTGCGAGAACGTCACCGTGTAGCGGACGCCGGTGCCGTCGAGCACGCCGGCCGGCACCGCCGAGGCGGCGGCCTGGCTCGTGTCCACCGCCAGGGTGCCGGCCGGGTTGACGGCCGCGCCCGAGAGGTCGGCGGCGTTGCCGGCCGCGTCCGTGATGACGGCCCCGTTGAGGGCGACGCCCGTGATGGCGAGGTCGGCCGAGGACTGGCCGGCCTGGACGGTGTGGCGGAAGACCAGGCGGGTGGCGTCGGAGCGCTCCGGCACGAAGGCGGCGCTGCCGCCGTCGTCGAGGCCGAGGGCGAGGCCGCCCGCGCCGGAGAGGCTGACGGCCTCGCCCAGCGTGAGGGTGAGCAGCACGCTGTCGCCGAGCCGCAGGGTGCCGTTGTTGGGCCCGTAGGCGGCGCCGGTGACGGTCGGGGCCGTGGCGTCGCGGGTGAGCGGCAGGGACGCGGAGGCCGGACTGGTGCCGTTGGGCCCGGTCTGGGTCGCGACCAGGCGGTAGGCGCCGTCGGCGGCGAGCGCGACGGTGGCCGAGAAGGTGCCGGCGCCCGTGACGGTGGCGGAGCCGAGGCTGGCCTCGCCGCCGTCCTGGAGGCGGTTGCCGTTGCGGTCGTCGAACAGGGTGACGCTGGCGCCGGCCTGTCCGGTGCCCGTGACGGTGACGCTGCTCCGGTTGGTCAGGCGGTCGCCCGCGAGGCCGGTGTCGTCGGCGGGCGCGAGGGCGAGGCCCGTGGGGGCGGGGGTGCCGATCAGCAGGCTGACGCTCGCGAGGGCGTCGAGGCCGCCGTCGTAGGCCCGGTAGGCGAAGCTGTCGGTGCCGACGTAGCCGGCATCGGGCGTGTACGTGAAGGAGCCGTCGGCGGCGAGCGCCAGCGTGCCGTGCTCGGGGTCGCTCGCCAGGAGGGCGACGAGGGCGGAGGGCCCGTCGAGATCGCTGTCGTTGGCGAGCACGCCGGCGGCGGCCGCGACGGTGAGGACGCCGTCGCGGGCGGTGGCGTAGGAATCCGCCACCGCCGTCGGCGCGTCGTTGACCGGCACCACGGTGACGGCCGAGGCGATCGACAGGCCGGTGCTGTCCTGGCCGCCATTGGCGGTGCCGCCGCTGTCGCGCAGCTGCGTCAGCGTGACGGTGCGGGTGCCGGCGGTCGGGTTGTCGCGGTTGGTGTTCTGGTAGGTGAGCCCGTTGACGAGCGCGGCGACCTCCGCCGGGCTCGAGCCGGCGGAGGTCAGCGTCACGGTGGCCGTGCCGCCGGCCACCGCCACCGCGTAGGCCAGGCCCGTGCCGGTGGTGCCGCTCGCGCCGTTCGTCAGCGCGACCGCCCTGCCGCCGATGCCGAGGGTCTCGGCGGCGCCGTCGGCGAGGCCCGACACCGTGAGGGTCAGGCCCGTCAGGCTCTGCCCGGCCTCGACCGTGTCGGCGCTCGCGCTCCCGAACAGCAGCACGGCCGCGCCCTGGGCGCCCGCCCCGCTGCCCTCCGTGAAGGTCGGGCTCAGCCCCGTCGCGCTCAGCCGCGGCGGGTCGTTGACCGGCGTCACCGAGAGGGTCTTC
>NZ_QOWC01000120.1 GCF_003574465.1 Methylobacterium crusticola
GCACGGCCGGTGCGTCCGGTCGCACGGCCGGCGCGTCCGGTCGCACGGCCGGCGCGTCCGGCCGCCTGAGCATGGCCAGGAAGGCGCGCAGCGGCGCCGGCACCTGCCGGTGGCCCGCGTAGTAGAGGAAGAAGCCCGGAAAGGCCGGGCACCACGGGTCGAGCACGCGGACGAGGCGCCCGTCCGCGAGGTCGGCGGCGACGTAGCCCTCGAACAGGAAGGCGAGGCCGACCCCGTCGAGGACCGCCTGCCGGATCGCCTCCTGCTCGCTCAGGATCAGCGGGCCGTCGACCTCCACCGCCACCGCCTCGCCGTCCCGCTCGAACTCCCAGCGGAACAGGCCGCCGCCCGGGAAGCGCTGGCGGATGCAGGCGTGGACCGCGAGGTCCGACGGGCGCGCGGGGGTGCCGCGGCGCGCCAGGTAGGCGGGCGCCCCCACCACGGCGAGGCGTTGCGGACCCCCGAGCGGCACCGCGATCATGTCCCGCGCCAGCCGGTCGCCGAAGCGCACGCCGGCGTCGAATCCCTCGCCGACCACGTCCGTCAGGGCGTCGTCGCAGGCGATCTCGACCCGCAGGCCGGGATGGAGCGCCAGGAAGCGGGCCATCAGCGGCACGATGACGAGGCGGCTGGCGGCGCGCGGCGCGTTGAGCCGCAGGGTGCCGCCGGGCCTGCCGCCGACGGCCGAGGCCTCCGCCACCGCCCGGTCGATCGCCCCGAGGGCGGGGGCGAGCCGCTCCAGGAGGGCGGCGCCGGCCTCGGTCGGCGCGACGCTCCGGGTGGTGCGGTGGAGCAGGCGCACGCCCATCCGGCCTTCGAGCCCGCGCAGGGCGTGGCTGAGGGCCGAGGGCGAGACGCCGAGCTCCGCCGCCGCGCGCCGGAAGCTGCGATGGGTCGCCACCGCTGCGAAGGCCGCGAGGTCGGACAGGTCGGAGCGCAGCATTGGTGAGCCCTGCTCATCGGTTCATGCGATGCCGCGCAGCTTATCCCGCGGCGGCCGATCTGCCAGATCGGGCCGCGAAGGAGATACCCGCCATGCCACGACGCCCCCTCGGCCGCTCCGGCCTCACCGTCTCCGTGCCCGGCCTCGGCTGCATGGGCATGTCCGAGTTCTACGGCCCGGCCGACGATGCCCTCTCGCGCGAGACCCTGGAGACGGCGCTCGCCCTCGGCTACGACCACCTCGACACGGCCGACACCTACGGGTCCGGCCACAACGAGGCCCTGATCGGGAGCGTGCTGCGGGCCCGGCGGGGGCGCGTCGTGGTGGCGACGAAGTTCGGCATCGTGCGCGAGCCCGGCGCCTACGCGCGCCGGATCGACAACAGCCCGGCCTACGTGGCGGCGGCCTGCGAGGCCTCGCTGCGGCGGCTCGGGGTCGAGACGATCGACCTCTACTACTGCCACCGGCGCGATCCGGCCGTGCCGGTCGAGGAGACCGTGGGCGCGATGGCGCGCCTGGTCGAGGCCGGGAAGGTGCGGGCGCTCGGCCTGTCGGAGGTGTCGCCGGCGACGCTGCGGGCGGCCCACGCCGTCCACCCGATCGCCGCGATCCAGAGCGAGTACTCCCTGTGGAGCCGCGAGCCCGAGGCGGGGATGCTGGAGACCTGCGCGGACCTCGGGGTGACCTTCGTGGCCTATTCTCCCCTGGGGCGCGGGTTCCTCACCGGCGCGCTCGACGTCGGCGCCCTCGGCGACGACGATTTCCGGCGGGCCAATCCGCGCTTCCAGGGCGAGGCGCTCGCCCGCAACCGCCGGCTCGCCGACGGGCTCGGGGCCCTCGCCCGGGAGCGCGGCGTCACGCCGGCCCAGCTCGCCCTCGCCTGGCTCCTCGATGCGGCCCCGCACGTCGTGCCGATCCCCGGCGCCCGCCGCCCGGCGCGGCTCTCCGAGAACGCGGCGGCGGCGGAGATCGGCCTCTCGGGCGCCGAGCGGGCCGCCCTCGACGCCCTGTTCGCCCCCAACGCGGCCGCGGGCGCGCGCTACACGGAGGCCGGGATGGCGGGCATCGAGCGTGCCTGAGCGGGCGACCGTCCGGACGGTCGCCTTGCCGCGCGAAATGCGGCAAGCTCGCCGGGTCGAGGCGCGCGCGCCCGGACCACGCGAGCGGCGATGGACGAGACGGGACGGCACGGCGGGGCACCGGGACGCGGGCGGCGGCTGCGCCGCGCGGCGGGGTCGGCCGTCCTCGCGGCGGCGGCTCTCGTCCTCGGCGGCGCCCTCGCGCTCTGGTCCTTCGCGGCCCGCCTCCCCCCGCTCGACCTCGCGGCCGCCGAGGCGCGCTCCGCCATCGTGGTCGACCGCAACGGCGTGCTGCTGCGCCCCTTCGCCACCCCGGACGGGCGCTGGCGCCTGCCGCTCGGCGTGGAGGCCGTCGATCCCCGCTTCCTCGCGATGCTGACGGCCTACGAGGACCGGCGCTTCCGGCGGCATCCGGGGGTCGATCCGGCCGCGCTCCTGCGGGCTGCCGCGCAGTGGCTCGGGGCCGGGCGCATCGTGTCGGGCGGCTCGACCCTGTCGATGCAGGTCGCGCGCCTGGTCGAGCCCCGGGCCGAGCGCTCGCTCGCCGCCAAGCTCCGCCAGGCCGTCCGGGCGGTCGCCCTCGATCGGCGCCTCGGCAAGGACGGGGTGCTGCGCCTCTACCTCGCCCTCGCGCCCTACGGCGGGCCCGTGGAGGGCGCGCGGGCCGCGAGCCTCGCGTATTTCGGCCGCGAGCCGGCGCGGCTGTCGCTCGCCGAGGCCGCGCTCCTCGTCGCCCTGCCCCAGGCCCCCGAGGCGCGCCGGCCCGACCGCTTCCCCGAGGCCGCCCGCCGCGCCCGGGACCGCGTGCTCGACATCGCGGCCGCCCGCGGCGCCGTGGGGCGCGAGGAGGCCGAGGCCGCCAAGGCCGAGCCGGTGCCCCGGGCCCGCAGGCCCTTCCCGATGCTCGCCGCCCACGCGGCCGAGGCGGCCGTGGCGGCGGCCCCCGCCGGGGCGCCGGGGCGCCAGGTCCACCGCCTCACCCTCGATGCCCGGTTGCAGGCGAGCCTGGAGCAGCTCGCCGCCGAGCGGGCCGCCGCCCTCGGCCCCGGCCTCTCGGCCGCCATCCTGGTCGTCGACAACGCCACCGGGCAGGTGCGGGCCCAGGTCGGCAGCGCCGGCTACCTCGACGCGAGCCGCGCCGGCGCCGTCGACATGACGGCGGCGGTCCGCTCGCCGGGCTCGGCGCTCAAGCCCTTCATCTACGCCCTCGCGTTCGAATCCGGCATCGCCCATCCCGAGACGCTCCTCGACGACCGCCCGTCCCGGTTCGGCGCCGCCTACGCGCCGGAGAATTTCGACCTGACGTTCCAGGGCACCGTGACGGCGCGCCGGGCGCTGCAGCTCTCCCTCAACGTGCCGGCGGTGGAGCTGCTCGAGGCCGTGGGGCCCGCCCGCTTCATCGCGCGCCTGCGCGCCGCCGGGGCCGCGATCGCCCTGCCGCGGGACGCCGCGCCCGGCCTGCCGGTGGCCCTCGGCGGGCTCGGCATCACG
The DNA here is from genome assembly GCF_003574465.1 of Methylobacterium crusticola. GTDB lineage: Bacteria > Pseudomonadota > Alphaproteobacteria > Rhizobiales > Beijerinckiaceae > Methylobacterium > Methylobacterium crusticola. The sequence continues at coordinate 3,514 of NZ_QOWC01000120.1, forward strand.
GTGAGCGACCTCGCCCGGCTCTTCGCGGGCCTCGCCCGGGGCGGCCTCGTGCCGGACCTCGTGCGCCGCCTCGACGGCCCGGCGCCGCCGCCCCGCGACCTGCCCCGGATCGCCGAGCCGGTGGCCGCCTGGTACGTCGCCGACATCCTGCGCGGGACGCCGCCGCCCGAGAACGCGCTCCCCAACCGCCTCGCCTACAAGACCGGGACCTCCTACGGCTACCGCGACGCCTGGGCGGTGGGCTTCGACCGCCGCGTCACGGTGGCGGTCTGGCTCGGCCGGCCGGACGGCGCCGGCGTGCCGGGCCTCGTCGGGCGCCTCGCCGCGGCCCCGGTGCTGTTCGACGCCGTCGCGAGGGTCGGCGGCGAGCCCGAGCCGGTCGCCCCCGTGCGCGACGCCCTCGTCACCGGCAATGCCGGCCTGCCGCCGCCGCTGCGCCGCCTGCGCCACGAGGCGGGCCTGGCGGGGGCCGCCCCGGGGGGCCGCCTGCGCATCGCCTATCCGCCGGACGGTGCCCGGGTCGATCTCGGCGCCGCCGAGGGCCCGCCGGCGGGCCTCGCCCTCAAGGCGCTCGGCGGCACCCTGCCGCTGATCTGGCTGGTCGACGGCCTGCCGGTGGCCGAGGCCGAGCGGCGCCAGGCCGAGTGGCAGCCGGACGGCGCCGGCTTCGTGCGCATCTCGGTGATGGATGCGGCCGGCACCAGCGACAGCGTGGTGGTGCGCATCGAGTGAGGCGAGGAGGGCCGGCCCGGGCGCCGCGCCGATTTCCCCGCGCCTCGCGCCGCGTCAGCACGGATCGTTTCCCGCCCTCGCGCCGTTCCCACCCGGTGAAGCGTGGCGTGGCTGGTCGTCGGCGCGCAAGTACGGGTTGAGTGATGGCGCGCGTCCGAGGCAACGATGACACCCTGATCCCGCCCCGGCCGACCCGGGTGCAGGCCGCGGAGACGCCCGGCGACGGCCTCGCCGCGCCGCTCGTCATCGCGGCCGTCATCGTGGCGGCCCTGTATTTCGGGCGCGAGATCCTGATCCCGATCGCCATCGCGGTGCTGCTCAGCTTCGTGCTCGGCCCCTTCGTGGGGCTGCTGCGCAAGCTCAAGATCGGGCGGATCGCCTCGGTCGCGCTCGCGGTGCTGATCCTGCTCGGGCTCGTGGCCTCCCTCGGAGGGCTGATCGGCATGCAGGCGGCCGACCTCTCGACGGGCCTGCCGCGCTACCAGCGCACGATCGCCCAGAAGGCCGAGAACCTGAAGTCGGGGGTGCTCGGCGACATCGCCGGCTACCTGCGGACCATCGGGCACCAGATCCAGCAGGCCGGCAGCGCGTCGGAGTCCAGGGCGCCGGACTCGAAGGCGCCGGGGGGAGCTCACGAGGCCAAGCCGCCCGGCGCTCCCCGGAACGCCGCCGCCGGTCCGGCGGCGACGGACCCCGACAAGCCCCTGGTGGTGGAGGTGCGCGAGCGCGAGCTGACGCCCGTGGAGCTCGCCGAGAAGGTCCTGGGCCCGGCGCTGTCGCCGCTCGCCACCCTCGGCATCGTCTTCGTGGTGCTGATCTTCATCCTGGTGCAGCGGGAGGACCTGCGCGACCGCATGATCCGCCTCGTCGGGTCGAGCGACCTGCACCGCACCACCGTGGCGATGGACGACGCGGCGCGGCGCCTGAGCCGCTTCTTCCTGGTCCAGCTCGCCCTCAACGCCAGCTTCGGCCTCGTCATCGGCCTCGGCCTCTGGCTGATCGGGGTGCCGAACCCGATCCTGTGGGGCATCTTCTCGGCGCTGATGCGCTTCGTGCCGTATATCGGCGCCTTCCTGTCGGCCCTGCTGCCCCTCGCCCTCGCGGCCGCGGTGGAGCCGGGCTGGAACACGTTCCTCGCCACGGCCGCGCTGTTCCTGGTGCTCGAGCCGCTGGTCGGCCAGTTCATCGAGCCGCTGGTCTACGGCCACTCCACCGGGCTCTCGCCGTTCGCGGTCCTGGTCTCGGCCCTGTTCTGGACCTGGCTCTGGGGACCGGTCGGGCTGCTGCTCTCGACGCCGCTCACCGTCTGCCTCGTGGTGCTCGGCCGCCACGTCGACACGCTCGAGTTCCTCGACGTGCTGTTCGGCGACCGCCCGGCCCTCACGCCGGTCGAGAACTTCTACCAGCGCATGCTGGCCGACGACCCGGACGAGGCGCAGGAACTGGCCGAGGCCATCCTGGCCGAGTGCTCGCTGTCCTCCTACTACGACGACGTGGCCCTCAAGGGCCTCCAGCTCGCCGCCTCCGACGCCCGCCGCGGCGTCCTCACGGAGGAGCAGCTCGACCGCATCCGCGTCGCCATCGCGGACCTGATCGAGGACCTCGCCGACCGGGACGACGTCACGCCCGAGGCCCGCACGGGCCTCGCCGGGCGCCTGCTGCCGACCCGCGCGGACGATCAGGCCCCGTGCGAGCCCGAGCCGGCGGTGCCGGACGCGCCGGACCCCGCGGCCCTGCCGGAGGCCTGGCGCCGGGAGGGCGCGGTGCTCTGCGTCGCCGGGCGCGGCCCCCTCGACGAGGCCGCCTCGATGATGCTGGCCCAGCTCCTCGGCAAGCACGGCTTCGGCACCCGGGTGGTGCCCTTCGAGGCGGTGTCCCGCGCGGCCATCGGCACGCTCGACGCCGCCGATGCCCGCATGGTCTGCATCTCGTACCTCGAGATCAGCGGCACGCCCGCCCACCTGCGCTACCTCGTCCAGCGGGTGCGGCGGCGCGCGCCGCGGGCGCAGATCCTGATCGGCCTCTGGCCGGCGGACGACGCGGTGCTGAGCGACGAGGGCGTCCGCGCCTCGCTCGGCGCCGACCACTACGCGGTCTCCCTGCGCGAGAGCGTCGAGGCCTGCCTCGAGACCGTCCGCGACGCGCCCGAGACCCGCGCGGCCGCGACCGCGTCCGGGGCGGAGGATCCGGCCCCGCGCCGCGCGAGCGTGCCGGAGGACGCCCCGGCCTGACCGCCTCGGGGCGGGACGCGGCCCGAATGGGGCTTGACGCGCGCGCCCGCGCATCCTCTCGATCCTGCACGACCCGGCCCGCTCCGCGCGGCGGGCGGGCGGGTCGCGGCGAGCGGGGTGAGCGTCGATGAGCGTGGTGGATTTCGCGCGGTTCGTGGACGAGCTCGCGACGCAGTCGGGGCAGGCGATCCTGCCGTTCTTCCGCACGGCCTTCGCGACCGAGGACAAGGCGAAGGGCCAGGCCGCCTTCGACCCCGTGACGGAGGCCGACCGGGCCGGCGAGGCCGTGATGCGCCAGCTCATCAAGCGCACCTTCCCGGACCACGGCATCCTGGGCGAGGAGTTCGGGGCCGAGGACGAGGATGCGGAGTACGTCTGGGTGCTCGACCCGATCGACGGCACCCGGGGCTTCATCGCCGGGCTGCCGCTCTGGGGCACCCTGATCGGCCTCACGCGCCAGGGGGTGCCCTGCTACGGGCTGATGCACCAGCCCTTCACCGGCGAGCGCTTCTTCGGCGACGGCCAGGCCGCCCATTACCGGGGGCCGCACGCGACCCGGCGCCTGCGCACCCGGCGCAAGGCCGATCTCGCCGAGGCCATCATGGCCACCACCGATCCGCGGCTGTTCGGCGAGGGCAGCGACCGGGAGGCCTACGGGCGGGTCGAGCGCGCCGCGCGCCTCGCCCGCTACGGCACCGACTGCTACGCCTACTCGATGCTGGCCGCGGGCCAGATCGACCTCGTGGTCGAGGCGCAGCTGAAGCCCTACGACATCGTGGCAATGATCCCGGTGATCGAGGGGGCCGGCGGCATCGTCACGACCTGGGAGGGCGCGCCGGCGGCCAAGGGCGGCCGCATCGTCGCGGCCGGCGACAGGCGGCTGCACGAGGCGGCCCTGGCGCTGCTCAACGCCTGAGCCGGCCGCCGGCCGGACGCTCGCCCCGGCCCGCTCAGGCCGGACGCTCGCCCCGGCCTGCTCAGGCCGGGGCCGCGGCTTTCCCCTCCCCGAGCGGCGCCCGGGCCGGCGTCGCCGTGCCGGGCACGAAGGCGTCGAAGGCGGCCCAGAACTGCTCCCGGATGACGTCGCGCTCCATCAGGATCTCGTGGCGGGCGCCCCGCAGCGTGATGACGTGGCCGGCCTTGAGGCGGGCCGCGAAGCGCTCGATCGCCGGGGTGCTGCACACCCGGTCGGCGCCCGCCGCCACCACCAGGACCGGCACCCGGATGCCGAGGGGGTAGCGCGGATCCTCGAACCGGCGCATGGCCCGGAAGGCGGCGGCGAGCCACGACACGGTCGGGTCGCCGATGGCGCCGGCCCCGACCGCCAGGGCGGCGGCGGCGTTGCGGGCGTAGCGGGCCGGATCGGCCGTCAGGCGGTTGCCCGGGAAGGGTTTCGTGGCGATCGAGACCGGGCTGCCGGTCGGCACGAACCGGCGGCCGAAGCCGAGGCGCCGGAGCAGGGCCGCGAGGCGCATGGCGGCGCGCGGGCGGCGGATCATGCAGATCGCCAGCATCGGGGCCAGCACGACCAGGCGCTCGAAGGGCAGCCAGCCCTCCTTGGCGCCGTTGAGGCAGATGGCGCCGCCCATGGAATGGGCGAGGCCGAAGAACGGCCGCGGCATCGTCGGCGCGAGCACCTGCGCGTCGATCGCCGCGAGGTCGAGCCGGTACTCGGCGAAATCCCCGACATGGCCCTTGTGCGGGTTCCCGACCGTGCGGTCCGAGCCCCCCTGCCCGCGCCAGTCGAAGGCCACGACGTGGAAGCCCCGGCCGCGCAGGTCCGCGACGGTCTCGAAGTACTTCTCGATGAACTCGGCCCGGCCCTGCACCAGGCAGACCGTGCCGCGGACGGTCCGGGTGGTCGGCGCCCAGGTGGCGGCCCGCAGCGTCAGGCCGTCGGCCGTCGTCACCGCCAGCAGGGCGGCGCCGGGCGGGATCGGGTTGCCGGGGGTGGCGAGCAGCGGGACGGTCACGGGAGCTGGTTCCTCGCGGAGGGTACGCCCGGCACTGTGCCACGGCGAGCGGTGAAGAACGATGCGCCAGGGGCCGCGCGGTCCACAGCCGCGATGGCGCCGGACGGCCCCGAAAAAAATCTCGCGCGGGGAGGCTCCGACAGGGCTTGAACAGTCTAGAGCCCGCTCCGATATCCCGGGAGCGCCGGCCAGCACGGCGGCGCACAAGACCCGGCCCGGCCCCTCGCGGCGGACCATAAGATCGCATATTGCTTCAGACGGAGAATATGTCATGCGTCAGTTCGATTTGGCTCCCCTCTACCGTTCGACCGTCGGTTTCGACCGCCTGTTCTCGGCTCTCGACCAGTTCGTGAGCTCGGATGCGGCTCCGACCTACCCGCCCTACAACATCGAGCGCACCGGCGAGAACGCCTACCGGATCACCCTGGCGGTGGCCGGCTTCACCGACCAGGATCTGTCGATCGAGGTCCGTGAGAACGCGCTGACCGTGAAGGGCGACCGCAAGGCCGCCGAGGCCAAGGCCGCGCAGGCGGCGCGGGCGGAGTTCCTGCATCAGGGCATCGCGGCGCGCGGCTTCGAGCGGCGCTTCCAGATCGCCGACCACGTCCAGGTGACGGGTGCGGTCCTGGAGAACGGCCTGCTCCACGTCGACCTCGTCCGCGAGATCCCGGAGGCCAAGAAGCCCCGCCAGATCCAGATCGCCTCGGGCGCCCGCCCGCAGTCGGTCGCGGGTCCGTCGATCGAGGGTACGGCCCAGCAGGCCGCGTAAGCGGACACCGCGCGGGCCCGACCCGCCCCGGAAGGGGAACGCCCCGGCCTCGCGGCCGGGGCGTTTTCGTGCGTGGCGTCAGCGTTCAGCCGCCGGCATGAGGTGCGTGCCGTGGGTCAGGGCGGCCCCGGCCCGCAGGGCGACCGCCACGAACACCGTCTCGGCGAGCTCCGCCTCCGACGCGCCCGCCTTCCTGGCCGCCTCCCGGTGCACCTCGAGGCAGTACGGGCACTGGGTCGTGAGGGCGACGGCGAGCGCCATCAGCTCCTTGTACTTCCGCGGGATCGCCCCGTCCGCGAGGGCGGCCCGGTCGAGCGCCTCGAACGCCGCCATCGAGTCCGGCGCCAGGGCCTTGAGGGCCGGCAGCTTCTTCAGGTTCGCGCTGTCGTACATCGGTCGCGTCCTCCCTTGGCGAGCCGGGCCGCGCCTGGCCCGCCGCCGTCCGGGGAGTTAGGGCGCGGGCCGTCCGGCGCCCACGCGTCGCGGCGGTCCCGGTGTCAGAGGTCCCCGAAGGCGAGCTGCGCGGTCGTGGGGCGCTTGGCCGGCCGGGCGGCCTTGTCCTTGGCGGCGGCCTTGCGCGGGCGCTTCGGCTCGGCCCCGCGGATGCGGGCCTTGCCCTTGTCGCGGGCGACGGCCTCCGGCGCGGCCTGGTCCCCCGAGAGCCACTTGCCGCGCTTGATCACCTCGTTCACCCGGCCCTGGTTGACGCCGAGCTTGAAGGCGATCTCCTGCTGGGTCATCTCGGTCGCGGCGTGCATGTCGAGGATCTCCCGGGCAAGCTCGGGCGTCATCTTCTTGCCGACGATGCGGCGCCCCGGCTTGACCGTGCGCGTGGCACGGTCGCGCTCACGCAGGCGCTCGAGGACCGCGAGCGCCATGAGCATGCCGTTCTCGCGCAGCGCCTCCTCGAATTCCTTCAGCGTCGTCATCCGCGAACCCCACTTCACGCTCCGCAGAGGAAACGGCTCCGGTTGCGGCCGGTTGCTCCGTCGCGGGGCGTCACCCAGGTTTGTGCGCGTGCCGTTCCGGGATGGCAACCGCGGGGCGCGCTCATCCACCGCTCTCGCGTGGACAAGTCGCCCCTCATCGCGCATGGCTTCTCCCGACGGCCTGCATTGCCCGGGCGGGAGGAGCGCATGGTTCTCGAGATCGCGCAGATCGAGGTGAAGCCGGGGGCCGAGTCCGCCTTCGAGGCGGGCGTCGCCGAGGCCGCCGAGCTGTTCCGGCGCGCCAGGGGCTGCCGCGGGATGGAGCTGCAGCGCTCGGTCGAGCATCCGAGCCGCTACCGGCTGATGGTGCGGTGGGAGACCCTCGAGAACCACACGGTCGATTTCCGCGAATCCGCCGACTTCCAGGCCTGGCGCGCCCTGGTGGCGGACCATTTCGCCGGCGCGCCGCAGGTCGAGCACACCGTGCTGGCGGTGCAGGGCTTCTGAACGAAGGGCGGCCTGCGCCGTTCCTCCCGGAACCGCGCCGGAGACCGCCCATGACGCACGATCCCAAGCCGCCCGCCACCCCCGCCGCGGGCGAAGGGCTCGCCAACGACAGCGTCGGCGCGAGCCGCCGCCCCGCCGGCCACGGCGCGGAACCCGCGGCGGGCGCGAAGCGCGAGCCGGCCTCCGGCACGCCGCAGGGCGGGCGCCCCGCCGACGAGCAGATCCCGAAGGAGTGAGACGGCCCGGGCACGGCCGCTGCCCGGCCGGACGGCGCGCCGCGCCGGGTCAGCGGCTCACCGGCGGGCCGCGCCGGGTCAGCGGCTCACCGGCGGGCCGCGCGGAGTCAGCGGCCCGCCCGGATTTCCGCGAGCAGGGACGCGTCGGCGTAGCCGTCCTGCACCCGCCCGGCGGAGGCCTGGTAGGCCCGGATGGCGGCCCGGGTCCTCGGGCCGACCTTGCCGTCGACGCCGCCAACATCGTAGCCGCGGGCCGCGAGCGCGGCCTGAAGGTCCCGGCGCTCCTCCGCGCTCAGCGGGCGGTCGTCGCGCGGCCAGGCGTGGGCGAAGTCGGGCCCGCCCCGCAGGCGGTCGGACAGGTGCGCCACGGCGAGCGCGTAGGCGAGCGACGTGTTGTAGCGCAGGATGGCATCGAAGCCCGGCAGCAGCAGCAGGGCGGGCCCGCGGGCCCCCGCCGGCAGCACGAGCCGGGCGCGCGCGTCCGGGCTCGCGACGGGGGCCGGCCCGGCCGGGCGCAGGCCCCGCGCCTGCCACTCGGAGAGGGGGCGCGTCGTGACCTCGTCGGCCAGGGCGTAGTCGAACCCCTCGGGCAGCGCGGCCTCGTAGCCCCAGGCCTCGCCGGGCGGCCAGCCCAGGGCCCGGAGGTAGCTCGCCGTCGAGGCCAGCGCGTCCGGGACCGAGTGCCAGATGTCGCGCTTTCCGTCGCGGTCGAAGTCGACCGCCTGCCGCAGGTACGTCGTCGGCATGAACTGGGTGTGGCCCATGGCGCCCGCCCACGAGCCGGTGATGCGCTCGGCCGGCACGCCGCCCTCGGCGACGATCTGCAACGCGGCCACGAGCTCGTCGCGCCAGTAGGGCCCGCGCCGTTCGTCCAGGCAGGCCAGGGTGGCGAGGGCCTGGACGACCGGCCTGACCTTGGTCGGATCGTCGAGCACGGCACCGTAGCCCGACTCGATGCTCCAGATCGCCACCAGAACGTGCCGGTCGACCCCGTAGGCCGCCTCGATGGCGGACAGGGTGGGCGCCCATTCCGCCAGCTTGGCCCGGCCCGCGGCGACGCGCGAATCCTTCGTCGCGCGGTCGACGTACTCCCAGATCGGCGTCTCGAACTCGGCCTGGTGGCGCGAGGCCGCCAGCGCGTCGAGGTCGGGCGAGAGCCCGTCGAGCTCGCGCGCGACCACCGCGGCCGGGACGCCCCGGGCCGCGGTCAGGGGCGCGACGTCCGCCAGGCAGCGATCGAGGGACGGCGTGACCTCGGGCGAGGCCGCGCCGGGTGCCGCGGGCGCGGCCTCGGCGGGCGCTCCCGCGCCGGTCGCGGGCGCTTCCCCGCCGGTCGCGGGCGACTGGCCGAGGGCGGCCGGCACCGCCCCGGCCGATGCCAGGAACCCGAGCAGCAGGGCCGCCGGGCGAAAGGGGTGACGTCGGCCGCGCCGCATCCTTGCTCCTCGCCAGACCTCAGGAGGCGCCCCGCGCCGGGTCCTCCCGCCGCCGGGCCCGCGCTCCGCGGCCGCCCGCCTCCGGCGCGCCGCCGCGGGCGGAGCGGCGGGACGCGGCGACCGCCCGGGTCGTCGCGGCCCCGCCGTCCCGCGGCGTCAGTACCCGTAATCCCGACGCGGGCCCCCGCGCACCGGGCCGTAGCCGTTCCCGGGCGGGGCGACCCGCGAGCCGTAATCCACGTCCCGCCGGGCGTTGCGGGCGGCGATGTAGCGGCCGCCCAGGCACCCGGCCACCGCGCCCACGATTCCGCGGTTGGCGAGGTAGTGGCCGGCGACGCCGCCGATGATCGCGCCCTTGATGCATCCCTTCGCCTCGGCGGCCCCGATCCCCATCAGGGTGATCACCACCATCGCTGACGCCGTTCCCACGACCCGCATGCAAGCCTCCTCGAGCATTGGCAGGAGAAACGGCCGCGTCGGCGGTGTCGTTCCACCCGGAGGCCGCGACGATGCCCCTGCGGCACCCCGGCGCCCGGCCCGATCCTGCGCTCCGATGCATCGATCCCGGCGGCACGGGCGTTTCCCCTCGAGCGCGGCGCACCTCGGCGCCATGGGACGAGCGACGATGACGCCCGAGCAATATCGCCTGATGAGCTTCCTCGACCAGGTCGGAGGCTGGGTCGCGCTGTTCGAGCTGACCGACCCGCGCCACTTCGTCGACGACGACGACCTGTTCGTGCCGAGCCTCGTCGCGAGGGGCTGGGTCGACCACGACGCCGACGACGGGGCGGTGCGGATCACCGAGACCGGCCGCACGGCCTACGGGGCCGCCTGAGGCCCGCTCGGGCCCGCCGCGCCCGCTCGGGCCTCAGGCAGCCCCCGGTCAGGGATGGGCCTCGCGCCACTTCCTGGCGTAGAAGTCCCGGTAGGTCGCGGCACCGACGCCGAGTCCCCCCTCGTAGATGAAGACCTTGAGCATCTGGTTGGCGTTGCCGAGGCCGAGGCTGATGCGCTTGTCGGGATCCGTCTCCGTCGTTGCCGCCCGCTTGAAGCCGAAATCGAAGGCGCTCTTGTACTGGTCGTACCGCGGCGGTGCGTTGCGGTCCGACAGCGGCTTGATCTTGGCGAGCGAGCCGCCGATGTCGAGCCGGACGAAGAACTGCATCTGGAAGGCCGTCGCCAGGAACTCCTCGTCGACGGCGTTCTTGACGTAGTCGGCCTTCTCGCTCGTGGCGATGTCGAGGGACTTCCCGAGGTTCTGCTGCCGGGCGTGGGTCATCTCGTGCACGAAGTACGAGGCGAGCTTCTCGTCTCCCATCGTGTTGTCGAGCGTGCAGGTGTTGTCCTTGCCGCCGACGTAGGAGGCGGGCAGGTTCGTCGTCGCGTAGACGATCTTCACCCCGAACTTCTGGAGCGTGTCGAGGGCGGCCCGCCCCTCAGGCGTCGTCTTGCAGAGTGCTTCAACCTGAGCGAATGCCACTTCGGGCTCCTCTGCCGCCGCGCCGGCGGCCCTGGCGGCGCGGCGGCCGGGTCGCGGCCACGCCGGGTTGTCGGGAACGGCGCCGGCCGGAGCCGGGTTCGCGCCGGGCGCCGCGCCGAGCGCCCGTCCCCGGGACCCTGCCCGCCCGCGGCAAGGCGCGCTGTGCTCCGCCTCACATGCCGCGGCTTTCCGCTCCGCCCGCCGGGCGGCCCATCGGCGCCGGCGCGGCCGCCGGCGGGATTTCGGCCGGGTGCCGCGGCACGGGTGTGACCCGGCTCACGGACCGGGCGCCCCGCGCCGTCATCCTGCATCCATCGTTCACGAGGAGATGCGGACATGATCAGGTGGCCCTGGAGAGCGGCGCTCGTCGCCGGCATCGCGGCTGCGACGCTCGTCGGCGAGGCCGAGGCGCGCGTGACACTCGCCGGGCCCGCGCCGGCGTGCGCCGGGCGCGGCCCGGATCCCCGGGCCGCGCGGCGGCCCGCGCTCCCGGAGGCGGCGGCCCACCCGCGGCGGGGAAAGGGCTCAGAGGCACGGCCGGACGGTGCGGGCGAGCGCGGCCAGAACCGCCGGCCCGCCGCGCTGCCCGCCCCGACGGCAGGCCGTGCCGCATCCCGGGAGAACGCCATGACGACCGGGTCGCCCCCCCGCGAATCCATCGCGCCGCAGCCCGAGATGGCCAGGGGACTGGAGGCGGCGGCCCGCTCCGGCGGCCGCAAGCCCGACGCCCAGGGAACGCGGGCAACCCCCGAGACCGCCCCGCAGCCCGGCCCGATCGAGCCCGCCGAGCGCCGGGCCGCCGAGATCCTCGAGGACGCCGCCGAGCGCGACACCCGCGGCCAGGGTGGGGAGGGCCTGGCCCGGGAGGCCGGGCCGGTGCCGGCCGCGCCTGCCGGGCGCGGACCGGTTCCGGATCCGAGCCTCTGACCGGGGCGGGACGCAGCCTTAACGTCCCGCTTACCTCTTTGCTCGACCCTGCGCGTGCGCATTGAGCAGGGAGACACCATGACCGACACGGCTGGGATCGCAGGCGACCGCATCCGGACCATCGTGGAGCGGGTCGAGCAGCTCGAGGACGAGATCAAGGACCTGATGGAGGCCAAGAAGGAGGTCTTCCTCGAAGCCAAGAGCGACGGGCTCGACGTGAAGATCCTCAAGGAGATCATCAAGCTGCGCAAGCAGGACAAGGACGAGCGCGACGAGCACGAGACGCTGCTCGACGTCTACCTGCGCGCCATGGACGCGCCTACGCCCGCGCCGGTCGCGCAGGCCGCCTGACGCCCTCCCCTCGCGCGCCGGCCGGGGCAATCCCCGTCCCGCGCGGGGGCGCGTGCGCCCGATGCCGGGCGGCTGCCGGTCGCCCGATCCCACGACACCGGCCTCACGCGCGCCCCGGAACGGGTGTAGGATGGGGGATGACCGCCGGGCGTCGGCGCCGGGACGGGACAAGTCGGAGCGACGGAGATGAGCGATCCGGCAACGGATGCGGCCGAGTTCAGCCGGCGCATCAACCGGCTCTGCCTGGACCAGAGCCGGAAGATGCTGGAGTTGCAGAAGGCCTGCGCCGCGGCCTCGACGGCCCGCGACGCCTACGCGGCTCTGCGGATCTATCGGCAGACGCAGCAATCCCTGAGGATCGCCCAGGAAACCTGTGCGCAGGTCGTCGCCTGCGTGGCGGATTTCGTGTCGGCCCACCGTCCCCGCCGGTGAGGCCGGCCGCTCCGGGCGGCGCCGCCTCGGTCCCCGGGTCGTGGCGGCTCCTCCCGGACGGCGCGGCGCACGGCCCGCGGCCGTCCCCTGGGCGAGGCGACGTGACGTTGCGTAGCGATGCGGACCCGGCCGCTCAACCCCGGCTTCCTGCCCGACTGTATTGCGCCCCCGCCGCGATGGTCCATCCCGAGCAGAACAACCGGTTGTACAATCAGCAATTGGTGCTGCGCTCCGCAACATCTTAACCAGACCTTATCACTTGGACCGTAGCGTCCCGGGCACACGTCGTTGGCCGGTGCGGTGCCCGTGGGGCTCCCGCCCTGCCATGTCCCCCGCAAGGTCCGATGCGCGTCGTCCTCGTCGAACCCGGTCAGGTGCTCCGGAAAGCCGTCGCCAGCCTCCTGGAGGAGGGCGGGCACCAGGTGCGGGCCTTCGGCAACTCGCTCGACGCGCTCGCCTGCGTGAAGGAGGACGAGAGCGTCGCCTGCGTCATCACCAGCCTCGAGGTCCAGCCGATCTGCGGCCTCGAACTGTGCTGGTCGCTGCGGGCGTTCGCAGGCGTGGCGCGGCCGCTCGCCGTCATCGCGATGTCGTCCGGGCGCGAGGGCCGGAACCTGGGCGAGGTCCTGGACAGCGGCGCCGACGACTTCATCTCGAAACCTCCCGGCGGCGTCGAGCTGCACGCCCGCTTGCGCGTGGCCGAGCGCGTCCTCGCGCTCCAGCGCCAGCTGATCCGGGATGCGGACACCGATCACCTGACCCAGCTGCTGAGCCGGCGCGGGTTCATGACCCGGGCCCGGGCCTGCGTCGAGGCGCTGCCGCCGCAGGGGCTGCTGACGGCCCTGATGGTCGACATCGACAGCTTCAAGGCGATCAACGACCGCCACGGCCACGAGACCGGCGACAAGGTCATCCGCAAGGTCGCCGACGTGCTGAAGGAGACCGGCGCCCTGGCCGGGCGGCTCGGCGGCGAGGAGTTCGCGGTCCTGATGCCGGGCCACGGGCTCGGCAGCGCCGGCGTCGTGGCCGACCGGCTCCAGAAGCGCTGCGCCCGGCTGCGCATCCCGGGGCGGCGCGGGCCGGTCCCGGTCACGTGCAGCATCGGCGTGAGCGCGTGGTCCGCCCCCGACACGGTCGAGTCCCTGCTCAAGCGGGCCGACGGCGCGCTCTACGCCGCCAAGGCGGGCGGCCGCAACCAGGTGATGTCGGTGGCCGGCGAGATCCTGGACCGGGTGAGCTGAGCGCGGGCCGCGGCCGCCGGCGCGGCGCCGGGGGCCCATCAACCGCCCCGGGCACCGCTCCCCCGAAAGATTCGTCGTCGGAATCGCGGTCTCCGCGTTCGATTGACACTGAAAATGCTCAAACTTACTGTGGCTGTGCTTGCGCGACGGGGGTGTCCCGGCGGCGGGAGGGATGCGTGCTGAACCGGGTGCGTGCCTACGGGTCGAGGCCTCCGGCGGGCGCGGCGCCTCGCCCCGGCGGCGCGCCCGGCGCCCGGCCCTCGCCGGCGGCGCGGCGGCAATCCCCGGCTCCCGCAACCCGCCGCCCGTCACGGCCCCGCACGGTCGTGCCTCGGCCCCGGTGACGCGAGGGCGGGCGCGGTGATCGTCCGGGCGGTCTCCGGGCTCCTCGCGCTCACCGGCCTGACGGCGGCGGGGCTCTATCTCGGGCTGACCCACGCGCAGCTGCGCGTCACCACGGGCCCGCCCGGCAGCGCCATCCAGCGCCTGATCGCGGGCTTCGCGGCCGCCAACGCCAGGCTGCATCCGCGGGTCCGCCTCGTCCTGGTGGAGGAGAGCGGCCTCGGGGCGAACGCCCGGGCCCTGGAGGCGGGCGAGGTGGACCTCGCGGTGATCCGGAGCGACCTGCCGCCGCCCTCGAACGGGGAGACGATCGCGGTCCTGCGCCGCGACGTCGTCGCCCTGGTGCTGCCGCCCCACAGCCCCGTCAGCGCGCTCGGCCACCTCGCCGGCCGCGCCGTGGCGATCCCGAGAAGTCCGGCCCATGACGACGATTCCCGCATCCTCGACCTGCTGCTCGACTACGTCGGCGTGCCGGCCGAGCGGGTGGAGCGCCTCGTCCTCGACCCCGACGCCGTCGGCCGGGCGGTGCAGGAGCGCCGGGCGGCCGCGGTGCTGGCGGTGGGCCCGGTCGGCCCGGGCGCGGTCGTCGACGCGGTGGCGGCGGTGGCCCGGGCGACGCGGGGCACCCCGACGCTCCTCGCCCTCGACGAGGCCGAGGCGATCCACCGGCGCCATCCCGGGCTCGACGCCACGGACGTGCCGGTGGGCGCCTTCCGGGGCCGGCCCGAGGTGCCGGCCGAGACCGTGACCGGCCTGGCGGTGACCTACCGCCTCGTCGCCGCCCGGGCGATGCTCGACATCGTGGCGGCCGCCGTCGCCCGGTCGATCTTCACCACCAAGACCCTGCTCACGCAATCGACGCCCTTCGCGGGCCAGATCGAGGCGCCGGACCTCGACGACAAGAACCCGCTGCTGCCGGTGCATCCCGGCGCCGTGGCCTACCTGACGAACGGCGACCAGAGCTTCTTCGACACCTCGCAGAACTACGTCTACCTCGGCGGCATCGTCCTGAGCCTCGCCGGGTCCGGGCTGGCGCTGGTCGTCGGCCAGGGGCGGCGGCGGCGCGCGGCGCGGGAGCGGCTCCTGATCGCGCGCCTCGTCGGGATCGCGGCCGACGCGGGCAGCGCCGGCGCCGCCGACCTCGACGCCCTCGCGCGCGAACTCCACGTCCTCGCGGGCGCCGCCCTCGCCGACGTGGCCCGCGGCAGCGGCGACGCGGCCGCCCTCGGCATCGCGCTCCCGTACGCCCGTGCGGCGATCGCGGGCCGCCGGGCGGAGCTGGAGCGGCCGCAGGTCCGGCCCGGCCCGCCCGATCCCTAGAGCAGCATCCGATCACGCTGCGATCGGCCGCTGCTCCAGGTTCTTGAGTCTGCCGCATTGTCTGCGGCGAACCGGTGTCCACTTCGCCGGACAATGCTCTAGCGGCCGAGACGTGCCGGTCGCGGCGCCCGGCGCCTGCCTCCCGCGGCGCCGCGCTCGACCGGACTGAGCGGACCGGCGCCCGGGCGCTCCCGCGGCGGCGCCGCAACCGCCGCATCCAGCAGTATCCCCCTCCACGAAAGCAGTAGCCCGGCGGAGATCCTCCACTCTTCTGGGTGCCCGATCTCGCCGGATTGCCCACGTCCCGCTTCGCCCTTGCCGGACTAATCTTCGCTGCGGGCTGGTTCAGCGGGAGAAAGTCCAGGTGGCAAGCATCGGGATCGTCGGCGCAGGGTATGTCGCCGATTACTACATGCGGTCCTTCGAGACGACGCCGGACATCGAGGTCGTCGGCGTGTGGGACATCGATCCGGACCGCCTCTCCGTCTTCTGCACTTTCTGGGACGTTCCGGCCGTGAACGGGATGGCGGAGCTCCTGGCGAAGGCGCCCGACCTGATCCTGAACCTCACCAACCCCGATTCCCACTACGCCGTCAGCCTCGCCTGCCTGGAGAGCGGCGTCTCGGTCTATTCCGAGAAGCCCCTCGCGACCCGGTTCGACGATGCGCGCCACCTGCACGAGGTGGCGACCCGGAAGGGGCTGATGCTGGCCTCGGCGCCGTGCAGCCTCCTGGGGGAGACCGCCCAGACGGTCTGGAAGGCCCTGCGCGAGCAGGCCATCGGCACCCCGCGCCTCGTCTACGCGGAGATCGACGACGGTTTCGTGCCCCGGGCGCCCTACGACCAGTGGCGCAGCGAGTCCGGCGCGCCCTGGCCGGCGCAGGACGAGTTCGCGGTCGGCTGCACCCTGGAGCATGCCGGCTACTACCTGACCTGGCTCATCGCGATGTTCGGCTCGGTGAAGCGGGTCGTCTCGGCCTCCGCCGACGTGCTCGGCCTGACCCTGGAGGACGGCTCCGAGGCCGCGCCGACCTACGCGTCCGCCTCGCTGTTCTTCGAGGGCGGGGTCGTGGCGCGCCTGACCTGCTCCATCGTGGCGCCCCACGACCATTCCCTGCGGATCTTCGGCGACGAGGGCATCCTGGAGGTCGGGGAGTGCTGGTCGAACGACGCGCCGGTGCGCATCCGCCGCCGCCACGTCCTGCGCCGCCGCCTCCTCGACAGCCCGGTCACCCGCCGGGTGCGCCTGCGCGGGCCGACCCACCCGAAGGTCGGGCGGCGCGGCGCCACGGCGATGAATTTCGCGCTCGGCCCCCAGGAGGTGCTCGCCGCCCGGGCCGAGGGCCGCCCCTGCCGCCTCGACGCGGACCTCGCCCTGCACCTGACCGAGGTCACGCTGGCGATCCAGAACGCCGGCGACCGGGCCGGCGGCCAGGTCATGACCTCGCGGGCGCCCGCCATGGCGCCGATGCCCTGGGCCGTGGGCTGAGCGCGCCATGGTCCGGTTCGGCCTGATCGGCACGGGGCGCATGGCGGCGCGGATGCGGGCGAGCCTCGCCCTCGTCCCCGACGCCCGCGTCGTCGCGGTGGCCTCCCGCAGCCCGGCGCGGGCCGCCGCCTTCGCGCGGACCCACCGGATCCCCGCTCACGGCACGCTCGACGATTGCCTGCGCAACCCGGAGGTCGACGCGGTCTACATCGCGTCCGGCAACGCCTCCCACGCCGACGAGGCCGTGGCGGCGATCCGGGCCGGCAAGGCGGTGCTGTGCGAGAAGCCGGCCGCGCTCTCGCCCGCCGAGGCCGCCCGGGTGATCGAGGCGGCGCGCCACGCGCAGGTCCTGTTCATGGAGGCGGTGTGCACGCCGTTCCTGCCGGCCTTCGCCCGCACGGTGGCGCTCGCCCGGGGCGGGACGCTCGGCCGCCCGCTCCTGCTCCAGGCGGATTTCGGCTACCCGGCCCCGCCCGACGCCTATCCGGGCCTCTACGACGCGGCCGGCGGCGGCGTGCTCGCCGACCGCCTCGTCTACCCGCTGGTGCTCGCCCTCGCGGTCTTCGGGCCGGTGGCGCGCGTCGTCCCCTCGGTGGTCGCGGACGCCGCCGGCCTCGACGTGGAGGCGAGCGTGGTCCTCGACCACGCGGGCGGCGGCCGCTCGGTGCTGTGCGTGTCCCTGCGCGCCCTCACGGGCAACGCCGCGAGCCTCGCCTGCGAGCGCGGCCGCGTCACCCTGACGGCGCCGCTGACGAGCCCGGACGGCGTGGTCGTGACCCGGCTCGGGCCCTCGGCCTCGGGCGGCGGCGGGCGCCTCGCTCCCCTGAAGGAGCGCCTGCGGCGCTCGCCCCTGGTGCGGCGGCTCGCGGCGGCGATGAACGCGCGCACGGAGCCGCACCCCTACGGCCCCGACCCGTACCGGCCCGAGCTCCTGCACTTCTGCGCGCTCCTGCGCGCGGGCCGCCGCGAGAGCGACGTGGTCGATTTCGCCACCACCCTGGCGGTGCAGCAGGTCATCGCGTCCGTGCGGGCCGGCGGCGGCGCGATCTGCCCCCCGCAGCCCCTCACCGCCTCACTCCCACAGACCGGAGCAGCCGCATGATCGCGGACCATTGCGAGGGCCTCGACGCCTGCCGTCACGACGTCTGCATCATCGGGGCCGGCCCGGCCGGGCTGTCGCTGGCCGTGGAGCTGGCGCGCCTCGGACTCTCGACGCTCGTGCTCGAATCGGGTGGCACCCGCGAGGAGAGCTTCGCCCAGGACCTCTCCGGCGCCGACCTCGCCGACCCGGCCCGGCATGACGACATGCGGATCGCGGTCGCCCGGCGCCTCGGCGGGACCTCGAACCTCTGGGGCGGCCGCTGCCTGCCCTTCGACCCGGTGGATTTCCGCCCGCGGCCCGGCATGCCCGACTGGCCGATCGGGCCCGACGACCTGACGCCGTTCCTCCCGACGGCCTGCCGCCTCGCCTCCTGCGGCGAGCCGGTCTTCGACGCCCCGGTCCCGGGCGTCGCGGCGAGCGACGACACCTTCTCGTTCACGCGCCTCGAGCGCTGGAGCGGCCGGCCGCGGCTCCAGGTCTCCCACGCCGACGCCCTGGCGACGGACCCGCTGATCGACATCC
The DNA here is from genome assembly GCF_003574465.1 of Methylobacterium crusticola. Taxonomy (GTDB): domain Bacteria; phylum Pseudomonadota; class Alphaproteobacteria; order Rhizobiales; family Beijerinckiaceae; genus Methylobacterium; species Methylobacterium crusticola. The sequence continues at coordinate 21,533 of NZ_QOWC01000120.1, forward strand.
GCCTGCACGCGACGGTGGTCGACGTGCTGTTCACCGAGAGCGGCGTCGTCCGCGCGGTGGTGGTGGCGCGCCCCTCCGGCGAGCGCACGACGGTCCCGGTCGAGCGGCTGGTCGTGGCGGCGGGCGGGCTCGAGACGACGCGGCTGCTCCTCGCGCTGCAGCGCCGCCGGCCCCGGCTCTTCGGCGGCGCGGACGGCCCCCTCGGCCGGACCTACATGGGCCACGTCATCGGCGAGATCGCCGACATCACCTTCGCGACCGACGCCCTCGACGCGGCCTTCGACTACCAGCGCGACCGCAACGGCTGCTACGTACGCCGCCGCTTCGTGCCGAGCCCCGCGGCGCAGAACGAGCACGACCTCCTCAACATCGCGTTCTGGCCGGTCGTCCCGATGATGGCGGATGCGGGCCACGGCAACGCGCTCCTGTCCCTCGCCTTCCTGGCCCTGTCGATCGACCCGATCGGCCGCGCCCTCCTGCCGGAGGCCCTGCGGGTCCGCCACGTGCCGAAATCCGTCGCGCGCTGGCCGCACGTGCGCAACACCTGCCGGGGCCTGCCGGGGGCGCTGCTCTCCGGGTCGCGGGTCCTCTGGCAGCGCTACGGCGCGGCGACGCGCCTGCCGGGCCTCTACGTGCGCAACCCGGGACGCCGCTACGGCCTGTCCTACCATTCCGAGCAATCGCCGCGGGCCGACAGCCGGGTGCGGCTCTGCGACCGCATCGACGCGACCGGGCTGCCGCGGCTGCACATCGACTACCGGGTCCACGAGGACGACGCCCGCGCGGTGGTGCGCGCCCACGACCTCCTGGGCGGCTGGCTCGCCCGGACCGGCTTCGGGCGCCTCGAGTACCGCCAGCCGGCGGAGCGCAACGTCGAGGCGGTCATGCGGCTCTCCGGGCACGGCACCCACCAGATCGGCACCGCCCGCATGGCGGACGCCCCCGCCCGCGGTGTGGTGGACCGCGACCTGCGGGTGTTCGACTCGCCGAACCTGTACCTGGCGAGCGCCGCCGTGCTGCCGCGCTCGGGCCAGGCGAACCCGACCCTGACGGTGATCGCCCTCGCGGTGCGGCTCGCCCACCACATCGCCGCCCAGGCGGCGCGCGAATCCCTGCGGCCGGCCGCCTGATCCGGCGCGCCGCGTGATCCCGGGTCGCGCCGCGTGATCCCGGGTCGCGCCGCGTGATCCCGGGTCGCGCCGCGTGATCCCGGGTCGCGCCGCGTGATCCCGGGTCGCGCCGCGTGATCCCGGGTCGCGCCGCGTGATCCCGGGTCGCGCCGCGTGATCCCGGGTCGCGCCGCGTGATCCCGGGTCGCGCCGCGTGATCCCGGGTCGCGCCGCGTGATCCCGGGTCGCGCCGCGTGATCCCGGGTCGCGCCGCGTGATCCCGGGTCGCGCCGCGTGATCCCGGGTCGCGCCGCGTGATCCCGGGTCGCGCCGCGTGATCCCGGGTCGCGCCGCGTGATCCCGGGTCGCGCCGCGTGATCCCGGGTCGCGCCGCGTGATCCCGGGTCGCGCCGCGTGATCCCGGGTCGCGCCGCGTGATCCCGGGTCGCGCCGCGTGATCCCGGGTCGCGCCGCGTGATCCCGGGTCGCGCCGCGTGATCCCGGGTCGCGCCGCGTGATCCCGGGTCGCGCCGCGTGCGTCGCGGTCGCGGTCGTGCGAAACGTGTGTCTTCGCCACGACCGCGACCGCGACGCCGCGACAGGAAGCCCCGCCATGCCGCTCTACGCCCTCGACGACCACAGCCCGATCCTCGCCGAGCCGGGAAGCGCCTGGATCGCGCCCGACGCCCACGTGATCGGCCGGGTCCGCCTCGGGCGCGACGTCGGGATCTGGTTCGGCGCCACGCTGCGCGGCGACAACGAGGAGATCGTGGTCGGCGACCGCACCAACATCCAGGAGAACGCGGTCCTGCACACCGATCCGGGTTTTCCGCTGAGCCTCGGGGCGGGCGTGACCGTCGGGCACGGCGCCATCGTGCACGGCTGCACGGTGGGGGACAACTCGCTCATCGGCATGGGCGCCACCATCCTCAACGGCGCCCGGATCGGCCGCAACTGCCTCGTGGGCGCCAACGCCCTCGTCACCGAGGGCAAGACGTTCCCGGACAACAGCCTGATCGTCGGCGCCCCCGCCAAGGCCGTGCGCAGCCTCGACGCCGCAGCCGAGGACACCCTGCGGCGCTCGGCCGAGAGCTACGTCGCCAAGGCCCACCGCTTCGCCGGGGGCCTGCGCCGCGTCGACTGAGCCGGCGGCTCCGGCGCGTCGACTGAGCCGGGCGGCTCCGGGGCGTCGCCGGGCGACCCGCGGCCGCCGCGCCCGGGACGCCCGCCCGGCGGCGCTGCGCGGGGCTCTCCCTCGTACGCGGCGCCGGGCTGCCGGCCGTGCCGCCGCCCTCGCCTCCTCCACGCGCGACGCCCGTCCCGGCGCTCCCGCCGGCGCGGGGCCTGGGCGGCGAAGCCGCGCGCCGGCTCCCCCGAAACGGCCCCCCTCACCCGCCCCACCGGGCGACAATGCGTCACCGGAGCTCCGCGGGTCGGAACCCGGAGCGTCCCGGTGCCGGCCGGTCCGGATCTCGCACCGCCGCGCCCGTGCGGGAACGCCGTGCGGCGGCGCCTTCCCCAGGGGAGTGGACGAAGAATTTCGCGGACGCACGGACCGTGCGACACCGACCCCCGCTATCCGAAAGAATTCGACCAGCTTCAGTCACGTCTATGCTTGAAGATACGGCCTCATCCTGATAGAAGTCCGTCATCCTGAGTTTTCGAGACCCAGGACACCTGCGAGGCGCACTCTTCGAGTGCGCCTTTTTTTACGTCGCCTGCGTGTATGGACACGTGTTCGCAACGGCAAGGGGTCCCGGCGCGATGCCGAGACCCCTGCACGTCCGTCGATCGGGCGGACGAACGGGCGCCCAGCCCCCGGGGTGGCCGGGTGCCGGCTGGACGCACCCGGCCGCCTCCCGGCGCCGGTCCGGACGAGAGACGGTGTCCGCTCCTCCGGTCCCGGCGCGCGGCAGGCCGGAGCCGACGCGTCGCCGGCTCCGGCCTCGCGGAGCGGCACCCGAGCGCGTCGCGATCGGGTGCCGCTCCCGGTCCTGGATCCGGCGGGTCCCCGCCGGATCGGTCTCCGTGTCGGCGGGGAGCGCGCTAGAAGTCGCGCTGGACCCGCATGCGGACCTGGAACGAGTCCGTCGCGTTCACGGTGGCGAGCGGGACGCCGCCAAAGGTCGGCACGCCGTTGACGACGCCGGTCGGCGTCACCGGGTTCTTGTTCTGGTCGACGACCCGGCCGTTGCTGAGGGCCTGGCGCGCGTACAACCCCTCGACGCCGATATCGAGGTCCCGCACCGGCGACCAGATCAGGCTCGCGCCGGCGACGATCTGGTTGGTGTCGCGCAGCACGTTGCTGAATGCGAACTGCGATGCGGTGGGGCTCAGGATGAGCGACGCGCCCACGAGGCCGCTGACCAGGCCGACGCCCGCCCGGCTCCCCTTGCCGAAGCTCTGCTCGCCGTAGCTGCCGATGAAGGCCGAGCGCCATTCCGGCGCCCAGTAGTGCAGGTACGAGCCCACCACCGTCCAGCTCGACGACAGGTCCAACTTGCCGGTGAACGGGTCGATGACCGCGTCGGAGTACCAGTTGCTGAAGCTCGATCCGGGCGCGACGTTGCCGCTCGACGTGTAGCTGCCGTTGTAGGTGGAGTAGCCGGTGTAGAGCTGCGCGCCGACGCCGTACGAGCCCTGGAGGTAGAGGGCGTCGCCGGCGGCGATGAACGGGAGGTTGACCTTGACGCCGCCCTGCACCGCCCAGCCGTACTCTGTGGTCGGCCGCGGGGCGGTGACGCCGCCCGGGATCGAGGCCGGGAAGCCCGGGAAGGGCGTGAAGCTGCTGGCGTTGCCGGTGTTCAGCTCGTGCACGGCCGCCGAGATCTGGGCCGAGCCCCAGGCCGCGTCGTAGCGCAGGGCGCCGACGAAGTCGGGCATGCGCGAGCGCTGGATCGCGTCGTAGTTCGCCACGCCCACCGGCACGCCGGCCGCGTTGACGGCGATCACCGGCGTGAAGTTGCCGCTGCCGGCGCCGAAGACCTGGAACTGGCTGGCAGCGCCGGCGGTGCCGGTGCCGAAGATCGGCGTCCTGCGGAAGACCGGGTCCTCGACCGAGAGCGTGGCCGAGAAG
>NZ_QOWC01000121.1 GCF_003574465.1 Methylobacterium crusticola
GGCGGGGCCGCCCGGCGGGACGCTCCAGCAGGCGGCGGCCGCCCCCGCCCGGGCCCAGACCGGGAGCGCGGCCCGCAACACGCTGCCGGGCGGCGTCGGCCTCGAGGCCGGCGGCACCGCGCCCGACGAGGCGGACGAGCTGCCCTCCGCCGCCATCGCGGCCCCGACCGGCGTGCCGGCCCCGACCGAGTCCTCGTCGCGCCGCCGCAAGGGCTATCTCATCCCCAGGGAGCCCTTCCCGCTCGACCCGCTGCTGTGACGGCGGGGGCCGGCCCGCGCGGCCCGGCCCGGGCCCCGGACCGGCCCCGGGGGGGCGGGAGGGTGCAAAGGCGCGCCGGATTCGTGTAGAGGGGCGCCACCCGCGCCGCCCGGATCCCGCCACCCCGATGCACCATTTCCGCTACCGCGACGGCGTCCTGCACGCCGAGGACGTCGACCTGGCGCGCCTCGCCGCCGAGGTCGGCACGCCCTTCTACTGCTACTCGTCCGCCACCCTCGAGCGGCATTACCGGGTCTTCGCCGAGGCCTTCGCGGGAGACGACGCCCTCGTCTGCTACGCCATGAAGGCGAACTCGAACCAGGCGGTGCTCGCCACCCTGGCGCGGCTCGGGGCCGGGATGGACATCGTCTCGGAGGGCGAGCTGCGCCGGGCCCTCGCGGCCGGGGTGCCGGGCCGGCGCATCGTGTTCTCCGGCGTCGGCAAGACCGCCGACGAGATGGCGGCGGCGCTCGATGCCGGGATCCTGTGCTTCAACGTCGAGAGCGAGCCGGAGCTCGAGGTGCTCTCGGGCGTGGCCTGCCGGCGCGGCGCCACCGCGCCGGTCTCGATCCGGGTCAACCCGGACGTCGACGCCCGCACGCACGCCAAGATCTCGACCGGGAAGTCGGAGAACAAGTTCGGCATCCCGCTCTCCCGCGCCCGGGAGGTCTACGCCCGCGCCGCCGCCCTGCCGGGGCTGTCGGTCGTGGGCGTCGACATGCACATCGGCAGCCAGATCACCGACCTCGCGCCCTTCGACAACGCGGCGGCGCTGCTGGCGGAGCTCGCCCGCGACCTGATGGCGGCGGGCCACCGCCTGCACCACATCGACTTCGGCGGCGGCCTCGGCATCCCGTACCGGGACGACAACGCCCCCCCGCCCGACCCGAGCGCCTTCGCGGCGGTGCTGCGCCCGCACTTCCGCCCCCTCGGGCTCAAGCCCGTCTTCGAGATCGGCCGGATGATCGCCGGCAACGCCGGCGTCCTGGTCACGGGCGTCACCTACGTGAAGCAGGGCGACGGCCGGACCTTCGTGATCGTCGACGCGGCGATGAACGATCTGATCCGCCCGACCCTCTACGAGGCCTATCACGGCCTGCGCCCCGTGGCGGAGCCGGGGCCCGAGGCGGCGCGCGTGACCGCCGACGTGGTCGGTCCGGTCTGCGAGAGCGGCGACTACATCGCCCTTTCCCGTGAGATGCCGCAGCCCCGGCCCGGCGACCTCATCGCGGTCATGAGCGCGGGCGCCTACGGGGCCGTGCAGGCCGGCACCTACAACACCCGCCGCCTCGTGCCGGAGGTGCTGGTGCGGGGCGCCGAGCACGCGGTGGTCCGCCCGCGGCAGACCTACGAGGAGCTGATCGGGCTCGACCGGGTGCCGGGCTGGCTGGCGCCGCCGGCCGACGCGCCCGCGGCCGATCGCTAAACTTCGACGCAATCCGCGAACCTCGCCGCCAATTCTGCGGGCGTAGTCTCGCGGGACGTCGAACCGGAGGCCACGTCGATGCCGTCGCGCCCGTCCCTCATCGTCCGCGCCGAGGCTGCCGTCGAGGCGGCGCGGTCGGCCCTGGCCGAGAACCACGCCGTGCTGGACCAGGTGCGGGCGATCGCCCGCCCGCTCCGGGCGGCGCGGCGGATCCCGGACCCCGAGCCGCGCGGCGCGCCCGCCCGCCGGCCGTCGGGCGCGCCTCCCGCCTGAGCGGATTTGACCCGCTGGCCCGGCCGGGCGGGCGTGCTAGCCTGCCCGCCCGCCCGACGATGACGGGCGCGAGCGGGAGCATGGCATGAATCAGGCCGAGCCGGACGGCGCGCGCCGTCCCGAGACCGCGCGCGCCGGGCTCGACCGGCTCGTCGTCCGGGCCGGGCGGGTGACCCTGTGGGAGCAGGCCTGGCCCATCCTCTGGCGCGGCCTCGCGGTCGGGCTCGTCTTCCTGGCCGTGTCGTGGCTCGGGCTCTGGCTCGACGCCCCGCCCGCCCTGCGCATGGCCGGGGTCGCGCTCTTCGCGGCGGCGCTCCTCGCGGCCCTGTTTCCCCTCCTGCGCCTGCGGCGGCCCGCGCGGCCCCAGGCGCTCGCCCGCATCGACCGCGACGCCGGCCTGCGCCACGGCCCCGCCCGGGCCCTGGAGGACAGCCTGGCCCTGGGGCGGGACGATCCCGGCAGCCGCGCGCTCTGGGACCTGCACCGGCGGCGCGCCGCCCGGGCGGTCTCGCGCCTGAAGGTCTCGGGCCCGAAGCCCGGGATGGTGCGGCGCGACCCCTACGCGCTGCGGGCCTGCACCGTGCTGGCCGCGGTGGCGGGCGCCTTCGTGGCCGGCCCGGAGGCGGGCGAGCGCCTGCGCGCCGCCTTCGAGTGGCGCGGCGCGCCGGCGGCGGCGCCGTCGTTCCGGGTCGACGGCTGGATCGACCCGCCGCTCTACACCCGCCTGCCCCCCCTCATCGTCACCATGACGGAGCCCGAACAGCGCCTGCGCGCGCCGGTCAACTCCACGCTCGTCGTGCGCGTCGCCGGGATCACCCAGGCCACCGTGACGCCGGGCAGCGGCCTCAAGGCGCTGCCGGCGGCGGGTCCGGCCCGGGCCGACCTGCGCGAGGAGCGCTTCACGCTCACGGGCGGCCCCGCGGACCTCACCGTGCAGACGGGCTTCGCCCACAGCCACCGCCTCACCGTCGAGACGATCCCCGACAGGCCGCCGGAGATCGCCTTCGCGGGCCAGCCGGAGACGAACGGGCGCGGCACCTTCACCATCGCCTACCGGGCGAAGGACGATTACGGCATCGCCGCCGCCGAGGGGCTGGTCGAGGCGCCGACGAAGGGCCGCACCCTGGTGGCGCCGCCCCGCCTCGCCCTGAGCCTGCCGGCCGACGCTCAAGGGGGCAGCGACACCCGCACCCTCGTCGACCTCACCGACAATCCCTGGGCCGGCGCCCGGGTGACGCTGACCCTGGTGGCCCGGGACGAGGCCGGCCAGGAGGGCCGCAGCGGCGCCCTCGCCCTGACCCTGCCGGGCCGGTTCTTCACCAAGCCCCTCGCCCGCTCCCTGGCCGAGGAGCGCCGCCGCCTCGTCCTCGACCCCGACGGGGGCCGGGCCCGGGTGGAGACCTCCCTCGAGGCGCTGCTGATCGCGCCCGAGCGCTTCACGCCGCAATGGGGCGTCTTCCTCGGCCTCCAGGAGGCGGGCCGCCGCCTGCGCGCCGCCCGCAGCGACGCGGCCCTGATGGAGGTGGCCGACCTCCTCTGGGCGATGGCGCTCCAGATCGAGGAGGGCGACCTCTCGGATGCCGAGAAGGCGCTTCGCGCCGCCCAGGACCGGCTCAAGGACGCGGTCGACCGCGGCGCCTCCGACGAGGAGATCAAGAAGCTCGCCGACGACCTGCGGCAGGCGATGGACCGCTTCCTGAAGGAGTTCGCCCAGCGCCAGCAGCAGAACCCGCAATCGGGCGATCAGCAGCAGCAGCAGGCCGACCGCACGGTGACGCCCGGCGACCTCGACCGCATGCTCAACCAGATGCAGGACGCCATGCGCCGCGGCGACGTGGCCGAGGCGCAGCGCCTCCTCGACCAGCTGCGGGGCATCCTGGAGAACCTCCAGGCGGCGCAGCCGAACTCGCGGATGTCGGACCCCGCGGCGCGCGAGATGAACCGCTCGATGCAGGATCTCGAGGCCATGGCGCGCGAGCAGCAGGGCCTGCGCGACGAGACCTTCCGCCAGGGCCAGGAGCGCCGCTTCGGCAACCGCGGCCAGCCCCAGCAGGGCCAGCAGGGCCAGCGCCAGCCCGGGCAGCGGGGCCAGCAGGGCCAGCAGCGCGGCGGCGAGCAGCCCGGCGAGGGCCAGCAGCCGGGCCAGCCCGGGCAGCGCGGCCGGACGCCCGGGGACGGCCAGCAGGGCGGCCTGAACGACCGCCAGCAGGCCCTGCGCCAGCGCCTGGAGGACCTCCAGCGGCGCATGAAGGAGCTCGGCATGCAGGGCGAGCAGGGCCTCTCCGACGCCGAGCAGGCCATGCGCGAGGCCGAGAACGCCCTCGGCCAGGGCCAGGACGGCAGCGCCGTCGACGCGCAGGGCCGCGCCCTCGAGGGGCTCCAGCGCGGCACGCAGGGCCTGTCCCAGCAGATGCAGCAGATGGGCCAGGACGGCCAGGGCGAGCAGCCCGGCGAGGGCCAGCAGGGCCAGGGCTCGCCGAACCAGCCCGGCCGCCAGGGCGCCCGGGACAACGACCCCCTCGGGCGCCCGACCCGCAGCCGCGACTTCTCCGACGGCCGCGTCCGGGTGCCGACCGCGGAGGAATCCGGCGTCGAGCGGGCCCGCCGCATCCTGGAGGAGCTGCGGCGCAAGCTCGGCGACCCGAACCGGGCCCGGGAGGAGCTCGACTATTTCGAGCGTCTGCTGCGCCGCAACTGACGGCGTGACGGACCGCCCGCGACGCCGCGCGGGGGCGGGGCGCATCGCCGCGGCGAGAGGGGGCGCGTCGTCGCGGCCCCCCTACGCGGGGGAGGCGGCGCGGTCCATATCAGGCGCGTCCCTTCCCCTACCGCGTGCCTCCTATGTCGGGTAACACCCTCGTCCTCGCCGCCTGCCTCGCCGTGGCCGTCGTGCTGCTGCTCGGGCTCGCCAACATGCTGCGCGGCGGCAGCGCCAGCCTGTCCCAGCGCCTGATGCGCCTGCGGGTGCTGCTCCAGCTCATCGCCGTCCTGGTCATCATGAGCGTCCTCTGGTGGCGGGGCGCCTGAGGGCCGCCCGCCCGGGTGTGGCCCGCCCGCCGCAGCCGTCCCGAAAAGCGCGGGAGGAGGGATGGGGAGCCGAGACGGGCCGTGGCCGCTGCGGCTAGGTTGCGGGCGCTCCAGCCAGGAGCCTGATCCTCCGGACGTTATCACTCTATGCGCGTCACCTTCCCGAGCCTGGCCGCGGCTCTCCTGATGTCGGTTCCGGCCGCCCAGGCCGCCGACTACGCGGCGCCGGTCCCGGCCTACCGGCCGCCGGTGCAGCCCCTCAGCATCGTGTCGGAGTTCCGCATCGGCGGATCGGCCCAGGATCCGGGCAGCAACGAGAAGAACACCGCGAACGTCAACGGCGAGCTTCTGTTCGCCAAGCCGAACCTCGGACTCGACCGGTTCTGGAGCTACTTCGTGCCGCGGCCGACCCTCGGCGGCAGCTACAACGTCGACGGTCGCACCAGCTACGCCTACCTGGGGGCGACCTGGACCTTCGACATCACCGACCGGATCTTCCTCGAGGGCTTCTTCGGCGCCGGCTTCCACAACGGGTTCACGGGCCCGAAGCTGTACGTGCCCAAGACGTTCAACTCCCTCGGCTGCTCGCCGCTGTTCCGCGAGGGGGCCTCCCTGGGCTTCCGGCTCAACGAGCACTGGAGCGTGATGGCGACGATCGAGCACATGTCGAACGCCGGCCTCTGCGTCGAGAACCGCGGCCTGACCAATTTCGGCGGCAAGGTCTCCTACACGTTCTGACGGCAGCGGAGCGGCCCGGCCTCGTGTAGGGTCCCGGTCCCGCCCGCACGAGGATCGAGCCCGTGGTCGTCCTGAACCGCATCTACACGCGCACCGGCGATGCCGGCACCACCGCGCTCGCCAGCGGCGAGCGCCGCTCCAAGGCCGACCTGAGGATCGAGACCTACGGCACCGTCGACGAGACCAACGCCTGCCTGGGCCTCGTCCGGCTGCACACGACCGGCGACCTCGACGCGATGCTCGGCCGGATCCAGAACGACCTGTTCGACCTCGGCGCCGACCTCGCCACCCCGGAGACCGAGACGCCGCCGGCCTACGAGCCCCTGCGCATCGTGGCGCGCCAGGTCGAGCGGGTGGAGCGGGAGATCGACGCCCTGAACGCCGGCCTCGCGCCGCTGCGCTCCTTCGTGCTGCCGGGCGGCGCGCCGGCGGCGGCGGCGCTCCACCTCGCCCGCACCGTGTGCCGGCGGGCCGAGCGGCTCGCGGTGGCGCTCGCCGCGACGCCCGGCGAGCGGGTCTCCCCGGTGGCGATCCAGTACCTCAACCGCCTGTCCGACTTCCTGTTCGTGGCCGCCCGCATCGCCAACGACGGCGGTGCCGCGGACGTGCTCTGGGTGCCGGGCCAGACCCGCGGCTGACGCCCCGCCGGGGGCCGGCCGGCCCGCGTTGACAATTCGGAAAATCGGTCGTTACGGTCCGCCCACCTTGCTCCATCGGGGATGATCGCTGGCCGGCCGCGGGAGGGCCCGCGCGCGATCGTCCCTTCATCCGGAAGGACGCGACGATCATGAAGGTACTGGTGCCCGTGAAGCGGGTCGTCGACTACAACGTCAAGATCCGGGTGAAGCCGGACGGCTCGGGCGTGGAGCTCGCCAACGTCAAGATGTCGATGAACCCCTTCGACGAGATCGCCGTTGAGGAGGCGATCCGTCTCAAGGAGAAGGGCAAGGTCACCGAGATCGTCGCCGTCTCGATCGGGCCGCAGCAGGCCCAGGAAACCATCCGCACCGCCCTCGCCATGGGCGCCGACCGCGGCATCCTGGTCAAGACCGACGTCGCGGTCGAGCCCCTCGGCGTCGCCAAGATCCTCAAGGCGCTCGTCGAGAAGGAGGGCCCGGACCTCGTGATCTTGGGCAAGCAGGCCATCGACGACGACTCGAACCAGACCGGGCAGATGCTGGCCGCCCTGCTCGGCTGGCCGCAGGGCACCTTCGCGTTCAAGATCGAGCTGGCCGAGGGCGCCCTCGACGTCACCCGCGAGATCGACGGCGGACTCCAGACCCTGACCCTGACGCTGCCGGCGATCATCACCACCGACCTGCGCCTGAACGAGCCGCGCTACGCGAGCCTGCCCAACATCATGAAGGCGAAGAAGAAGCCCCTCGACACGCTCGAGCCCGACGCCCTCGGGGTCGACGTCGCGCCGCGGCTCAAGGTGCTCAAGACCGTCGAGCCGGGCGGCCGCAAGGCCGGCGTCAAGGTCGCGTCCGCCGCCGAGCTCGTCAGCAAGCTGAAGGTCGAGGCCGGCGTCCTCTGACGCGCCTCCCGCCCCACCCCGCATTCCGAGGATCACGACACCGATGGCCACCCTCCTCCTCGTCGAGCATGCCGGCGGCGCCGTCAAGGACGCCAGCGCCAAGGCCCTCTCCGCCGCCAAGCAGATCGGCGCCCCGGTCCACGCCCTCCTGGTGGGGCCCGGCGCCCGCGCCGCCGCCGAGAAGGCGGCCGCCCTCGACGGGGTCGAGAAGGTGCTGCTGGCCGAGGATGCCGCCTTCGATCACCTGCTCGCCGAGCCGACCGCGTCCCTCATCGCCGAGCTCGCGGCCTCCTACGACGTCGTGATCGCGGCCGCGAGCACCGAGGGCAAGAACGTGATGCCCCGGGTCGCCGCGCTCCTCGACGTGGCGCAGCTCTCCGACATCATCAAGGTCGTGGCGCCCGACACCTTCGAGCGCCCGATCTACGCCGGCAACGCCATCCAGACCGTGCAGTCGGGCGAGGCCAAGAAGGTCATCACGGTGCGCACCGCGGCCTTCCAGCCGGCCGCCGAGGGCGGCGCCGCGGCCCCGGTCGAGGCGGCGCAGGCCGCCGCCAGCCCCGAGGCGAAGTCGTCCTTCAAGGGCGAGGAGATCGCGAAGTCGGACCGGCCGGAGCTGGCCGCGGCCCGCATCATCGTGTCGGGCGGCCGCTCGCTCGGCTCGGCCGACAAGTTCCACGAGCTGATCGAGCCCCTGGCGGATTCCCTCGGGGCCGCGGTCGGCGCCTCGCGCGCGGCGGTGGACGCGGGCTACGCCCCCAACGACTGGCAGGTCGGCCAGACCGGCAAGGTGGTGGCGCCGGACCTCTACGTGGCGGTGGGCATCTCGGGGGCGATCCAGCACCTGGCCGGCATGAAGGATTCCAAGGTCATCGTCGCCATCAACAAGGACGAGGAGGCGCCGATCTTCCAGGTCGCCGATTACGGCCTGGTCGGCGACCTGTTCCAGGTGGTGCCGGAGCTGCAGCAGGAAATCGCCAAGGCCAAGGGCTGAGGCGGATCCCCGGGACCCGCGGTCGCGACGGAAGGCAGGGTGTGATGGGCATCGAGATCAAGACCGTCGGGATCGTCGGAGCCGGTCAGATGGGCAGCGGCATCGCCCACGTCTGCGCGCTGGCCGGGCTCGACGTGCGGATCAACGACCGCGACGCCGAGAAGGTGAAGAGCAGTCTCGCCACCGTCAACGGCAACCTGCTGCGTCAGGTCTCGAAGGGCGCGATCGGCGACGACGAGCGCCGGACCGCCATCGAGCGCATCCTCCCGGTGGCGTCCTTCGACGATTTCGGCCCCTGCGACCTCGTGATCGAGGCGGCGACCGAGGACGAGGCGATCAAGCGCACCATCTTCAGCGCGCTCTGCCCGTCCCTGCGGCCCGAGACGATGGTGGCCACCAACACCTCGTCGATCTCGATCACCCGGCTCGCCGCCTCGACCGACCGGCCCGAGCGCTTCATCGGCATCCACTTCATGAACCCGGTGCCGGTGATGCAGCTCGTCGAGCTGATCCGCGGCATCGCCACCGAGGACCCGACCTACGAATCCGCCAAGGCCTTCATCCGGCGCCTCGGCAAGATCGTCACGGTGTCGGAGGATTTTCCGGCCTTCATCGTCAACCGCATCCTGCTGCCGATGATCAACGAGGCGATCTACACCCTCTACGAGGGCGTCGGCTCGGTCGATTCCATCGACACCGCCATGCGGCTCGGCGCCAACCACCCGATGGGGCCGCTGCAACTCGCCGACTTCATCGGCCTCGACACCTGCCTGTCGATCATGCAGGTGCTCTACGAGGGTCTGGCGGACTCGAAGTACCGCCCCTGCCCGCTGCTCGTGAAGTACGTCGAGGCGGGCTGGCTCGGGCGCAAGACGAAGCGCGGGTTCTACGATTACCGCGGCCCCGAGCCGGTCCCGACCCGCTAGGGACCCGCCCCGCCGCGGGGATCCCGGGCCGGCGGGCGCCGGAGCCCGGTCGCGCGAAGGGCCGGCCCCCGGGGGGACCGGCCCTCCTTTCGGATGCCGCGGGCCCGCTCAGCGCGGGGTGGTGGAGCCGGTCGATCTCGGCTCGGCCGGCGCCGGGTAGGCCGGGTTGCCGGCCGGGACCCCGGCGCTGTTCGAGGACGCCGTGCCGTTGGCGTTGCCGCTCGGCGAGCCGGTGATCTCCTGGCGCGAGGCGTCCTGGCTGCGGCTGGCGTAGTCGTTCGGCGACTTGGCACCGTTCCAGCCGAGCAGCGCCACCATGGCGACGGCGAGGAGGCCCAGGCTGGCGAGCAGCACGTACAGCACGGGCTTGCCCTTGGCGCCCTGGCGGGCATCGGTCGGGGTCTCGATTCTGCGCTCGGTATCCATGGGGCACCTCCTGGGAGCGTCGGGCGCCGCGGGTCTCGCCGGCGCGCCGATCGGGGATCGTCGTCCCGGGCAACGTCACCGCGCAGTCGAGGTTCCTGGCGCCCCGCAAGGCCCGCCGCCGGCGCCCCGGGGCCCGCGCGCGGGACGCCGGCTAGCGCCCCGTCAGCAGCATGATCTTGCCGAGATGGGCGCTCGACTCCATGAGCGCGTGGGCGTCCCGGGCCTCCTCGAGCGGGAAGGTCGCGTGGATCACCGGGCGGACGCGGCCGGCCTCGAGGAGCGGCCAGACCTCCCGGCGCAGGCCCTCGGCGATGGCGGCCTTCTGCTCCACCGTGCGCGGGCGCAGCGTCGAGCCCGTGAGCGTCAGGCGCCGGATCATCACGGGCGTCATGTTGAACGCCTCGACCGTGAACCCCTGCAGGAAGGCGATCACCACGAGGCGCCCCTCGAGGGCGAGGGATTTCAGGTTCCGCTCGAGGTAGGCGGCCCCGACCATGTCGAGGATCACGTCGACGCCCGCCCCCTCCGTCAGGCGCTTCACCGCGTCGGAAAAGTCCGCCTCCCGGTAGTTGATGGCCGCGTCCGCCCCGAGGGACTCGCAGAAGGCGCACTTCTCGGCCGAGCCGGCCGTGGCGTAGACGGTCGCGCCGAAATGCCTGGCGAGCTGGATCGCCGTGGAGCCGATGCCGCTCGACCCGCCGTGGATCAGGATGCGCTCGCCCCGGGCGAGGCGCCCGCGCTCGAAGACGTTGGTCCAGACGGTCCAGTAATTCTCCGGCAGGCCGGCCGCCTCGACGAGCGACAGCCGCGCGGGCCGGGGCAGGCACAGGGCGGCGTCCGCGACGCAGTACTCGGCGTAGCCGCCGCTGATCACCAGGGCGCAGACCTCGTCGCCCTCGCGAAGCGTCGAGACCCCCTCCCCCAGGGCGACGACGCGGCCCGCCACCTCGAGGCCCGGCACCGCGGTCGCGCCGGGCGGCGGCGGGTACTTTCCGGCGCGCTGCTGGCAGTCGGGCCGGTTCACGCCCGCGGCCACCACCTCGATGAGCACCTGGCCGGGTCCGGCTGCGGGAACCGGCGCGCTCTCCAGGCCGATCACCTCGGGCCCCCCGGCACCGTTGAAGCAGACCTGACGCATGGTGGCGGGGATCGACGGCATCGTGGGGTCCTCCGGTTGGTCCGACGCCTCCTACCTGCCGCCTCGGGGCGGCTTGACAAGGGGGCGGCCCGGCAAGGGGGCGGCCCGGCGCAGGCGGGCCGCATCCGGGAAAGGGGAGCGAGAAAAGACGCCCGCGCCGCCGGCCCGCGCGTTGCGCCGACGAGGGCCCGGGAGCCGCGGCCGCCCCCGCCGAGAGGGCGGCGGCGCTAGCGCGTGCCGTACATCCGGTCGCCGGCATCGCCGAGGCCCGGCAGGATGTAGCCGTGCTCGTTCAGGTGGCTGTCGATCGCCGCGGTCCAGACCGGGACGTCGGGATGGGCGCCCTGGAACTTGGCGAGGCCCTCCGGCGCGGCGAGCAGGCAGACGAAGCGCAGGTCGCGGGCACCGCGCTCCTTCAGCCGGTCGACCGCCGCGATCGCGGAATTGGCGGTCGCCAGCATCGGGTCGAGCACCAGCACGGTGCGGTCGGCGAGGTCGGACGGCGCCTTGAAGTAGTACTCCACCGCCTGGAGCGAGTCCGGGTCGCGGTAGAGCCCGATATGGGCGACGCGGGCGGAGGGGAGCAGGGACAGCATCCCGTCGAGGAAGCCGATCCCGGCCCGCAGGATCGGCGCCAGGACGAGCTTCTTGCCGGCGATCTGCACGCCCTGCATGGTCACGAGGGGCGTCTCGATCTCCACCGGCTCGAGCGGCAGGTCCCGCGTCACCTCGTAGGCGAGCAGCGTGCCGATCTCGTTCAGGAGCTGGCGGAAGCCCTTGGTCGAGCGGGCCTTGTCCCGCATCAGGGTCAGCTTGTGCTGCACCAGCGGATGATCGACGACCGTGACGGCGGCGAGGCCCGTGCCCTCCGCTTCCGCGCGCGTGCCCGCACCGTGCATGGATGTTCCCTTCTCAGCCAGGGCCGGACCGGCGCCGCGCGTCTTCGCCGCCGGGATCCGTCGACCCGCTTCACAGACCCCGGCAGCGGGAGCGTCGGCGCGCCGCCGCTCCCGCTGCCAGGCATTCGCGCCGCATTGTAGCCCGGCCGGGGGCTCAGAACACCGTGCCGTCGCTCGTGATCGCGAGGGGCGGCGCCCCCTCGGGCCGGCGCTCGCGGGCGAGGCGCCGCCCGGTCGCCCAGGTGCCGCCCTCCAGCACCTTGGCGAGGGGCAGCGCGTCGGGATCGTCGATGCCGAGGCGCTCGCGCACGAGCGGGGCGAGGCGGTCGAGGAGCGCGACCGTCAGCGCCCGCCACTCCACCACGAGGCGGGACTCCACCGGGTGGGGCACTCCCGCCTCCTGGGGGCGCTTCAGCGCGAGCACGCCGGCGTCGAGGAAGAGGCCGCCGTTGCGGTATTCCGGCAGGCCCGTGAGCGCGTCGAGGCCCGCGACCGCGAGGCCGGCCTCCTCGAGGGGCTCCAGCAGCGAGTAGGCGAGCCACTGCGACAGCTTGTGGAAGGGCACGAGCCCGGCGGTCTCGCCCTCCCCGCCGGCGAGGGGATGGCGCCAGGTGTCGCCGAGATCGACGCCGTCGAGGACGATGCGCCCCGGCCAGATCGGCCCGAGATGGGCGAGGAGCGCCGACAGGATCGCGTCCGCGGTCACGACCCCGTCGCGGGCCCCCGCGACGATGCGGTCGAACAGGCCGCCGGGCCGCGCCTCCGGCCCGAACCCCTCCGGGTCGGCCGCCGCCACCTGGCCGAGCCGGTTGAGGAGCGCGAGGCGTCCCGCGAGCCCGACCAGCGGGTTCGCGGGTCCGGCCTGGAAGCCCGCGGCGAGCTCCGCCTCGGTCAGGCTCGCGAGCGCCCGCGCGTCGACGCGGAAGGGGTTCTCGGGCTCGGCGGAGAACAGCCCCGAGACGAACATGTCGAAGCTCGCGACCGCGAGCCCTTCCGAGCGGGCGTAGGTCTCGCCGGTGCGGCCCTCCTCGTAGCGCCAGGTCGGGCCGGCGCCGGCGTCGAGCAGCACGCTGACGACGACGAGGTCGAAGGCCGCCCGGGCGCGCTCGGCGGCGTCCGTCCAGAGCGCGGCGTGGACGAGGGAGCCCCAGCGCTCGAAGCCGCCGACCGCGAAGTGGCGCCAGCGGGCGTGGTAGGGGATCGCGAGGTCGGGGTAGGCGTCCCGGATCGTCGCCACCACGGCGTCGGCGCAGGGTCCGAGGCGGGCGGGATCGACGGAGAAGTGGTCGAGCCGGTCCGCGAGCCCGGCGGCCAGCAGCGTCTCGGCGCGCGCGCGCACCGCCCCGGCCGTGAGGAGGCTGCGGGCGGTCGTAGCGTCGTTCATGGAATCTCTCCCGGGCCCGGCGCCGCCGCGGCCCGCCTCGGGTCGGTCAGGGTGTCGGGCGCCGCTCAGAACCGCTCGAGGTCGCGCCCCTTCACGGCATCGAGGCTCGCGGCGTCCGGCGCCTCGCCCGGCGTGTAATAGCCCGCCGCCTTCTTGGCCTCGATCTCCACGGCGGCGTCGGGCGGGACGAGCTCCGGCGGGATCGGCACGCGCTCGCCGACCGCGATGCCCGAACCCGTGATGGCGTCGTACTTCATGTTCGACATCGACATCAGGCGGTCGATGCGCCGGATGCCGAGCCAGTGCAGCACGTCCGGCATCAGCTGCTGGAAGCGGGCGTCCTGCACGCCGGCGACGCACTCGGTGCGCTCGAAGTAGGTGGCGGCGGAGTCGCCGCCCTCCTGGCGCTTGCGGGCGTTGTAGACCAGGAACTTGGTCACCTCGCCGAGGGCGCGCCCCTCCTTGCGGTTGTACACGATGACGCCGGTGCCGCCGCCCTGCGCCTCGCGCACGCACTCCTCGATGCCGTGGGTGAGGTAGGGCCGGCAGGTGCAGATGTCGGAGCCGAACACGTCGGAGCCGTTGCACTCGTCGTGCACCCGGCAGGCGATGCGCTTGCGCGGGTCCGTGAGGCCGGCGATCTCCCCCATCACGTAGACGGTGCAGCCGCCGATCGGCGGCAGGAAGACCTGGAGGTCGGGGCGCGTCACCAGTTCGGGGAACATGCCGCCGGTCTGCTCGAACAGGGTGCGGCGCAGGGCCGTCTCGCCGGTGCCGAAGCGGTGGGCCACCCCGGGCAGGTACCAGACCGGGTCGACCGCGATCTTGGTGACCGAGATGTCGCCCGAGGCGTGCAGCACCGTCCCGTCCGGCGCGAGCCGGTGGGCGCCGATGGCCGCCAAGATCTCGGGCAGGCTCAGGCGCGCCTTGGTGACCGCGATGGTGGGGCGGATGTCGGTGCCGGTCGCGATGGCATCGCGAAACACCTCGCCGGGCAGGTGGCCCCAGGGGTCGAGGGACACGATCGTCTCCGGGTCCATCCATTGCGGATGGGGACCGATCTGCACCACCGGGTGCGTGTTGGTGAGGTCGGGCCGGGCCAGGGGGTTGAGGGCGCGCCCCGCGATGGCGAGGGCGCGGTAGAGCGAGTAGGCGCCGCCGTTGGCCCCGATGACGTTGCGGTCGGCCGGGTTCGTCACGGTGCCGATGAGCGGGCCGCGCTCGCGCGGGTCGGCCGCGCCCCAGCGGATCGGCCAGCGCGCCGTGCCGGGCTCCGGGTGCGAGGTGAGCCGGATATGCGTCGAGCGGTTGGAAGTGGTCATGCGGCCGCGCCTTGCGTCCTCAACGGAGAAGGCTCCCCGCGTGGGACGCGGGGAGCCTCTCGATGGCTTGACCTTGCCGAAGGTGACGCAACCGGAGCGGCGCGTCAAGATTCGGGGGCGGGCCGGCGGGCGGTCAGAAGTTCGTGCCGGCGCGGCGCTTGGCCATGAAGGCGTCGAACTGCTCGCGGTCGCGGGCGCGCTTCAGCTCGTCGACGAACTCCGCGAAGGCACGGCCCTCCTCCTCGAGGCGGCGGCGCTCCTGCTCGAGGCGCTCGAGCTCCTCGCGGCGGTACTGCTCGAAGGCCCAGTTGCCGGTCTCGCGCCGCAGACCGCCTGACGGGAAGCCGCCGAAGCCCGAGAAGCCCGGGAAGCCCCCGCGCAGGCCGCGCTCCGCGAAGGACTTCATCTCGTTGAAGGCAGGGTAGCCCATGAGCTTCCACACGACGTAGGCGGCCGCGACCGGCCAGGCATAGATGAAGCCGACCACGATGGCGCCGATCTCCAGGGACCGGCGCGGGAAAGGTCCGCGGCAGGCGCGGCCGCTCGACCAGGGGGCAGAGGAAGAGGTCACGTCTTGGTCTCCTGCGGAGATGTGAATGTGAACGACATTTACATGCTGGGTGGCCGTCGGGGTTTCAAGGGCGGAACAGCGGAATTTCACGCGCGCGCCGCGGGCGGGAATCGGGCCGCCGGGCCCGGCCCGCGCGGTCTCGCGGAGCGGGAGGGGCGCCCGTCCGCCGGCCGGCCCTCCCGGGGGTGCCGCGGGGCTTGCGCGGGTGGGGCGGCCGTGCGGCTGCGCCCCCGCGTCAGGAGGCCCGCGTCGGCCGCGCCCCGTGGACGAGCGCCAGCACGCCGGCGCGCAGGAGGTCGTACTTCGTCGGCAGGCCCGGGCCCGCGGGCAGGCGCCCGGCGGCCGAGAGCGTGGCGATGCCGTGCGACAGGGCCCAGACCTCGAGCGCGACGAAGCGCGGGTCGACGCCCGGGAACCCGTCCGGGAAGGTGGAGCGCAGGGCCTCGACCAGGAGCCCGAAGGCGTCCCGGTCCCGGGTGATCTGCGGGGGGCAGCCCTCGGGGGGGGCGGGCCGCGCCTCGAAGATCGCCGCGTAGTAGCCCGGCTCCTCCTCGGCGAAGGTCAGGTAGGCCTCGCCCATGCGGGTGAAGCGCTCCAGCGGGGTGCCGGGCCCGCGCAGGGCCCGGGCGAGCCGCCCGGCGAGCTCCGCGAAGCCCCGCTCGGCGACCTCCTCCAGCAGGGCCTCGCGGCCCCGGAAGTGCCGGTAGAGCGCGGCGGGCGAGACCCCGACGAGGCGTGCGGCGTCGACCAGCGTGAAGCCGCCGATGCCCCGCTCCGCGATGAAGCGGCGCGCGGCCTCGATCAGGGCCTCCTTGAGGTTGCCGTGATGGTAGCCGCGCCGGTCGGACGGGCCGCTGCGCCAGGGTCGCACTGAGAGAGGTCTCCACGCGCCGGCCCGGGAGGGCCGCCTGCCTCCCTGTAGAGCAATTCCGCGCCCGCGGGATACCGCGGCCGGCCGGGGATCACCCGGTTCGCCGCTCGAGGCGGAACAGCGGCACGTGGTCCGGCCGCACCGTGACGGTGGCGACCGGCATGACCGGGCGCCCGCCCGGGAGCGCCAGGCGGAACGTGCGCGCGAGGCGAGCCAGGACCAGGGTCGATTCCGCCAGGGCGAGCTGCGCGCCGATGCAGACCTGCGGGCCCGCCCCGAAGGGCAGGTAGACGAAGCGGTCTGGCTCCGGGCCGTCGAGGAAGCGCTCGGGCGCGAACGCGTCCGGCCGGTCCCACCAGCGCGGGTTGCGGTGCATGACCCAGGTCGGGATCATCACGGTGGCGCCGGCCGGGATGGTGGCGCCGCAGACCGCGCTCGCCCGCACGGCGCGGCGGGCCACCATGTAGGCGGGCGGGTAGAGCCGGAGCGTCTCCTGCACCACGGCCCGGGCGAGGCGCAGGCGCGGCAGGGCCTCGGCGGCGCCCGCCTCGCCGAGGTCGAGGCCCCCCGCCTCGGCCGCGAGCGCCTCCTGCACCCCGGGCGCGCGGGCGACGAGGGTGCAGGCCCAGAACAGGGTCGAGGCGGTGGTCTCGTGCCCGGCCACGATCATGGTGCCGACCTCGTCGGCGAGCAGGCCGTCCCGGCCCTCGCCGTGCGCCTCGCTCAGGAGGTCGAACAGGTCGCGCGGCGCGCCCGTGGCCGATTGCTGCCGCCGGGCCGCGATGACGGCGCCGATCAGCGCCAGCCAGCGGCGGCGGAACAGCGCCCGGCGCGGGCTCGACGGCGTCGGCAGGCCGGGCGGCACCAGGAAGTCGGCGATGGAGGGCCGGCCGATGCCGCCGAGGTAGCCCGACACCATGGCGCGCACCCGCGCCCCGAAGGCCCCGGTCTCGAGGGAGAACATCGAGGCCGCCGCGATGTCGAGGCTCAGGCGCTGCATCTCGCCGTGCAGGTCGGCCGCCTCGCCGAGCCCCGCCTCGCCGAGCCCCGCCGCGAGGCGCCCGCAGGATTCCTCCGCCGCCCGGGCGATGAAGCGCGTCATCACGGGCAGGGTGCGGGGCGTGAAGGCGGGCGCCAGCACGCGGCGCTGGCGCCGCCAGGCCTCGCCCTCCGCGAGCACGAGGCCGCGCCCGGCGATCGGCCCGAGGACGCGGCGCCCTGCCGGCAATCGCGCGAAGTGGTCGGCGGCCGTGAGCAGGACGTGCCGGGCGGCTTCGGGCACGCAGAGCAGCATCACCCGCCCGCCCCCGGGCAGCCGGATCGCCACCACCGGCTCGTGCAGGCAGGCCCGGGGAAAGGCCCGGAGCGTGTTGTGCCGGAAGGCGCCGAGGAGCCGCAGCCAGCCGACGCGCTCGGCCAGCACCGGCATCGGCGGGACGTACGCGTCGGCCCCGGTCGTGATCGCACCCGCCGCCATGGTCGAGATCGTCTCCGTGTGAGGCCCGCCCGGCGGGTCGAGAAGAGCCCGGCGCGCGGGCGGAAGAAGGGCCCGCCCGGCGCCCGCCGGGCGGGCCCTCAGGGGACCGGCCGGGCGCGGGGCGGGCCCGCGAGGCAGGACCGCCCCGGCCCCCCGGGCGGCAGGCCGAGATGGGCCGCGAGCGTGGCGCCGAGGTCGGCGAAGCTCTCGCGCCGGCCGACGGGCCCGGCCGCGATGCCGGGCCCGAAGGCCAGGACCGGCACCTGCTCGCGGGTGTGGTCGGTGCCCGGATGGGTCGGGTCGTTGCCGTGGTCGGCCGTGATCAGGCAGAGGTCGCCGGGGCGCAGCGCGGCGTGGATCTCCGGGACCCGCGCGTCGAAGCGCTCCAGGGCGGCGGCGTAGCCCGGCACGTCCCGGCGGTGGCCGAACTCGGTGTCGAAATCGACGAGGTTCGCCAGGACGAGGCCTCCCGGCCCGAGTCCCGCGAGGGCGCCGAGGGCGGCCGTCAGGCAGGCGTCGTTGCCGTGCGGCTTGACCTCGCGGCCGGTGCCGCGATGGGCGAAGATGTCGCCGATCTTGCCGACGCTGACGAGGGGCCGGCCCGCGGCGGCGAGGCGGTCGAGCAGCGTCTCCCCGGGGGGCGGCGCGGCGTAGTCGCGCCGGTTGGCGGTGCGGGTGAAGCCCGCCTGCGCGTCGCCCGCGAAGGGCCGGGCGATGACCCGGGCGATCCGGTAGGGATCGCAGAGCCGGCGCGCCGTCTCGCACA
The DNA here is from genome assembly GCF_003574465.1 of Methylobacterium crusticola. Classification (GTDB taxonomy): domain Bacteria; phylum Pseudomonadota; class Alphaproteobacteria; order Rhizobiales; family Beijerinckiaceae; genus Methylobacterium; species Methylobacterium crusticola. Next base: position 18,035 of record NZ_QOWC01000121.1, read on the forward strand.
GCGCGTAGAGGCGCGCGAGACCGAATGCCTCCTCGTGGGCGGCGATCTGGAGGACGCTGTCGACCGAGGTGTAGCAGATCGGCTTGCCGGTGCGCAGGTGCTCGGCCCCGAGGGCGTCCACGATGCCGGTGCCGGAGGCGTGCCGGTCGCCGAGGATGCCGGGCAGCCCGCCCTCGGCCACGAGGGCGCGGGTGAGCGCGGGCGGGAAGGACGGCACCGTTGCGGGGAACCGGCCCCAGGCGAAATCGACCGGCGCGCCGGCGATCTCCCAGTGGCCCGACACCGTGTCCTTGCCGCGCGCCGTCGCGACGGCGTGGCCCCAGGCCCCCGTGGCCGGCGCATCCGGCGCGAGGCCGGGCCGGCGCCGGCCGGAGGCCGCCTCGGCGGCGAGGCCGAGGCCGAGGGCGGCGAGGTGCGGCAGGCGCAAGGGGCCGGCGCGCAGGCCCGACCGGTCGCCCTCCCCGCCCGCGCAGGCCTCGGCGATGTGCCCCAGGGTGTCGGCGCCGGCATCGCCGTAGGCCGCGGCGTCCGGCGCGCCGCCGATGCCGACCGAGTCGAGCACGATCAGGAGGGCGCGGGTCATTCGCGCACGGCCCCCTCGGGCGCCGCCGCGAGGTCGAAGGCCGCCGCGAACAGGGCCCGGGTGTAGGCGCTCCGGGGCGCGGCGAAGATCGCCTCGGCCTCGCCCTCCTCCACCACGCGCCCGTCCTGCATCACCATCACGCGGTTCGCCAGCGCCCGGACCACCTTGAGGTCGTGGCTGATGAACAGGTAGCCGAGGTCGCGCCGGCCCTGGAGGTCGCGCAGGAGCTCGACGATCTGGGCCTGCACCGACATGTCGAGGGCGGAGGTCGGCTCGTCCAGGACGACGAAGCGGGGGTCGAGCGCCATGGCGCGGGCGATGGCGATGCGCTGGCGCTGTCCGCCCGAGAACTCGTGCGGGTAGCGGTCCATGGCGGCCGGGTCGAGCCCGACATCCGCGAGGGCGCGGGAGACCACGGCCCGGCGCTCGGCCGGGGTGCGGGTCGTCTTCTGCACGAGGAGCCCTTCCGCCACGATCTCGGCCACCGACATCCGGGGCGAGAGCGAGCCGTAGGGGTCCTGGAACACCACCTGCATCTCGCGCCGCAGGGGCCGCATGGCCCGGGGCGACAGCCCGTCGATGCGCTGCCCGAGATACGCCACCGGCCCCTCGGACGAGAGCAGGCGCAGGAGGGCGAGGCCGAGCGTGGTCTTGCCGGAGCCCGACTCGCCCACGACCCCGAGGGTCTCGCCGGCCCGGACCCGCAGGGCGACGCCGTCCACCGCCTTGACGTGCCCGGTGGTGCGCCGCAGCAGCCCCTGCCGGATCGGGAACCAGACCCGGATCGGCCCGGCCTCGACCAGGGTCGGGGCGTCCGGCGCCACCGGGTTGCCGCGGCCCCGCGGCTCGGCGGCGAGGAGGCGGCGCGTGTAGGCGTGCTGGGGACGGGCGAACACCTCGGCGACGGGTCCGGCCTCGACGATGCGGCCCTGGAGCATGACGCAGACCCGGTCCGCCACCCGCCGCACGATGCCGAGGTCGTGGGTGATGAACAGCATCGCCATGCCGAGCCGCGCCTTGAGGTCGGCCAGGAGGTCGAGGATCTGCGCCTGCACGGTGACGTCGAGGGCGGTGGTGGGCTCGTCCGCGATGAGGAGGTCGGGCTCGCAGGCGAGCGCCACGGCGATCATCACGCGCTGGCGCTGCCCGCCGGACAATTCGTGCGGGTAGGCGCCGAGGCGGCTCTCGGCGTCGCGCAGGCCGACGAGGCGCAGGAGCTCGAGGGTGCGCGCGCGCGCCGCCTTCTCGGGCAGGCCCCGGTGCAGCCGCAGCACCTCGCCGATCTGGTCGGCGATCCGGTGCAGCGGGTTGAGCGAGGTCATCGGCTCCTGGAACACCATGGTGATGTCGGCGCCCCGCACGGCCCGCATCTCGGGCTCGCGCAGGGCCAGGAGGTCGCGGCCCTTGAACAGGATGCGGCCGCCCGGGATCTCGGCCGAGCCCTCGAGGAGGCGCAGCAGCGAGAGGGCGGTCACCGACTTGCCCGAGCCCGACTCGCCGACGAGCGCCACGGTCTCCCCCGGCGCGATCGCGAACGACACCCCGTCGACGGCGCGCGTCTCGCGCCCGCCCTGACGGAACGCCACGGAGAGGTTCTCGACGGAGAGGAGGGGGTTGGTCATCGGCTCCGGTTGGCGCGGGAACGGGCGGCGTCGAGCCGGACGCCGCGTGCGTCCCGACGGCGGTCTACCAGAACTCGCCTCCGGCGGCACCCGCCGCGGCGCGCACGAGCCCGGTCCGCCCGAAAACAGCCCACAAATCCGCTATCACGGCGGCGTGACCCGCGCCCTCCCCCTCCTCCTCGCCCTCGCCCTCGGGGCGAGCGCCGCAGCCGCCGCCCCGGCTCCCCCCGCCGCCCCGCCCTCCGGGCCGGAATCCAGGGAGGAGACCGTCGAGCAGGCATTGTGCCGGCTCATCGAGGGCGCCGCCAAGGCGCGGGGGCTGCCGGTGGCGTTCCTGACCCGGCTGATCTGGCGCGAGAGCAGCTTCCGGCCGAGCGTGGTCAGCCGGGCCGGGGCGCAGGGCGTGGCGCAGTTCATGCCCGGCACCGCGCAGGAGCGCGGCCTCGCCGACCCGTTCGACCCCGAGCAGGCGATCCCGGCGGCCGCGCGCTTCCTCATCGAGCTGAGGGCGCGCTTCGGCAATCTCGGCCTGGCGGCCGCGGCCTACAACGGCGGGCCCGGCCGGGTCTCGTCCTGGCTGTCCGGCAGCGGGGGGCTGCCGGCCGAGACGCGCGCCTACGTCGCCGCCATCACCGGCCGCACCGCCGACGACTGGGCCGCCGCCGCCCGGGCCGAGCCGCGGGCCGACCTCGCCGAGCCCGAGGGCACCCGCTGCCTCGAGGTCACGGCGGCCCTGCGCATCCGCGGGCGCACCGACACGTTCTTCGCCGAGACCGCGGCCGCGCTGGCGCCCTGGGGCATCCAGCTCGCCGGCAACTTCTCGAAGGCGATCGCCCTCGCGAGCTTCTCCCGCGCCCGGGACCGCTACGCCGGGATCCTGGGCGACGTCCGCCCGATGATCATCGGCACCCGCCTGCGCCACCGCGGCACCCGGGCCTTCTACCGCATCCGGGTCCCCTCCGAGACCCGCGCCGGCGCCGAGACGCTGTGCGGGCGCATCCGCCGGGTCGGCGGCGCCTGCATCGTGCTGAGGACCTGAGCCGCGGGCCGGCACGGCCCCGCTTCACCCGAATGGGTGATGACACCCCGTCAGCGCTCAGGCTTCGCTGGTCGCCAAACAGTGGAGGCGGCCTTGCACATTCTCAACAGCGTACCGCGCTGGGCGCAGCGACGGATGAGCCGGCACATCGCGCGCCGCGGCGACGGGATGGTGGTCCGCTGGATCGCCTTCCGGCCGGGCGAGCCCGCAGAGGACGCCGACGCGGCCGCGGCGGAGCCGCCCGCGGGATCCGGGAACGTCGTGCCGTTCGCCCGCCGGTTCCCGGTTGAGGCGGACGCGGGCGCGCGGCTGCGCCACCTGCGCGGCTAGACCGCCCGGGCGGGCGCCCGCGCCCGCGGCCTCCTCAACTGCCGCGCGCCGCCGCGCGCGGAAGCAGGCTCGCGCGACATCGATCCGGCGGGCTCCGGGCCGGGCGCGCTCGCCCTCAGCGGCCGACCGTGCAGGCGATCTGGCCGTGCGGCTCGTCGGTTGCGACGAAGACCTGGTTCGGGTTGTCGAGGCCGAACGGCGCGAGGTCGGCGAGCAGGTAGTGCTTGTTGGGGCAGGCGAGCGTGACGGTCTCGATCTCCGGCACCGCCGCGAGGGCCGCCTCCCCCATGCGGTAGAGGCTGTCCTGGAGGCTGTGGCTGTAGCTGCCCGCGAAGACCGCGAGCAGGCTGTCGCGGATGCGCGCGTTCGCGGCCTCGTAATCCGCCGGCTCGCGGGCCCACGCCCAGGTCGCGTCCATGCTGGTGGCGGCGATGCGGTCGTCGGTCTCGCGGATCGTGGTGTAGGGGTCCTTGACGTAGTTCGCCCAGCCCGAGGCGGTGCTCTTGAGGAAGGTGAAGTCCGACAGGCCCGACACGGTCGTGGCCGCGTCGCGGCTCATGACCACCTCGGCGGTGGAGCGGCCGTTGCCGTCGAGCGTGAAGGCGTGGGGGTGGGGGCTCCCCGCGACGACGAGGCGGGCCCAGCGGGTCTCGTGGCCCGTGACGGTGGCGGTCTCCACCATGGCGTAGCGGTCGAGGAGGCGCTGCGCCACCGCGCGGCAGAACGCCTCCGCGGGGAGCGTCGGGCTCTCGCGCGCCACGATGTAGACCACGTTCTTCACCGTGTCGGTCGAGACCGTGGTGCTGTTGTCGGCGTGCGTGAAGGCCCGGTCGAACCCGCCCGTCAGCATCGCCCGCACGGTCAGCTCGCGGACCTCGTGGCGGTCGCCGTCGCGATGCACGCGCATCACGCGGACGCGGCCCTTGCCGTAGGTCTTGTGCAGCAGCGTCATGGAGTACCTCGCGCGGACCGGGTGATCGCCGCCTCAGACATGCTCCGCGGCGGCGGCCGACGCCGAGGCGTCGCGGCGCGCCGCCTCGGCGCTGCCGAGGCCGTTGAAGAAGGCGTTGAGGGCCACCGCCGCGATCGCCGCCAGCAGGATGCCCGATTCGAGCAGCGGGTGGAGCGCGTGGGGCAGGTTGCGGAAGAAGGTCGGGGCCACGAGGGGGATCATGCCGAATCCGACGGCGACCGCCACCACGAACTGGTTCTTCGGCCGGTTGCGGAAGTCGACCGCCGTGAGGATGCGGGTGCCGGTGGCCGCCACCATGCCGAACATCACCAGCCCGGCGCCGCCGAGCACCACCTGGGGCACCGCCTCGACGAGGGCCGCCATCTTGGGCAGGAGGCCGAGGCCCAGCATGATGAATCCGCCGGCCACGGTGACGAAGCGCGAGCGCACCCCGGTGACGCCGACGAGGCCGACATTCTGCGAGAACGAGGTGTACGGGAAGGTGTTGAAGACGCCGCCGAGAAGCGTGCCGAGCCCGTCGGCCCGCAGGCCCCGGGCAAGGTCGGCTCGGGTGATTCCCCGGCCGGTGATCTCGCCGAGCGCCAGGAACATGCCGAGCGACTCGATCATCACCACCACCATCACCACGCACATGGTGGCGATGGGCACGGGCTGGAACTGAGGCACGCCGAAGTGGAAGGGCAGCACCAGGGCGAACCAGGGCGCGGCCCAGACCTTGTCGAAGTGCATGAGGCCCAGGGCCGCGGCCACGACCGCCCCGGCGACGATGCCGAGGAGCACCGCCACGTTGGCGAGGAACCCCCGCCCCCACCGGATCAGGGCGAGGATCACCACGAGGACGAGGAGCGCGATGGCGAGCCCGGTGAGCTGCCCGTAATTCGGGTTGGCGAAGGCGCCCGGCACCCCGTCCACGACCCGGGTGACGGTCGGCAGGCCGCCGCCGGCCCAGTTGATGCCGACCCGCATGAGCGAGATGCCGATCACCAGGATGATGGTGCCGGTGACCACCGGCGGGAACAGGGGCAGCAGCCGGCTGACGTAGGGCGCCACGAGGAGGCCGAAGAGGCCGGCCGCGATCACCGAGCCGTAGATGCCGAGGAGCCCGACATCGGGGGCGGTCGCCATCGACAGCATCGGGCCCACCGACGCGAAGGTCACGCCCATCATCACGGGCAGCCGGATGCCGACGCCGCCGAACCCGGCGCACTGCACCAGGGTCGCGAGGCCGCAGGCGAAGAGGTCGGCGCTGATCAGGAAGGCGACCTCCTCGGGCCGCAGGCCGAGCGCCCGCCCGATGATCAGCGGCACCGCCACCGCCCCGGCGTACATCACCAGCACGTGCTGCACCGCGAGTGGCAGAAGGCGCACCAGCGGCAGTCTTTCTTCGACGGCATCGGCGGGTTCGACTGGCATGGTCGTCGTCTCGTCTGGCGGGTGACGCAGAGGCGCCGGGCGCGGCCGGGTCCTCTCCCGGCGTCGGCGGGCGCCGACATCCTGGCACCGCGGCAAGCCGCGTGCCAGGCCTTGCCCTCAGGCCGGCCGCCCCGCGGCGTCACCATTTCCTTCACCATTCGGAGGCCAGGGTGCGCCGCGCAACGGGGCCCCGCTCCGCGGCGTTCCCCGGTCACCAGGCACGAGAGGGCCCTCATGCGAACCATCGTGTACGCCGACGGCGGCTGCGACCCGAACCCCGGCCCGGGCGGCTGGGGCGTGGTGATCCAGGCGCCCGAGGGCACCGTCGAGCTCTGCGGCGGCGACCCCCAGAGCACCAACAACCGCATGGAGCTGACGGCGGCGATCCGGGCGCTCGAGCATTTTCCCGAGGGGAGCGCCCTCGAGATGCGCTGCGACAGCCAGTACGTGGTGAAGTCCGTGACCGAGTGGATCCGCGGCTGGAAGGCCAAGGGCTGGCGCACCACCACGGGCCCGGTGAAGAACATCGACCTGATGCAGCGCCTCGACGAACTCGCGGCGCGGCGCGACGTGCGCTGGGTCTGGGTGCGGGGCCACGCGGGCGAGGCCGGCAACGAGCGCGCCGACCGCCTCGCCGCGCAGGGGCGCCGGGAGGCCCTGGGCCTGCCGCCCCGGCCGGCGCCAGCGGCGCCCGCGGCAGCGCCCACGCTCGCGGCGGTGCCGGCGCCCGAGGTGCCCCGCGGCACGTCGCTCGCCATCGACGGGGCGCTCGGCCTGCGCGTGGCCCGCGCCGCCAAGCAGGCCGGCACCACGCCTCAAGCCTACGTGGAGGACGTCCTGCGCCTCGCCCTCGACCTCGGGCCCGACGGCCTTTCGGCGGCGCGCGCGACGCTGGAGGCCCGCAAGGCCCCGGCCGCCTGAGGACGCCGCCGCCCGGAGGCGGCCGCAGCCCGTCAGTTCTGCCACACCCCGGCCTGGCGCGAGCGGGCGCTCGCCTCGGCGGCGAGCAGCTCGGGCGGCGCGCCGGGCACCGCCCTGCCGGCCCCGTTGAACAGCACGACCTCCGACAGGTCCTGCGTGCCGGCGCGGCAGCGGTAGCGCTCGGGCTCGCCGGCCGGCTCGCAGGCCACCTCGCGCCGGCGCAGGTACTGCCGGAACTCTCGCGCCAGGCGTCCGGTCTCGCCCTGGACGCCGACGAGACGGATCGTCTGGCCGTCGAGCCTGAGGCGCTCGGTGTCGAGCACCCGCGGGATCCCGCGCAGGGCCTGGGACGCGCCGCGCCCGCCGGGATACTGCCAGCCCGGGTTGCGGGCGCCCGCACTGCCGGTCTCGCGGGCCTCCGCCGGCGGTGCCGGCCGCGCCTTCGCGACCTGGCCGGCGAAGTCCTGGAACAGCGCCTCCGCGGGGTCGCCGTCCTGCGGCCGGCCCTCCTCGGTCGAGACCCAGACGCCGACCGTCACGGCGCCGAGCGTGCCGACGGAGAGCCCGTCGCGGGCGGCGGGGCCCGGCCGCGCGTCGCCCGCCGGGCCCGCGAGCGTGCCCAGGAGCGAGAGGGCGGCGGCGCGCAGGGCCGCT
>NZ_QOWC01000122.1 GCF_003574465.1 Methylobacterium crusticola
CCGGCCCGGTCGGGCGGCGCCAGGGCGGGCGCGGCCTCGGCGCCCGGCACCCCGGCCGCCGGGACGGCCTGCGGCGCGAGGGCCGCGAGGGCGGCCCGCTCGGCCTCCGGCACCGCCAGGATCGCCCGCAGGGCCGGGCGCAGGCCGAACCAGATCAGGAGGCCGGCCACCACCAGGATCGTCGCCGCGTTGATGAGCGTCGCGGATTGCCGCAGCATCACCTCGGAGAGGCTGAGCGGCGGCACCGGCTCGAGCGCCTGGCCGTCGTTGACGAAGCCGACGGCCGCGACCTTGACGCTGTCGCCGCGCTCCTTGCTGAAGCCGGCCGCCGAGGCGACGAGCTGCTCGATCTCGGCGACCTGCGCGTCGATGCCGGCCTTCGGCCCGTCCGGCCCGGCGAGCGCCGCGAGCCGCGAGCGGTTGACCAGCACCGCCACCGAGAGCTGGCGGACGGCGTAGCCGTCGCTCACGGTCTGGATGGTCTTGGAGGAGATCTCGTAGTTGGTGAGGTCCTCCCGCTTCGAGGTCTCGTTGCTCGACGCGTCGTTGCCGTCCGAGCGGGCGCGCTGGTCGGGCAGGTTCTGCTGGGCGCTCGTCGGCCGCTGCGCGGCGCGGTTCTGGCTGTTCTCGCTCTCGCGCACCGCCCGGACCGAGCGGGCGACCTGCTGGTCCGGGTTGAAGATCGTCTCGTTGATGTTCGTCCGGTCGGTGTTGAGCCGGGCCGCGACGCTGACCTCGAGGTTGCCGACGCCGAGATAGGGCGTGAGGGTGCGGCGGATGTTGTCCTGCACCTCGCGGCCGACGGTCTTCTCGAGGCTCGCCATCTTGCCGGTGGGCGCGCTGCCGGCATCGTCCCCCGACAGGAGCAGGGTGCCGTCCGCGCCGATCACCGTGACCCGGTCCGGCTTCATGCCGGGGATCGCCGAGGCGACGAGGTGGCGGATGGCCTGGGCGCCGCTCACGTCGTCGGCGGGCTCGGTGCGCACCACCACGGAGGCGGACGGGGGCTGCTGGTCGCGCCGGAAGGAGCCGCGCTCGGGCAGCACGATGTGCACCCGGGCGGCGCGCACGCCCTTCATGCCCTGGATCGTGCGGGCGATCTCGCCCTCGAGGGCGCGGACCCGCGTCACCTCCTGCATGAACGAGGTCATGCCGAGGGAGCCGAGGTCGTTGAACAGCTCGTAGCCGGATTTCGCGCTCTGCGGCAGGCCCTTCTCGGCGAGGAGCATCCGGGCGGCGGCGGTGCTGCCGTAGGGCACGAGCACGGCCGCCCCGTCGGGGCTGACGTCGAAGCGGATGCCGGCGTCCCGCAGGACGCCGCCGATCCGGGCGACGTCCTCGCGGCTGAGGCCCGTGTAGAGGGTCTCCTGCGCGGGCCGGCTGAGATAGTAGGCGCCCAGGCCCACGGCCAGGAACACCACGAGGCCGATGAGCCCGAGGGCGGCGAGGCGCCGCCCGCCGAGCTCGACGATGTTGCTCCACAGCCTCTCGGCCTGCTCGCGACCCGACATTCCTGGAGTGATCCCGCTGCGGCCCCGCCGGTGTGGCCCCGGGGTATCTGGCGGGTCAGCCTTGCGCGGAGGTTGCGCCGGCGCCCCGCGGGGCGCTGCTGCTTCAGAAGAACGACCGCACCAGCCCGCTCACGAGCAGGTTCCAGCCGTCGATCAGGATGAAGAACAGCACCTTGAACGGCAGCGAGATCACGGTGGGCGGCAGCATCATCATGCCCATCGACATCACGATCGTGGAGACGATGATGTCGATGACGAGGAAGGGCAGCACGATCAGGAAGCCGATCTCGAAGCCACGGCGCAGCTCCGAGATCATGAAGGCCGGGATCAGGATGCGCAGGTCGATCTTCTCGCCGGCCTCGGCCTTCGGGAAGCTGCGGCTGGCGAGGTCCGTGAAGGTCTGGAGGTCCTTCGGGCGCACCTGGGCGGTCATGAACTCGCGGAACGGCTCGGCGATCCGGGCGAACGCCTCCTCCTCGCCGATGCGGTTCTCCTGGAGGGGCCGCACGCCCTCGCTCCAGGCCCGGTCGAAGGTCGGCGCCATGACGTAGAAGGTCATGAACAGGGACAGGCTGACGAGGAACAGGTTGGCGGGCGTGCTCTGGAGGCCGAGGCCGGAGCGCAGGAACGAGAGCGCCACGGCGAACCGCGTGAAGCTCGTCACCATGACGAGGAGCCCGGGCGCCAGGGACAGCACCGTCAGGAGGGCGACGAGCTGCAGGATGCGCCCGCTCGCCGCTCCGTTGCCGGGCGGCAGCAGCGCGTCGAGCCCCGGCACCCCGGTGACGCCGGCGCCCTGGGCCAGCGCCGCCGAGGCGCAGGCGACCGGCAGGAGGATCCCGGCGGCGCGAAGCGCCGCCCTGGCGCAGAGCGCCGCCCTGGCGCCGAGCACTGCCCTGGCGCAGAGCGCAACCCTGGCGCGGAGGGGTCTGGCGGCCGGGCTCACTGGACCACCAGGGCTTCGACGATGAACTCGCGCACCAGCCCCCCGGTGCGCAGGGCGACGCGCTCGCCGAGGTCCTCGCGCAGGTGCTGGAGGCCGCTCGCCCCCTCGATCTGCGCCATCGAGACGGTGCGCAGGTAGGCCACCACGTCGGCCCGGATCTCGGCCAGCGTCACGTCGGGGTTGGGCAGGCTGCCGGTCCTGAACACGACGGAGGATTCGAGCCGCACCCAGGCCTCGCCCGAGCCGGCGAGGTTCGTCACCACCGAGCCGACGCTGCGCAGGGACAACTCGCCCGTGTAGGTGAGCACCTTGGCGGCCTTGTCCTGCTCGTCGCGCTTCTTCAGGTCGACCGCCTTCTCGACGCTCGACAGGAGGTAGGCGCCGAGCGCCCCCCCGGTGCCGATTGCCACCAGGGTCACGAGGGCGAGGACTCCGATCCAGCCCCTGCCGCCCTGCGCCGCGTGCGTGCCGTTCGCCATCGCCGTGTCGTCCCGTCGCCCCCGAGGGGGCCCTGCTCCGGCGGGGCGGGCCCGCCCCTGGTTGCGCCCGCGGCGCCGATGTCCGCCGAGCCGCCCGCCCGGGCGCGGCGTCGTCCCCGCCGGACCGCGGCGGCCGGCTCAGAACGGCGACACGGCCTCGAAGATCTGCTGCCCCGCGGAGGGGCCCTGCACGTCCGTGAGGCGGCCGCGCCCGCCGTAGGAGACCCGGGCCTCGGCGATCTTGTCGTAGTCGATGGTGTTCCGCCGTGAGATGTCGCGCGGACGCACGACCCCGGCGACGGTGAGCACCCGCACCTCGTTGTTCACCCGCACCTCCTGCGAGCCGCTGATGAGCAGGTTCCCGTTCGGCAGCGCCTCGGTGACCACCGCCGCCACGGAGAGCCGCAGGTTCTCCGAGCGGTCGATGCTGCCCTGGCCCCTGGTCTCGGTGGCGGAGCGGATGCCGGCGTCGGCCGTGGCCGCGTCCTTCAGGCCCGAGACCCCGTAGCCGAAATCGAAGCCGAGGCTCGACTTCTGGCTGCGGGAGCGGTCGCTCGCGTTGTCGAACTGGGCCTTGTCGTTGATGACGATGCTCACCGTCACGACGTCGCCGACGTTCCGGGCCCGGGGATCCTGGAACAGGTCGGCGCTCGCGGGCGACCAGGTGGAGTGGTAGCCGCTCGGCGCCGCGTAGCTGCCGAAGGTCGAGGGCAGGGGCTCCCGGGGGGCCGCGAGGCCGGTGCCGATGGGGCTCAGCGCCGGCGGCCGGCCGATCTCGGACAGGCCGCTCTGGCAGGCCCCGAGGAGCGGGACGAGGGCGAGGGCGACGAGGCCCGGATTGCGGCGGGTCATCACGATCTCTCGTTGTCCTTGCGCGGCGGGCCCGCCGGATCCTTGCCGGAGGGGTCCCTGCCGGGCAGGTCCTTGCCGGAGGAGTCCTTGCCGGGCAGGTCCTTGCCGGGCAGGTCCTTGCCCGAGGCGTCCCGCCTGCGGCCCGCCTCGGTCATCCGGCGGGCGAGCTGCGCGGCGCGGGCCGCCTCCATCTCGGACAGGATGGCGCCGGCGGCGCGGGCGTTGAGCTTCGTCAGGATCGCGGCCGCCGCGTCCTCGGGCATGTTGGCGAGCTGGAGCGAGGCGGCGTCGGGGCGCATCTTGGCGTAGACCGCCACGACGCCCTCGTCGGCCTTGGCCAGGAACTCGTTGCGGCGCCTGAGCCAGCCCTCGTACTCGGCCCGCTTCTCCTCGAGCCGCTGGATCCGCTCCTCGACCTGCCTCTCCAGGGCGGCGAGCTGCTCCTTCTGCCAGGCGAAGCGCGCATCCGCGGCCGCGTCCGCGATGGTGGCGCAGTAGCCGGTCCGGGCCGGCTCCCTGGCGACGAAGTCGCGCGCCTCGATCTCCCTGGGCGCGTCCCGGGCGGCCATCGCCCGCATGGCGGCATCCCTGGCCGCGTCCTTGGCGGCCTCCCCGGCCGGCGCGCCGGCCGCGAGGGCCGGCCCCGCGAGGGCGAGGCAGGCGAGGATCAGGCGGGGGATCCGGATCATTGCACGACGAGCTCCGCCTGGAGGGCGCCCGCGGTCTTCACCGCCTGGAGGATCGCGATGATGTCGGTGGGCTTGAGCCCGACCTGGTTCAGGCCGCGCACCAGGGTCTGGAGGTCGGAGCCGCCGATGATGGCGAGCCGCCCGGGCTCCTCGCGGGCCGAGACCTCCGTGCGCGGTACCACCGTGGTCTCGCCGCGCGAGAAGGGCGCCGGCTGGGAGACCTCGGGCGCCTCCGTGACCCGCACCGTCAGGTTGCCGTGCGTCACCGCCACCGTGGAGACCTGCACGTTGCGGCCGATCACCACCGTGCCGGTGCGCTGGTCGACGACGACGCGGGCCGGCACGTCGGGCTGGATCGTGAGGTCGCCGATCTCGGCGACGAGCCGGGTCTGGGCCATGGCGCGGGGGCGCGAGAGCACCACGGAGCGCTGGTCGCGCGGGCTCGCGATCCGGTGCCGGAAGCGCCCGACCGCGTAGGCGTTGATCGCGTCGGCGATCAGGGTCGCGGTCTTGAAGTCCGGGTTCTTCAGCTCGAACACCAGCTCGGGCAGGTCGCGGAAGCTGCCCGGCACCTCGCGCTCGATGAGGGCGCCGTTGGGGATGCGGCCCGCCGTCGGCACGCCCTGGGTCAGGGACTCGGCCTGGCCCTGGACCACGAAGCCCGAGACCGCGAGCGGTCCCTGGGCCGCCGCGTAGACGAGGCCGTCCCCGCCCGAGAGCGGCGTCATCAGCAGGGTGCCGCCCTTGAGGGAGGCGGCGTCGCCGAGCGACGTCACGGTGACGTCGATGCGCGACCCGGTGCCGACGTAGGGCGGCAGGTCGGCCGTCACCATCACGGCCGCGACGTTGCGGGTGCGCAGGCGGGCGTCGCGCACGTTGATGCCCATGCGGTCGAGCATGGACTGGAGCGACTGCTCGGTGAACTGGGCGTTGCGCAGCGTGTCGCCGGTGCCCTGGAGGCCGGTGACGAGGCCGTAGCCGACGAGCTGGTTGTCGCGCACGCCCTTGAGGGTCGCGATGTCCTTGATGCGGGTGCCGGCGGCGGCGGGGCCGGCGAGGAGGGCGAGGCCGAGGAGCGCGAGGAGCAGCCGGCGCATCAGAGGCCGCCGATCCGGATGCGCCCGTCGGCCATCACGGTGCCGAGCACGATGCGGCCGGTGTCGCTGTTGCGCACCCGGATGGTCTCGCCGAGGCCGCCGTTCTGCAGGGGCGCCCCCACCGCCGTGATGACGAGGCCGTTCTCCTCGAAGATCATCTGGGTGGGCGCGCCGCGGCTGACGAGGCGCGGGTCGTCCACGGCGTTCACCGGCACGGGCTCGCCGGGCAGCAGCATCCGGCGCGCCGTGCGCCCGACCATGGCGAGCGGCGCGTCGATCACCGCGGCGCGGGCCCGGAAGGTCCGGGGATAGGCCTGGAGGCGCAGCATCGGTTCCCGGATCACGTCGCCCGGGTAGACCGTGACGGTGGGCACCGGCAGCATCAGGTCGTCGGCGGCGCGCGCCGGGCCGAGGGCGAGCGGCGCGAGGCCGGCGAGGAGGGCGAGGCGGCGGGCGGGCGAGGGGGAGGGCATGGGGGTCGCGCCAGGTGGTGGGCGGTGGGCGCCCGGGCGGGGCGGGTTCGCGCGCGCCGGGCTCGCGGCGGCGCTCAGCGGATGCCCTTGGAGACCGTGGCCGCCATCTCGTCGGCGGCCTGGATCACCTTGGAGTTCATCTCGAAGGAGCGCTGGGCGGTGATCAGGTTCGTGATCTCCTTGACGGGATCGACGTTCGAGCCCTCGAGGTAGCCCTGCTGGATCTTGCCGAAGCTCGCGTCGCCCGGGTTGCCCACCACGGCCGCGCCGGAGGCGGGCGTCTCGCGGTAGAGGCCGTTGCCGAGGGGCTCGAGCCCGGCCTCGTTGGCGAAGTTCGCGATCGTGAGCGTGCCGATGGCCTGCGGCTGCACCTGGCCGTCGACCTTGGCGAAGACCTGGCCCGACTGGTTGATCACCACGTCGACGGCGTTCTGCGGGATCAGGATCGCCGGGTCGACGGTGTAGCCCTCGAGGGTCACGAGCTGGCCGGTGGCGTTCTTGTTGAAGGAGCCGGCGCGGGTGTAGTTGATCTCGCCGCTCGGGCTCGTGATCTGGAAGTAGCCGCGCCCGTTGACGGCGAGGTCGAGCGGGTTGGTGGTGTTGGCGAGCGGCCCCTGGCGGTGCAGGTTGCGGATCGCCGCCGCCCGCACCCCGAGGCCCAGCACGGCGCCCTCGGGGATCGCCTCCTGGCCCGACTGGTTCGGCACGCCCTGGAGCCGCTCGGCCTGGTAGAGCAGGTCCGTGAACTCGGCCCGTGCGCCCTTGAACCCGGTGGTGTTCAGGTTGGCGATGTTGTTGGCGATGACCTCGAGGTTGAGCTGCTGGGCGGACATGCCCGTGGCGGCGACGGCGAGCGCTCTCATGATCGGGATTCCTTGTCAGATCGCCCCCGGTGCGGGGTCAGATCGCCATGCGGCTCAGGTCGAGGTAGGCCGCCACCACCTTGTCGCGGATCGCCACCGCGGTCTGGAGGCTCTGCTCGGCGGACATCACGGCCTCCACCACCTGCTGGGCCGAGGCCCTGCCCTGGAGGCCCGCGACCGCCGCCGCCTCGCCGTCGCGCAGGCTGGTGCGCACGCCCGCGGCGAACTGGGCCATGATGTCGCCGAAGTCGGAGCCCGGCGCCGCCGCGGTGCCGGGCATCGCCGCGATGCCGGGCATCGCCGCTGCGCCCGGCGTCGCCGGGGCGGCGCGCTGGAGCGCTCCCGCCTCGCCGCGGGAGGAGGCGGCGGCCCTGTCGAAGGCCGAGAGGGTGAGGGCCTCGATCATCGGCGGGTTCTCATGTCCTCAGGAGGTCGATGACGCTGGCGACCATGGCGCGGGCCTGCTTGATCACCTGGAGGTTGGCTTCGTAGGAGCGGCTGGCCTCGCGCATGTCGGCCATCTCGACCAGCATGTTCACGTTCGGCAGCTTGACGTTGCCGTTCGGGTCGGCGGCCGGGTTGGACGGGTCGTGCTCGGTGCGGAACGGCGCGGTGTCGGTGCCGATCTCGCGCACCCGCACCGAGGCCGCCCCGACCGCGCGGTCCATCTCGGCCCGGAACGTCACGGTCTTGCGCGCGTAGGGATCGGCGCCCGGCGCCTCGCCCGTCGACTGGGCGTTGGCGAGGTTCTCGGACACCACCCGCATGCGCAGGGACTGGGCCTCGAGCCCCGCGCTGGCGAGGCGGGCCGCCGTCCGGAGGGGATCGATCATCCGCCGCTCCTCACGGCGGACATCAGCATGTGGTGGAAGGACTTCACCACGCCGACGTTGAGCGCGTGGTCGCGGGAGACGTCGCTTGCCTTGAGCATCTCCTGCTCCAGGCTGACGGCGCTCGCGGTCTCGAGCACGTCCCACCCCTCCCGCGCCGGCACCGGCCGGACCGGGATGCCGGTGCCGGCGGTCTCCACGTGGGCGCTCGCCGTGACCGCCAGGTCGAGCCCGGTGCGGGCGAGGACCTGGGCGAAGGGAGCGACGTCCCGGGCCCGGTAGCCCTGCGTGTTGGCGTTCGCGACGTTGCCCGCGATGGCGGCCTGGCGCACCGCGAGGTAGCGCGCGTGCCGCGCGGCGAGGTCGAACAGGTAGATGCCCGTCACGCGAACGCCCCCATCCTGCCCGATCCCTTCCGCCTGCCGGAGCCCGCGCCGGGCCCGCCGTCGGGGAGCGGTGTAGGGGCGCAACCTTGCACGGGGCTGGCGCCGGCCTTGACAGGGGCGGGGCGGCGTCCTCACTGGCCGCGGCGGGCGCCCACGGCCCGCCCCTTCCGGACCCCGCGCCCCGATCCCCCAGACGATGCTCCCGGCCCCCCCGACCGGCGCGCCGGACCTCCTGCCCGTCGCGGTCCGCTACGCCGGCGACGCCGGCGCCGGCGCCCAGGCGGGCGAGCACCGCGTCGCCGCCAGGAACCGCTGGTCGCGGGTGGTGCTCGCGTTCCGGGGCCTGCGGGGCGAGGCCTGGTGCAGCCTGCACGCCCGCATCGCCTTCGACCCGGACGAGGCGGCGTCCCGGGTCCTCGACGCCGCGCTGGCCGGCTTCGATTTCCGGGCCGCAGACGGGTCGAGCCTCGACGTCGACCACGTGCCGGGCCTCGCCCGCACGCTCCTCGATCCGCACGGCGCCTGGATCGCCGGGCCGGACTTCCAGTCCTCCGGCGGCGCGTTCACCGGCACGGCGCTGGTCCGGATCGCCTTCCGGGTGCCGGCCCCGGCCCGCGACCTCGCCGTCACGGTGCGCTCCTGGCGCAACACCCGGGCCTTCAGCCTCGCCGGGGCGGTGCTGCGCCCGGGCGCGGACGACGCGCCCTCGTCCCTCCGGCGCCGGCGGCCGCTCGGCCCCGTCCCGGACACCCTGCGGTACGGCCTCGTGCCGGGGGCGGACCTCGTCCTGCGCGGGCAGCTCTACGCCGAGCGGCCCGACGAGCACGCCGCCCGGGTCGACATCGCCTACCGGGACGCCGCCGGCGCGGTGCTCGCCCCGCCCTACCCGGGCACGGTCTCGGTGCCGCCCCTCGGCGCGCTGGTCAACCTGCCGGCCCGGCCGCAGGCCCGGCGCTTCACCCTGACCCTGCGCCCGCCCCCCGGCGCCGTCTCCGTCGACCTCGGGTTCCGCACCTGGGAGGAGGCGGGCGCGCCGGCGGTGGAGCTGCTCGCCGCCCCCGAGGTGGCGCTGGACGAGCCCCTGCGCCTGGAGAGCCTGTGCGGCGACGACCTCCTCGACGGGCCGTCCTTCCTGGCCCGCCTCGCCGGGCGCCTCGGCCTGCCGGAGGACGCCCCGGCCGGCTGGATCCCGGCCCCGGCGGAGGCCGCCGCCGCGCCCCTCGCCCTCGCCCGGGCGAGGGCCCTGCGCACGGGCCCCGAGCGCCCGGCGGCGGGCCGGCCGGACGGCGCCGTGTCCCTGCGGCTCGCCGGCGCGCCGGACTGGACCCTGCCCGAGGCGCCGGGCTGGGCCGAGGACCCGTTCCGGTCGGCGGCCTGGCGCCTCGACTACCAGTCCCTGTCCTGGCTGCTGCCGCTCGCCGCCGAGGCGCCGGCCCGGGCGGTGGCGCTCGCGCTGGCGTGGTCGCGGGCCAATCCCTGGGGCCGGCCGGCCGATCCCCTGAGCCTGCACCCCTCGGCCCTCCCGGCCCGGGCCGAGGTCTGGGTCGGCCTGCTCGCGCGGCCGGAGGCCCGGGGCGCGGCGCCCGTCCTCGTCGGCGAGGCGGCGCGGCACGGCTTCGCGCTCGCCGAGATCGTCGGCCAGAACACGCTCGCGCGCACGCTCCACCAGGTCCAGGCCGCCGCCGCCCTCCTGGCCCTCGCCCGGGCGCTGCCGCGCCTGCCGCCCTGCGCGCTCTGGGCCTCCCTCGCCCGCCGGAGCCTGCGCGAGAGCATCGAGGCGCTGCTCGGGCCCGACGGCGCCTTCGCGGAGCCCGCGCCGCACCGGCGCCTCGAGCTCCTCGGCCTCGGGCGGGCCCTCGGCGAGGCCCTCGCCGGGGAGGAGCCCGGCCCCCTGATCGCCGCCCGGGCGGCGGCGGCCCTGCCCGGGGTGGCGGGCCTCCTCGATCCGGGCGGCCGGCTGCCGGCCTTCGGCGACAGCCCGCACGGCGTCGACCACGCCGGCTGGATCGCCCGCCTGCTGCGGCGCGAGGCCCGCCCCCCGGCGGAGCAGGCGCTGGCGGCCGGGCGCGCGCCCGCCCCCGCGCCGCCCGCCCCCGCCTGCGCCGACGTGCTCGTCGCGCGCCACGAGGCCCTGCGGCGGGGCTGGAGCCACTTCGCCTGCACGTACGCCGAGCAGTCGCCCCAGGGCCACGCGGATTGCACGTCGTTCGCGTTCGCCACGGGCTCCCTGCGCTGGATCGTGGAGGCGGGCGGCTCCGAGCAGGTCGAGACGGGCGCGATCCGCCACTACCTCCTGTCCGCCCGCGCCCACAACGTCGCGGTCCCGGACGGCCGCGAGCCGGCGGCGGGCCGGGGCCGGCTCCGGGGCAGCCTGGCGCTCGGCGGCGCGACCGCGCACGCGATCGAGACCGGCGTGCACGGGCCGGACTACCGCCACGTCCGGATCTTCGTCCTGCCCGACGACCTCGCGGGCCTCGCGGTGATCGACCGCTTCACCGGGCCCGGGGGGGCGATCTCCTTCGAGGGGCTCCTGCACCTCGCGCCCGACTGCCTCGTCGCCCTGTCGGGCCCGCGCCGGGCGCAGGCCCAGCAGGCCGGCCGCCGCCTCAGCCTCGTGCCCTTCGCGCTCGCCGGGCAGCCGGCGGGCCTGGAGGTCGTGTTCGGCCGCGACGACCGCCCGGGGGCGCTGCAGGGCTTCGTCTCCCGGCGCCCGGGCGAGCTCCAGCCGGCCGGCGTCCTGCGCTACGCGGTCGGCGGGCACGGCACGGCCTGCGGCGGCGTCCTGATCGCCGCGGACGGGACCGCGGAGGACTTCCTGGTCCGGCTCCTCGCGCGCGAGGAGCTGGCGCGGTTCGTGGGCGAGGGCTGAGGGCCGCGGACCCGGCGCGCGGCGCGCTACGCCCTACGACCGCACCTCGCGCTTGGCGACGAAGTTCATCTCGTCGACGAGGACGTCCTTCACGACCTCGGCGCCCAGGCGCTCGTTGACCCGCGCGCGGATCTCGGCGAGGCGCCGCGTGACGTCGTAGCGCGCCAGCCGGCGGAAATCGAGGCCGGGGTCGGCGTAGATCTGGCGGAAGGCCTCGTCGACCACGAAGGGGTTGGGGGGCACCGGCAGGGTGTGCATCAGCCTGGCGTCCGCCGTGAAGACCAGCACCACGACCACGTAGCCCTGGACCTTGCCGTCGGCGATCATCGGGACGGTGATCGGCGCCAGCTTCTGGTACTGGAGTCCCTCCAGGTAGGGCTCCGGCGTTCGGGCGAAGAGGCCGCCGCCCCAGGTCACCGCCCCGTAGCAGGACAGGATGGTGACGGCGCAGATCCAGAGGCCGGTGACGAGGACGCGCATCGGCTCACGTCCCGATCCGCGCCGTGTAGGTGCCGTCCGAATCCGCGCTCAGCGCCGCCTCCGCCAGGGTGCCGGTTATCTCCTCGAGGGCGCGCAGGTGCAGCGCCACGACCTCCTGGTTGCGCGCCAGCGCGTCGCGCAGGCGGGCGAGGTGGATCGCCGTCGCGGCGTCGAGGCCGGCCGGGTCGAGCGCGCGGGCGAGGCGGGTGAGCTCGAGCAGGCTCTGGCTCTTGTGCCGGTTGACCGCGGCGTGGTCGACCGGGCGGTGGGCGAGGAGCGCCGCGGTCTCCGCCTCGATGGTGGCTTCGAGCCGCGTGAGGGTGGCGAGCAGCATCGGCGGTCAGACCTCACTGCCGGCGCTCAGCGCCGCGCCGGCGCTCAGCGCCGCGCCGGCGCTTGGCGCCGCGCCGGCACCCGGCGCCGCGGCGGCACCCGGCTGCGGATGGGCGGCGCTCAGCATCCGGGCGATGCCGACGCCGCCGGTCCGGGCGATCTGCGCCCCGATCTGCTCGGCGAGCATCGACTTCCAGATCCCGCCGGCGTTGCCGCGGCCGAACACGCTCTCGGCCTTCGGCATCATCGCCTCGACGAATTGCTGGAGCACCAGCCCCTCGAACGTCCGGTAGGGATCGCCCGCGCTCCCCGCCTGCGCGAGCGCGGTCCGGTTCCGCAGGTCCGTGAGCGCGCCCGCCGCGTCGGCGGGCCGGGGCACCGGGAGGCCGGCGGCGCGCGCCGCGTCCGCGAACGCCGCCGGGTCGCCCGGCCGCGAGAGCCTGGCAGCGGCCTCGCGCAGGCGCCCCGCATCCGCGGCGCGCGCCACGTCCAGCACGATGTCGGAGGGCGGGGTGATGCTCATCGGCGGACGGGCTCCTCGGGCGCCGGGTGACGCGGGCCCCGGCGTCGGTCCCGGGTGCGGTGGGGGCGAGGCGCGCGCGTCCCTGAGAACCCGCTCGGGGCTGCCCGTGTCCTAGCGCCCGTGGCTTACGGGAGGCTTGCGTCGCCGTCCTCCCGGCGCCCGGGCGCGAGGCCCTCGAGGCGCGCGCTCTCCTCGCGCCGCTCGCGCGCGTGCCGGTGCTCCGCGGCGCGGCGCGCGGCCTGCGCCTCCGCCCGCTTCTGGGCGAGCCCGCGCGCGCGCAGGTCGCCGGCCCTCTCCTCGGCGGCCTCGGCCAGGGCCTGCGCCCGGGCCGACAGGCCGCCCAGGCGCCGCGCCGCGGCCTCGAGCAGCAGGGGGCCGTGGGCGGATTCCGCCAGGGCGGCGACGAGGCGCGCGCGGTCCGCCTCGACGCCCGCGGCCTCGTCGCGGGCCGCCGCCAGGGCGAGTTCGGCGGCGCGGCGCATCTGCGCCTGCACCCGCACCAGGCGCCCGGCCCGCTCCAGGCGCCGGCCCGTGCCCGCCGCCATCAGCCCCGCCGCAGCCAGGCGGCGTAGCCGAGGAGGAACTGCGTCATGAATTCACCCGCGAGGTGGTAGAGCACGAGGAGGCCGCCGACCATCACGAAGGGCGTGGCCACGAAGTAGACCGGGATGGTCGGCGTCAGCTTGTTGATGAAGCCCGCCGCGAGGTTCACCGTCACCGCGTAGACCACGAAGGGCGCCGTGATGCGCAGCCCCAGGGCGAAGGC
Organism: Methylobacterium crusticola; assembly: GCF_003574465.1. GTDB lineage: Bacteria > Pseudomonadota > Alphaproteobacteria > Rhizobiales > Beijerinckiaceae > Methylobacterium > Methylobacterium crusticola. The sequence goes on from NZ_QOWC01000122.1 coordinate 13,098, forward strand.
GTCCGCCACCTGGTCGACGATCCGCGTCAGCATCAGCGGCGTGGCGAGGCTCTCCCCGGGCGGGATCCGGGCGTAGGACTCGACGAGGCCGCGCAGCAGCTCCCAGTGCAGGTCGGCCGCGAACAGGAGCGCGGTGGCGGTGAGGAGGATCAGCGCCTCCACGGCCGGGACCGGGTCCGTGCCCTCGACGGGCGCGCCCGGCAGGCCGCCGAAGCCCACCATCACGGCGGCGGCGTTCATCACCGTCTCGAGCACCACGACGAAGATGCGGCCGAGGAAGCCGATGGTCAGCCCGGTCAGGGTCTCGGCGGCGATCCAGGCCAGCGTCTCGGCGGGCGCCTGCCCGGCGAGCCGGGACTGGAACAGGGGCAGCAGCAGCGGCGCCACCGCGAGGGAGACCGCCCCGGCGATGAGCAGCCGCACCTGCTGGGGCACCCGGGGGCTGGAGAAGCCCGGCACCACGAGGAGGCAGCCCCCGACCCGGCAGAAGATCAGGAACACGCCGAGGACGCTCTCGGGGCCGACGAGGCCCCCGGGGCCCGGGACGGTCACGGGCCCGCGCCCGGTCCGGCCGGCGCCGGGTCCCGCGCTGCCAAGTCCCGCGCTGCCAAGTCCCGCGCTGCCAAGTCCCGCGGCACGAATCCCCGCGTCACGCGATGGTGCCGAGCGACTTGATCTCGACGCCCCGGGCGATCTCCAGGTGCGAGAGCACCGGCAGGGTCGGGAACAGGCGCTCGACGATCATGCGCACGTAGGGCCGCGCGTCCGGCGCCGTGACGAGGGCGAAGGCGTGCACCTCGCGCATCCGGCCGCGGATCGCCGCCGCGGCCTCGCTGCCGAACTGCTCGACGAGGCGCGGGTCGATGTCGAACTCGACCACCTCGCCCTTGGCGTCCCGCTTCAGGCTCTGGTGGAAGGACAGGTCCCAGCTCGCGCCGAGCCGCAGCACGGCGAGGACGCCGTTCTCGGCGAGGTCCCCGCAGATCTGCTGGCTGATGCGCATGCGCACGTGCTCGGCGATCTGCTCGGCCCGACGCGCGTGCGGGGCGATCTCGGCCACCGCCTCGAGGATCAGGTGAAGGTTGCGGATCGACACCCGCTCGAGCAGGAGCAGCTTGAGCACCGCCTGGAGCCCCGAATGCGAGATCTGCGAGGGGCAGATCTCGTCGAGCAGGCGCTTGTACTCGGGGTCGAGCCGGTCGAGGAGGCCGCGCATGTCCTTGTAGGACAGGAATTGCGGCAGGTTGTTGCGGATGACCTCGGAGAGGTGGGTCAGCAGCACCGAGGCGCCGTCGATGGCCTCGAAGCCGGCGCGCCGGACCTCGCCCGCGTAGGCGTCCATCACCCAGAGCGCCGCGAGGCCGAAGGCGGGCTCGCGCACCTCGTCGCTCGGCACGTCGGGCCGGGGGCCGTCGCCGACGACGACGAGGAGCTCGCCGGGCCGCAGCTCCTGCGTCGCCGCCACGGTGCCGTGGATCAGGATCTGGTAGGCCTTGGGCGGCAGCGCCAGGCTGTCGGAGAGCCTGATCTCGGGGACGACGAAGCCGTACTGGCGGGCGAACTTGCGGCGCATCTTGGCGACCCGGTGGGTCAGCTCGGCCTGCGAGGCCTGGATCTGCGCCGAGACCTGGCGGCCGAGGAGGAGCTCGATCTCCGGCGTCCGCAGCGATTCCCTGACCGAGTCCCGGGCGGCCGCCTGCCGGTGCGCCTCCTCGGCGGCGTCCCTGGCGGCGGCGTCCGCCCGCCGGGCGGCGAGGCGCCGCGGGATCACGACCGCGACGAAGCCGAGGAGGCCGCTCAGGGCGGCGAAGGGCAGGAAGGGCAGGCCCGGCACGAGGGCGAACAGGCCCATCAGCACGGCGGCGACCATCAGGGCCCGCGGGTAGGCGCCGAGCTGGCCGAGCACCGCCTGCTCGGCGGTGCCGCGGGTGCCGCCCTTCGAGACGAGGAGGCCCGCCGCGAGCGAGACGATCAGCGCCGGGATCTGCGAGACGAGGCCGTCGCCGACGGAGAGCTTGGTGAAGACGTCGGCCGCGGTCCCGAGGGGCATGCCGTGGCGGGTCGTCCCGATGATGATGCCGCCGAAGACGTTGACGGCGATCACGATGAGGCTCGCCACGGCCTCGCCGCGCACGAACTTCGAGGCGCCGTCCATCGAGCCGAAGAAGGCCGATTCCTCCTCGAGCTCCCGGCGCCGGCGCTGCGCCTCCTTGTCGTCGATGAGCCCGGCGTTGAGGTCGGCGTCGATCGCCATCTGCTTGCCCGGGATCGCGTCGAGGGTGAAGCGCGCGCCGACCTCGGCGATGCGGGTGGCGCCCTTCGTGATGACGAGGAAGTTCACCGTGATCAGGATCACGAAGACCACGATCCCGATCACGAAGTCGCCGCTCATCACGAACTGCGAGAAGCCCTGGATGACGTGGCCGGCGGCGTCGACGCCGTTCTGGCCGTTGGCCAGGATCAGCCGCGTCGTCGCGATGCCGAGCGCCAGCCGCAGGAGCGTCGCGATGAGGAGCACGGTCGGGAAGGCGGAGAATTCGAGCGGCTTCTGGATCCAGAGCGCCACCATCAGGATCAGGACCGACAGCGCGACCGAGAAGGCGAGCCCGACGTCGAGGAGCAGCGCCGGCACCGGCAGGAACAGCACGGCCAGGATGCAGACGATGCCGGCCGCGAACCCGAAATCCCGCCGCGAGGCCCGCTCCGCGGCGGGCGCCCCGCTCACCGCCATGTCGCCCTCATGTCGCCCTCGCAGCCCCGCGGCCCGCCCGCATCCGGGCCGGCCCGGTTCTGGGCCCGGAAGCTTGCGCGAGGATGGAGGCCCTCAGAACCCGGTGGCGATGCGGCCGTAGGCGGCCTCCGCGAAGGCGTGGATCTGCGAGCCCACGAAGGTGCCGGTGACGAGGAGCACGAGCAGGATCACGACGATCTTCGGCACGAAGGTCAGGGTCGCCTCCTGCACCTGCGTGAGCGCCTGGAGCAGCGCCACCGCGACGCCGACGAGCATCGCGGCGCCGACCGCGGGGCCGGCCGCGACGATCACGGTCCAGATCGCGGCGCGCACGAGCTCCAGGGCGTCGACCTCGTTCATGACGGCGCGGGCCTCATCGGGTTTCGGGACACACGGACGCCCGGGCCGCGCCGGCGCGGGCCGCGGCACCCCGGCGGGAGCGCCTCAGGACACCACGATCCCGGCGGCGAGGAGGAGGTCGCGCCCGTCGTCGAGGCGCGCGAGCGCGCCCTCGCCCGTGACCTTGACGGACCGCACCGTGCCGCTCACGGCGCCGTCCGCGGAGGTGACGGTGCGCCCGATGATCGCGTCGGCCTGGTCGAGGAAGCTCGACGACAGCAGCGAGTCGAGCTTCTGGTTCGTCCTCGTGCTCTGCTCGACCTGCGAGAAGGTCGCGAGCTCGCCGACATACGCCGTCGAGTCCATCGGCTTCGTCGGGTCCTGGTGCTGGAGCTGCGCCACGAGCAGCGTCAGGAAGGTGTTCGCGTTCATCGAGGCCGCGACCGTGCTGCCGGCCTTGGCGGCGGCCGCCGCGGTGCCGCCGGCGGTGGGGCTCGTGGAGCGGGAGACGTCCATGGGATCAGGCCTTCGGGTCGCGAGGGAGGTCCGGCCGCCGCGGACCGGTGGAGGGGTGCGGGCGCGCCCGCCGCCCGGGAGCGGCGGCCTTCGCCCCCGCGGCGGGGGCCCTTGCCAGGGGCGCCCCTGCGGGAGGGGCGTCCGGGGCTGGGGAGGCCGCGCCCTGCGGGGGAGCGGCCGGGTCGGGGGCGGCCTGCGCGCTCGCCATCAGGGCGGCCTCGAGGGGATAGAGCCCGCGGATCAGCTTCAGGGCCTCGAACGGCCGTCCGGCCCCGACGAGGCCCCGCGCGGCCGCGAGGCCGTCCCGGAGCACGCCCTCGCGCGTCGCCGCGAGGATGCCGGCCTCGATCCCGTCGTAGAGCGCCCGCGCCGGCCCGGCCCGGCCCGGCTCGATCAGCATGGTCTGGGCCGCGAAGTAGAGCTGGCGCAGGGGCGTCGTGGCCTGCGCCGCCTGGAGGACGTGGCCCTCGAGCAGGAAGGTCGCGTCGTTCAGGAGCTCGACCGCGACCCTGCGGTCGACGCGCAGCACGGCGCCGTTGATGTAGACGCGCTCGCCGGCGCGCAGGGACAGGCGCATGGGGCCGCTCACCGCAGGCCGTCGCGGATCGAGGCGTTCACCGCGATGAGGGCCGCGAGGCTGCGCCCGGGCGTGCGCAGGGCCTCGCCGGCCTCGCGGATGGTCCAGGCGCCGATCGACACGAGGTCGTCGCGCAAGGCCTCGGGCAGCCCGTTGCCGGGGTCGAGCAGGTCGGCGATCAGCGCGTTCCAGAGGTCCTGCACGCGGCCGACCGCGGCGGTCCGCTCGGGCCCGACGAGCCGCCCGGCCTCGGCGTCGCGCAGGAGCGTCAGCGCCTGGTCGAAGGCGGCGCGCTCGCGCGCGCGGCCGGTCTCGGGCGCGTCCGCGAGGATCTCGGAGTAGGAAAAGCGGTACATCGGCGCCGATGCCTCGTTGGTGGATGGCGTCCGCGCCGCCCGGGCCCCGGCGGGGCCGGGCGGGCGGTCGCGTCGGGTGGCCCCGCGCGCCCCGCCGGGGCGCGCGGGGCGCGCGGGGGGGGCGGAGGGGGGCGCGAGCCGGCCCCGCTCAGAGGAACTGGACGAGGCTGAGCTGGCGCAGCTGCGCCGTCAGCGCGTAGGACATCTGCATCTGCGTGGTCAGGCGGTCGACGCGGACCTTGGCCTCGGCCGGATCGACCGCCTCGAGCCGCGTGATCTCGCCGGAGAGCAGGGCCGCCTGCGCGTCCATGCGGCCGTTGGCGTCGGTGATCCGCGCCTGCGCGCGGCCGAGGTCGGCCTGGAGGCCCGTGAGCCCGCTGCTCGCCTGGCTCAGGAGGCTCATGACCCGGCCCGTCGCCACCGACTGGGCGGCGGCGGAGAGGCGGCCGAGGCCGAGGCCGGCGGCGATCGCGTACGCCATGGCGGCGCGGCGGAACGGGGCCGCGTTCGCGTTGGCGGAGGTCTCGAGGGTCTCGCCGAGGGAGATCCGGCTCTCGATGTTGCGGCTCGAGGCCTGCGACCAGCCGGCCGCCCAGCCGGCCTCCGAGAACAGGCCCGCCACGGGGCCGTCGAGGAAGGCCTGCATGTCGTCCGCGGTCACGGCCGCGGCGGACGGGTCCCCGGGCGCGACCCGGAAGGCGGCCTGGAACGCGGCGGCGACGGCGGCCGTGCCCTGGGCGGCCGCGCCGGCCCTGATCGGCGGCGCGCGGGTGTTGGTGCCCGACAGGACGTACTGCCCGGCCGTCGAGGCGTTGAGGGCGTCCACGAGGGCGGCGAGCTCGCTCCCGGCCGTGCCGGCCGCCGCCGCGGCGCGCTGGGCGTCGGGCAGACCGGTGAGGTTCCGCAGGCTCGCGTCGACGGTCTTCTGCATCTGCTGGAGGGCGGCCTGGCTCGCGCCGAGCCTGAGGGCCGCGACGCCGTTGCCGTCCTGGAGCGCGGCGAGCGCGGCGCTGCCCTGGCGCAGGGAGAGGCTGCGGGCGACGCCGCGGCCGAGGGCGAGGCCGACATCGGCGTAGCGCCCGTCCGCGATCTCCCTGGTGGCCTTCGCGGCCTCGGCCTGGAGCCGCGCCGCGCCGCTGCGCGGCGCGTTCCAGAGGCTGAGGCTGGAGATGAAGCTCGTGCTCGTCATGGCCGGCTAGCGCACCGCGTCCAGGAGGGTTTTCAGGAGGTCGTCCACCACCGTCAGGATCTTGGCCGAGGCGGCGTAGGAGCGTTCGAGCTGGAGGGTCAGGGCGGTCTCGTCGTCGCCGTTGACCCCGACCGCGTTGGAGAGGGCCTCGCTCGCGCGGGACAGAAGGGTCCTCTGGTAGTCGGCCTGCGCGGCGGCGTCCTTACGCCGGCCTTCCAGCCAGCCCGCCGAGGCCGCCGCGAAGGACGGCAGCGTGGCGCTGCCGTCGATCTCCAGCCCGGGACCGAAGCTGCGCGCGGCCCCGAGCCCGTCCGCGAGGGCGCGCAGGCGGTCCGCGTACCCCGCCGCGTCGGAGGGGTTGTCGCGGTAGCCGGCGCCGTTCATCCCGCCGTCGCGCAGCCGGGCGACGTCGCCGCCCGCCGCCGGGTCGACCGCCGCGTGGATGCGGATCGCCGCGGCGAGCCCGGAGGAGCCGCCGGCGCCGGCCGTGAACAGGCCGTCCTTCGGGCCGGCGACCGGCGGGGTGCGGCGGTCGCTCTCCGCGAAGGCGGCCACGAGGGCGCCCGCGAGGGCGTCGAGCTGCGCCTCGTACTGCACGGCCGCGCCGTCCCGCAGGGCGGCGAGGCCGGCGAGGCGCCCGGAGGCGAGGGGCATCGGCGAGGCGCTGCCGGTGACCGCCACGCCGTCGACCGTCACGGCGGCCCCGGTGCCGCCCGCCGGGAAGGCCGCGGTCGCGCCGACGCCGACCCGCCGGGCGACGCGCTCGAACAGCGGCACGCCGCCGTCGGTGTAGAGCGCGAGGTCGCCGTTCTCCCGCGCCACCGTGGCGATGCCGACCTCCTCGGAGAGCGCGGCCAGGATGCGGTCGCGGTCGTCGAGGCTGTCCGAGACGTCGGCGCCGCCGGCGGTCCCCCTCGTGACCGCCCGGTTGGCGAGGTCGAAGCGGCCGAGCAGGTCGTTGACCCGCTCGACCGACGCCGCCATCGCGGCGTCGGCCTCGGCCCGCACGGCGTGCACGGCCGCGGCCGCGTCGTTCAGGCTGCCGGCGAGCGCCCGGGCGCTCTCGACCGCCGCCCGGGCGAGGTCGGCGTTGTCGGGCTGGTTGGCGGCGGCCTGGAGGGCGGCGGCGAGGTCGCCGAGCCGGGCCGCCGGCGAGGCCCCGCCGCCGGTGTCGCCCACCGTGCGGGCGAGGGACTGGAGCCCGGCGAGCACGGCGTCCCGCGCGGCCGAGGCCGAGGTCGCCGCGAGCGTGCTGGCGAGGAGCGCCGCGTCGCTCGCGCGGACCACGACCACGCCCGCCGTCCCCCCGCCGGTCACCAGCGCGGCGATCTTGCGCGAGTACGACGGGTCGTTCGCCCCCGCGACATTGCGCGCGGACGCCGCGATCTGGCTCGACGTGGCGAGCAGCGCCGAGCGCGCGGTGTTCAGCGCGAGGGAGAGGCCCATGGAACGGCTCCGGCGGACGCGCTCAGCGCTTCAGGTTCATCAGGGTGTCGAGGAGCTCGTTGCCGGTCATGAACACCTTCGAGTTGGCGGTGTAGACCGTCTGCGACTCGATCATCGCGGTGAGCTCGGTGCTGACGTCGACGTTCGACTGCTCGAGGGCGCCCGCCTTGAGGGTGCCGCGCCCGCCGAGCCCGGCGAAGCCGACCTGGATGTCGCCGGAATCCGTCGACGGCTTGAACACGTTGCCGGCGCGGGGCTCGAGGTTGTCGGGGCTCGGCACGTCGGCGAGCGGCACCTTGAAGGCCGCCTTCCGGGTGCCGTCGGCGTAGGTCGCGTAGACGGTGCCGTCGGCGCCGAACTCCGTGCCGGTCACGGCGGCCGGGGGCGCGCCGTCGGCCGAGCCCTTGAGGGCGTAGTCCCCGGCGAGCTGGGTCATGCCGGCGAGGCCGAACGCCACCGGCCTGCCGTTCGGCACCTGGACGGTGAGGGAGGCCGGGCCGATGGCCTGGCCGTCGGCGTCGAAGCTCACCGTGGCGGCGCCGAGGGCGGCGGCGCCCTCGGAGACGGCCACCGACCACGCGCCGGCCGCGGTCTTCGTCAGCGCGACGTCGAGGGTCCGGGCCTGACCGACATTGTCGTAGACGACGACCGAGGTCTTCTTGCCGGCGCCGACCGCCGCGCCGTAGGGCAGGTTGCCGGAGATCGTCGCCGCCGTGGAGGCGTCCGCCTGGGCGCCGACCGACGCGAGGTTGACCGGCACCATGTCGGCGACGCTGTTCAGCGACGGGGCCGCGGTGCCGGGGCCCGCGGGGTAGCCCATCAGGGTGAAGCCGCCCGCGTTGACGAGGTTGCCGGTCGGGCCGTCCACCACGAAGTTGCCGGCGCGCGTCAGGTAGGGCGCCCTGTTGGCGTCCTGCACCACGAAGAAGCCGTTGCCCTGGATCGCCAGGTCGGTCTTCGAGGTGGTGAATCCGACCGGGCCGCCCTCGCTCACCGCGCGCCGGACCGTGGTCTCGACGGCGCCGGAATTGTAGTTGCCGCTCTCGGCCGACTCGATCAGCAGCGAGGAGAACTCCGCCGAGCTGCGCTTGTAGCCCGTCGTGCCGGAATTCTGGATGTTCTCGGCCACGGTCGAGATGCGGTTCGACTGGGCGTTCATGCCGGAGACGCCGGTGCGGAGCACGCCGATCAGACTCATGGGGAGACCTCGTCCTGAGATGCGGGGGGAGTAGGCGCAGAGGTGGCTTGCGCGGGGCTTAGGACCGGGCCGCCGCGCCCCGGGACGGCCCCGGCGGGGGCCGGCCCTGCCGGGTCGGCCCCCGCCGGGCGCGTCGGCACGGCGGGCCTCATCCGCGCAGCGACTGGGCGAGCTCGAGGAACGCGTCCCGGCTCGGCGGCTCGCCCGGCTCCTGGCGCAGGGCCTCGTAGATGCGCGGGACGAGCGCGACGGCCTGGTCGAGCTCCGGGTCGGTGCCGGCCCGGTAGCCGCCCATGAGGCGCAGGTCCCGGGTCTCCTCGAAACGCGCCATCATGGCCCTGAGCTTGCGGATGAGGTCGCGCTGCTCGGGGGTCCAGACCTCGCCGGCGAGCCGCGAGATCGAGGCGAGGAGGTCGACGGCCGGGTAGCGCCCCTGCTCGGCGATGGCGCGGTCGAGGACCACGTGGCCGTCGAGGGTGCCGCGGATGCTGTCGGCGACGGGGTCGTTGTGGTCGTCGCCGTCGACGAGGACCGAGAACACCCCCGTGATGCTGCCCTCGCCCTCGGGGCCCGGCCCCGCCCGCTCGAGCAGCCGCGGCAGGTCGGAGAAGACGCTCGGCGGGTAGCCGCGGGCCACCGCCGGCTCGCCGGCCGCGAGGGCGACGTCCCGGGCCGCGTGGGCGTAGCGCGTCACCGAATCGACGATGAGCAGCACCGACTCGCCGCGCTCGCGGAACGCCTCCGCCACCGCCATCGCCACCTTCGGGGCCTGGCGGCGCATCATCGGCCCCTCGTCGCCGGTCGAGACCACGACGACGGCGCGCCCGCGGTTCGGGGCGAGCGGGCCCTCCAGGAACTCCCGCACCTCGCGCCCGCGCTCGCCCACCAGGGCCACCACGACGCTGTCGAAGCCCTCCGCCCCCGCCAGCATGGCGAGGAGCGTCGACTTGCCGAGCCCCGAGCCCGCGAAGATGCCGATGCGCTGGCCGGCGCAGAGGGGCGTGAACAGGTCGACCGCCCGGATGCCGGTCCCGAGGGGGCGGCGCACCCGCGCCCGGCCGAGGGCGGCCGGCGGGCCGGCCTCGAGGGCGCGCGCCCGCGGCCCCGGCGGCAGGGGGCCGCCCGCGTCGACGGGGTGCCCGAGGGCGTCGATGACCCGGCCCTTCCAGCGCGGGTCGGGCCGCAGCTCCGCGGGGCCGAGGCGGAAGGCCGGCGTTCCGATCCCGGCCTCGACGCGGCTCTCGTAGGGCTTGAGCGTCGCCCCGCCCGCGTCGACGCGCACGACCTCGCCGACCTGGAGGCGTCCGTTCACCCAGAAGCCCATGCGGTCGCCGAGCCGCACGAAGGGCGCGACGCCGCCGATCCGGCAGGCGCTCGCGGTGATCTCGCGGATCGGCCCGCCGACCCGCACCAGGGCGCCCTCCCGGAGCGCGCCCGCCATCGCCTCCTCCAGGCGCTCGATTGCCGTCGAGGCCACGGCCCTAGCCCTGCGGCCCGAGGGACTTGATCGCCCCCTGGAGCGAGGATTCCGCCTCCGACGTCGCCGCGGCGGCGCTCTCGAAGGCGCGCTGGACGGTGATGAGCTTCGTCATCTCGAGGATCGGGTTGACGTTCGAGCCCTCGACGAAGCCCTGCACCACGCCGATGGCGGTGAAGTCCTGCACGGGCCGGCCCGGCAGGCTCGCCGAGACCGCGTTGGTGGCTGCCCGGCTCAGGGCCGCCTTGGGGTCGAGGGTGAAGAGACCGAGCGCGCCCACCGGGGTCGTGCCCTGGACGATGCTGCCGTCGCGCCCGATCGTCGGGGGGCCGGCCTGCGGGTCGAGGAGGAGCGGCGAGCCCCCGGGGTCGAGCACCGGCTGCCCGGCGAGGGTGCGCAGCTGCCCGGTGGCGTCCATCGCCATGCGCCCGTCGCGGGTGTAGAGCGGCCCGGACGGCCCGCCGACGCCGAGCCAGGCGTCGCCCTGCACGGCGACGTCGAGGGCCCCGTCGGTCTTGCTCGCCGGGCCGGCCGCCCGCGAGAGGTAGGTGTCGCCCGTGCCGACGAACGCCACCGCCCCCTTGCCGGCCTGGGCCAGGAGGGCGGCGAACCTGGTCTCCTCGGCGCGAAATCCGCTCGTCGCCATGTTGGCGACGTTGTTGGCGGTGGTCGTCAGCCGCTTCTCGAGGGCGATCTGGCTCGAGAGCGCCACGTAGAGGCCGTTCTGCATCGTCCCTATCTCCCGGTCCGGAGGGCGGCGGCCGCGGCGGGCGTCTCGGCCGTGACGCCGGCGGCGCCGGCGCCGAACAGGGCGAGGACCGGCGCCGAGGCCGGGCCGTCTCGCGCGTCCCAGAGCGCCGCGAAGCGCCGCACGAAGGCCGCGAGCTTCGCCGGGTCCCGGAAGCTCGCGATGTCGATCTTGGCGGCGATCAGGCCGGCGCGGCGCTCAAGGGCCTCGCGCGTGGCGGCGCCGCTCGTGGCGGGCAGGCCCACCACCGTGTTGGCGACCTGGCTCAGCGCCGCGTCGCCGAGGACGTCGTAGGCGCTCGTCAGGGTCGGGGCCTTGCGGGCGAAGTAGAGGGCGAGGCGCACGCCCGTGTCGGCCGCGCCCGCATCGCTCTCGAGGGACTGGCGCAGGTAGGCGTCGGTGACGCTCCGGGCCGAGGCGTCGGGGCCGAGCGCGGTGCCGAAGCCGATGTCGAGGGCCGTCCGGGACGGGTCGGAGAGCGCGACGTTCCGGATCGCGATGGTGCGGAGCGCGCCCCCGGCGGCCGCGACGGTGTCGGCGTCCCGGCCCGTGCCGCCCGCCGCGCCGTCCGCCCCGAGGTCGAGGGAGGCCGTGGTCTCGAGGAACAGGCGGTTCCCCACGCCGAGGCCGACCCGGACCTTGCCGGCGAGGCCCGGCTCCCCGGTGGCGGCGATCTGGCCGTTGATCGCGGCCACGATCTCGTCGGCGGTGACCGCCGAGAGGTCCCGCACGGCCGGCGCCAGGGTCGTCCGGTTGAGGACGATCGTCGCCGCCCGGGTCGTCGCCGCGTCGCACTGCGTCGCGAGGGAGAAGCTCACCTCGCTGCGGCCCGAGAAGTCGAGGGTCCCGGAGAGCTCCACCGCCCCGGTCATCTGCGCCGGCGTCGGGGCGACCGGGCCCCTGTCGGAGATCGTCCCGTCGCGCCCGGCGGCCGAGAAGCCCTGCGTGAAGTCGAAGGCCCTGGCGAGGGCGACGTAGCGGTCGTCGGCGAGGCGGTTGGCGAAGCTCGCGCGCGAGGCGGCCCCCTCCGACAGGACCTTGCGCATGAAGGCCCGGGCGTAGGTCATGTCCTCGAGGCCGTAGGCCTTCACGGCGTAGGCGTAGAGGCGCCGGTCCGCCATGAGGGCGTCGACCGACCTGACCTGGCCGATACGGGCCTGGTAGTAGGCCGTCTCGCGCGCGACGGCCGGCTCGGCCGCCTTCCGCCGCAGGGCGGCCGCGAGGTCCCGGGCGATCAGCGTGTAGCCGGTGAGGGTGCTCACCATCGCGGCGCCTCCGGGGCCTGGCAGGGTGCGGGAGCGGGGCGGTCGGGCCCGGGACCCGCGGGCCGGTCCGCCGCGACGGCGGGCCGGCCCCGCTCTAGGGCAGCTCGCTTGCCCCAGGCTTGCCCTGCCGGGGGCCGGTCGGGCGCGCGGGGTCGGGGCGGGGGCATCGTCACAGCGGCGAGGGCCCGATGATCGTCTCGGTCGTGACGACGATCCAGCCCGCGCCGGTGCTGCGGATCGCCAGGACGCGGCCCGCCCCCGGCAGCACGGCGCCGACGGCGATCCGGCGCAGGCCGTCCCGGCCCTCCACCACGGCACTTCCCGGGGCGGCCTGCCTGAGGGCGTAGGCGCCGGCCGGCGGCGCCGCGGGCTCCGCCGCCGGGGGGGCGGCCGCCGGGGCGGCCCGGTCGGGCAGCGAGCCCGTCGTCAGGGGGTCGAGGTCCGGGAGCGCGGCCCGGCCCTCGGCCACGCTCCGCTTCCACGGGAAGGGGCCGGCCCGGGCCGGCAGCACGGCCTGGACGGCGTAGGGCCGCGCGCCCGCCGCGAGCCCGTACCCGGCAAAGCCGCTCGCCGTGAGGGCGAGCAGGAGGGCG
>NZ_QOWC01000123.1 GCF_003574465.1 Methylobacterium crusticola
CGGCGCCCGGCGCCGGTCCCGCCGGCACGTCGGCCGGGCGCTCGGGCGGCAGCGGCACCTGCGCGCCGGCCGGCAGGGCCGCGAGGACGAGGCCCGCGGCGAACAGGAACCGGACCGGCATCGCGCTTCCCACCCCCTCGCGGCCTCGCTCGCGACCTCAACGGCCCGCCAAGCGTGACCGTTCCATTCCATCCGGCCCGTCGGCGCCCGGCCGTCGGGCCGGCCCCGCGCCCGCTTGCGCGCCCGGCCCCGAGGGCTATCGTCGCGCCATGCCCCCCAATCCGACAGAGAGCACCAGCATGAGCGCCGTCACGGCGGAGCACGCGGCCGATCCCTTCGCGGAGCCGGTCTGGACCACGCCCCACGCCCTGCCGCCGTTCGAGCGGATCACCCCCGCGCATTTCGAGCCGGCCTTCGACCGGGCGCTCGCCCGGCACGTGGAGGAGATCGACGCCATCGCGGGCAACCCCGCGCCGGCGAGCTTCGCCAACACGGTGGAGGCCCTGGAACTGTCCGGCGAGGCCCTGCGGCGCGTCGCCTCGACGTTCTTCAACCTGACGGGCAGCCACACCAACCCGGAGCTCCAGGCGGTGGAGCGGGCCATGGCGCCGCGGCTGGCGCGCCATCGCAGCGCGCTCTTCCTCAATCCCGACCTCTGGGCGCGGGTCTCGGCCGTGGGCGAGGACGGCCTGTCGGGCGAGCAGGCGCGGGTGCTCGAGCGCTACCGCACGCTCTTCCGCCGCGCCGGCGCGGACCTCGCGCCGCCCGCCAAGGAGCGGCTCGCCGCGATCGCGGCGCGGCTCGCCGCGCTCGGCACCCAGTTCAGCCAGAACCTGCTCGCCGACGAGAGCGCCTTCACGCTGGTGCTCGAGAGCGAGGAGGACCTCGCCGGCCTGCCGCCGTTCCTGCGGGCCGCCGCCGCGCGGGCCGCGGAGGAGCGCGGGATGCCGGGCCGGCACGTCGTGACCCTGTCGCGCTCCCTCATCGACCCGTTCCTGGTCTTCTCGACCCGCCGCGACCTGCGCGAGCGCGCCTACACGGCCTGGATCCGCCGGGGCGAGAACGGCGGCGAGACCGACAACCGCGCGATCATCGCCGAGACCATGCGGCTGCGGGCCGAGCGGGCGCGCCTCCTCGGCTACGCCACCTTCGCGGCGTTCAAGCTCGCCGACACCATGGCGGGCAGCCCCGACGCCGCCCTGACGCTCCTGCGCGACGTCTGGGCCCCGGCCCGGCGGCGCGCCGGCGAGGAGCGCGACCGGCTCCAGGCCATGATCCGGGAGGAGGGCGGCAGCTTCGCCCTCGCGCCCTGGGACTGGCGCCACTACGCCGAGCGGCTGCGGCGCCGGGAGCACGCCCTCGACGAGGGCGAGATCAAGCCGTACCTGCCCCTCGAGGGAGTGATCGCCGCGGCCTTCGACACCGCGCAGCGCCTGTTCGGGCTCTCGTTCTCGGAGCTGCCGGAGGTCCCGCGCTACCATCCGGACGTGCGGGCCTTCGCGGTCAGCGACCGGGACGGCCGCACGGTCGGGCTCTTCCTCGGCGACTACTTCGCGCGGCCGAGCAAGCGCTCGGGCGCCTGGATGAGCGCCTTCCGGTCGCAGGAGCGGCTCTCCGGCGAGATCACGCCGATCATCGTCAACGTGATGAACTTCGCCCGGGGCGGGGAGGGCGAGCCGTCGCTGCTCTCCTTCGACGACGCCCGCACGCTGTTCCACGAGTTCGGCCACGCCCTGCACGGCCTCCTGTCGAACGTCACCTACCCGCTGCTCGCCGGCACCGCGGTGGCGGGCGACTTCGTGGAGCTGCCCTCGCAGCTCTACGAGCACTGGCTCGAGCAGCCCGAGGTGCTGCGCGCCCACGCCCGCCACTACAAGACCGGCGCCCCGATGCCGGAGGACCTCCTGCAGCGCCTCCTCGGCGCCCGCACCTTCAACCAGGGCTTCGCCACCATCGAGTACGCGGCCTCGGCCATCGTCGACCTCGACCTGCACCTGTCGGGCGAGGCCGAGGCGGGGCTCGACGTGCCGGCCTTCGAGGCCGAGTCCCTCAGGCGCATCGGCATGCCGTCCGAGATCGCCATGCGGCACCGCTCGCCCCACTTCGCGCACATCTTCGCGGGCGAGGGCTACGCGGCGGGGTACTACAGCTACCTCTGGTCCGAGGTCCTGGACGCCGACGCCTTCGACGCGTTCCGGGAGGCCGGGGACATCTTCGACCCCGACACCGCCGCGCGCCTGCGGGAATACGTCTACGGGGCCGGCAACCTGCGGGACGCGCGGGCGGCCTACACGGCCTTCCGCGGGCGCCTGCCGAGCATCGCGCCCCTCCTGAGGAAGCGGGGTCTCGCCGCCTGAGCGGCGGGCCGCGCACGCTAACTTTTCGGTAAACAAACATCGTTACCGAAAGCTTCCTGGTTTCGAGGAAGCGCGCGTCATGCAGGATCAGAAGGACGGGGCCGGCGCACCGGCCAACGCGGCGGCGCCCGGCGCCGCGGCGCTGCTGAAGGACGCGGTGGCGGCGGCCCGGGCGGCTGCGCCGGCGCGCCGGGCCTTCCGGCTGCGGCTGAAGCCCCCGGTGATCGCCGGGCTGCTCGGGGCGCTCTGCCTCGGCGCCTTCGGGGGCGGGGCGGCGGCGGCGCTGTTCGGCAGGCATCCCGGGCCGGCGCAGCCGGCGGTCTCGCGGGCCGAGTGGAAGACCCTCGCGGCCCGGATCGAGGCCGGCAGTTCCGACGCGGCCCGCCTCGTCACCGACGTGAAGCTCCTGCGCGACCGCTCCGCGGAGGCCCACGAGGCGTCCGAGCGCGGCCGGACGGAGGCGGGGGCGCGCCTCGGCCAGATCGCCGAGCGCCTCGAACGCCTTCAGCGCCTGGAGACGGAGCTCGGCGGCAAGGTCGCGGCCCTGGGCGAGCGCCTCGACCACGCCGACCGCGAGCAGGCCGCCCGCCTGGCGGCGCTCGCTGACAGGCTGGAGAAGCGGCCCGCTCCGGCCCAGGGCCCCGCGCCCGTCGCGGCCCTGCCGGCGCCCAAGCCCGTCGCGGCGGCCGAGCCCGCCCTGACCGGCAGCCTGCCGGACCGGCCCGAGGCGAAGGCGAGGCCCGCCGCTCCCGGCACCATCGAGGGCTGGGTGCTGCGCGACGTCTACGACGGCGTGGCGATGATCGAGAACCGCAACCGGCGGCTCCTCGAGATCAGCCCGGGCGATTCGCTGCCCGGCGCCGGCCGGATCGAGGCGATCGAGCGCCGCGGCAGGACCTGGGTCGTCGTGACGAGCAAGGGATTGATCACCACGCAGGCGTGGTAGCGGGGCGCGGGCCCCGCTCGGCGGCCGTCAGGCGCCCTGGGCGGCCTGGGCCGGCAGCACGGCCGCCGCGGCCGGCTTCACGGGCACGGCGAAGCCCCCGGCGCAGCGCCGGCGCCCGCGGGACCGGGCGTCGCTCCGCGCCGCCTTGCTGGGATGAAGGATCTCGGCCAGACGGGCGAGGCCGTCCGCGTCGTCGAGATGCCTTGCGTCGAAATCGGACATGACGTTCCCCCGGACCCGCGGCCCGTGGTTGGTGGGATACGCAAACTCACGCTTGAGACTCAATAACGGCGAGCGATTCGGACAGTTCCGCTTCCGAGGTGGCGACGCAAGAAAAAGTTGTCGCCACACTTCGAAAGGCGGTGCCAGCTTCGTTCGCCGGTTTCAAAGGTGCTAATGCGATCCGCGAACCAGCGATGTGCGGCACCGCACGCGGATTCGATGGTGCGGCGCAGTCTTGCGCGGCTCAGCTTGCCCGGCGTTCCGGCTCAGCTTGCGTCGGAGACCGCCTCCGGGTCGAAGTGGCGGGGCGGCAGGCCGCGGATGCCGATCTCGAGCGCGAACAGGTGGCCGGCCATCGGGTCGAGGGTCGGGTCGCGCCCGCGCCGGCAGGTGGTGATGTAGAGCGTCGTCAGGTCGGGCCCGCCGAAGGTGCACTTGGTGACGAGGGCGGTCGGCACCGGCAGGATGCGCTCGATGCGGCCGTCCGGCGCGAAGCGCGTGATGCGCGAGCCGCCGTAATGGCAGACCCAGACGTGGTCCTCGGCGTCGATGGTCATCCCGTCCGGCTTGCCCCAGCCCTCCTCGAAGCGGACGAAGGGCTCCGGCGCGCCGGGGCGGCCGTCCTCCAGGGCGTGGACGCGGATCACGCCGCCCGCGGTGTCGGTGGTGTAGAGCCGGCGCCCGTCGGGCCCGACGACCGGGCCGTTGGTGACGGAACTGCGCCCGCCGAAGGCGTCGAGGCGCCGCCCGTCCCAGCGATAGAAGGTGCCGGTCGCCTCCGCCTCGGCGTCGTCCATGCTGCCGAAGTAGACGGCGCCGTCGTGCCCGACCTGTCCGCCGTTGAGGCGGTTGCCCGGGCGGTCGGGCTCGACGCGCAGGAGGTCCCTCCGCGTCCCGTCCGCCAGGCGCAAGGTGGCGAGGCCCGACTTGAAGCCGGCCACGACCACGCCGGGATCCGGCGTCAGGAGGACGAAGCCGAGCTTCTCGGGGAGCGCGAGGCGGCGGGTCTCGCCGCTCCCGGGCGCCAGGGACCAGACCGCCGGGTCCTCGATGTCGACCCACAGGAGCGTGCCGGTGCGGGCGTCCCAGATCGCCTCCTCGCCGAGCGTGCAGCCGCAGGCGACGGCGACGCGGGGTGTCTCGGGATGAACGGTCGGAGCCATGGGGCCTCTCGGGTCGTCCGCGCCGGGTGCCGGGCCGCGCCCGGGCGCCGCCGGACGCGCGGCGCCCGGGGGACGCGGATCCATGCGGGCAACGCCGCAACCGGCGATCCCGTTGCCCGCCGGCGGTGCCCGATCCGGCTCCGGAGGGCCACCCGGGGCCGGGCGCCCCGGCCGTGGAGGGCGCCTCAACCGCGGGGCAGGCGGGCCGATCGCGCCGTCCGGATCCGTTCGCGCGCGGGGCTCCCGCCCCGCCCGGGGCCCGGCGCCGCGCTACGGCCGAGCTACGGGCCCGCCGCCGGCCTGCCGCCTCAGCGGGTGTCCTCGCGCAGGAGCTCGGTGTTGATCGCGAAGGCCGCCATGGCGCCCTCGGCGGCGGCCACGATGGCGAGTTGCACCCGGCGGGAAGCGTCGCCGGCCACGAAGAGGCCCGGGACGTTCGTCTGCTCGTAGTCGCGGGTCGGCACGGTGCCCTTCGCGGTGAGCTCGCAGCCGAGGCGCGCGACCAGGCGGGAGGGCTCGCAGGCGGCCGGGGTGAAGAACAGGGCCGCGCAGGCCACGCTGTCGCCGTCGCGCAGGCGCACCCGCGCCAAGCGGCCGTCCTCCCCCTCGAGGCGGGCGACGGCGCGCTCCTCCAGGCGGATCCCAAGGCGCTCCAGCCGGCCCCGATCCTCCGGCGTGAGGTCGTCGGCCGGCCCGTCGGTGCAGAGGGTGAGGTCGCGGCTCCAGGCGGTGAGCTCGAGGGCGAGGCCCTTGGCGGCGGCGGCTGGGCCGTAGATTGCCACGGGCCGGTCGCGGTTCTCGTAGCCGTCGCAGTAGGGACAGTGGTGGACGCCGCGGCCCCAGAACTCGGAGAAGCCCTCGAGCGCCGGCAGCTCGGTCCGCAGGCCGGTCGCGAGCACGAGGCGCCGCGCGCGCTCGCGGCGCCCGTCGGCGAGGACGACCGCGAAGCCGTCCTCCTCCCGGGCGGCGTCGACCACGTCGCCCGCCCGCAGCTCCACCGTCTCGTAGCGCGCCAGCTCCTCGTGGGCGAGCGCCCGCAGGTCGCCCGGGGGGCAGCCGTCGCGGCTGAGGAAGCCGTTCATGTGCTGGGTCACGGCGTTGCGGGGATGCCCCGCGTCGACGAGCAGCACGGCGCGCCGGCACCGCCCGAGGATGAGGGCGGCGCTCAGGCCCGCGGGCCCGCCGCCGACGATGATGACGTCACGCATGGAGTTCCGCCGCTGCCGCACCCTCGCGGGTAGACGCGCGGACACCGCGCGGGTTCGCCCACGGCGCGAAAAAGGGCGCGCCCGCCCGCACCGCGCGCACCGCCAGCCTCGCGCGGCGCTCCTCACGAGCGCCGCGCGACGGGGCTCAGGCCGCCGCGGTGCTGGCGACGGGGCTCAGGCCGCCGCGGTGCTGGTGGCGATGCCGTTCTCGGTCAGGAGCTGCTGCAGCTCGCCGGACTGGAACATCTCGCGGGCGATGTCGCAGCCGCCCACGAACTCGCCCTTGACGTAGATCTGCGGGATCGTCGGCCACTTGGAATAGGCCTTGATGCCCTCGCGGATCTCCATGTCCTCCAGCACGTTCACGCCCTTGAAGGGCACGCCCAGGTAGTTGAGGATCTGGGTCACCTGGCCCGAGAAGCCGCACATCGGGAATTGCGGCGTGCCCTTCATGAACACCACCACGTCCTGCGACTTGATCTCGGTCTCGATGCGGGTGTTGACGTCGGTCATGTCTGATCATCCTGATCGGGGAGCGGGAATTGTGGGCGACGCCGCGCCGCCTCGTCCAGCGAGGCGGCGCGGCGAACGGGGCTCGTCCCGGCGCCGCAGGGCGTCGCCGGGGATTGCTCGAGCGTGAGGGGCGGGGCCTCGGGCGGCCCCGGTGCGGACGCCGCCGGCGGCGCGGGGCGACGCGCGGGGCGGGTCCGGACCATGTCGCGCCGCGGGCGGGGCCCGGCCCGGGAGACGACGTCCTCGTCGTGGAGCGTGGTCTGGTCCATGGGCCGGCTCGCCGCGCATGCCCTCAATCCTGCGGGACGCCCGTCGTCAGCGCAAGCGCGTGCAGCACGCCGCCCATGCGGCCCTGGAGGGCGCCGTAGACCATCTGGTGCTGCTGCACCCGCGACTTCCCCCGGAAGGCGGCCGAGGTCACGGTGGCGGCGTAGTGGTCGCCGTCCCCCGCGAGGTCGCGGATCTCGATCTGGGCGTCGGGCAGCGCCTCGCGGATCATCGCCTCGATCTCGCGCGCGTCCATCGGCATGGAATCGTCTCCTTCGGCTCAGGCCGCCGCGTCCGCGGCCGGGCCCGCCATGTAGCGCGGCAGCCACCCCTCGTGGGCCGCGCGCAGGTCCGCCACCGATATGGTCTCGTCGCCTGGCAGGGTCAACGAATCGGCCCCCGTGACGCCGATCACGGCCGCGTCGATGCCCTGGGCGCTCGCGCTGTAGAGGAGGTCCGCCACGGTGTCGGCCTCCACGGCCAGCAGGTAGCGGGCCTGGTCCTCGCCGAACAGGTAGGCGTGGCAGGGGATCGGGAGCGGGCACTCGGGCAGCACGGCGCCGATGCCGCCCGCCATCGCCATCTCGGCGAGCGCCACCGCGAGGCCGCCGTCCGAGAGGTCGTGCACGGTGTCGACGAGGCCCGCGGCGACGAGCCCGCGCACGAAGTCGCCGTTCTTGCGCTCCGCCGCCAGGTCGACGGGCGGGGGCGCGCCCTCCTCGCGGCCGCAGAGCGCGGCGAGGTAGACGGATTGCCCGAGCCAGCCCTGCGTCGCGCCGATGAGCACCAGGGCGTCGCCCTCGCGCTTGAGGCCGAGCGTCGCGATCCTGCGCACGTCGTCGACGACGCCGACGCCGCCGATGGTCGGGGTCGGCAGGATGCCGACGCCCTCGGTCTCGTTGTAGAGCGAGACGTTGCCGGACACGACCGGGAAGTCGAGGGCGCGGCAGGCCTCGCCGATGCCCTGGATGCAGCCGACGAGCTGCCCCATCACCTCGGGCTTCTCGGGGTTGCCGAAGTTCAGGTTGTCGGTGACGGCGAGGGGCCGGCCGCCGACCGCCGTGATGTTGCGCCAGGCCTCCGCCACCGCCTGGCGGCCGCCCGCCACCGGGTCGGCCTCGCAGTAGCGCGGCGTCACGTCCGTGGTGAGGGCGAGGCCCTTGGGCCCGTCCTCGACCCGCACCACCGCGGCGTCGCCCCCGGGCTTGGCCACCGTGTTGCCGAGGATGAAGTGGTCGTACTGCTCCCAGACCCAGCGCTTCGACGCGAGGTCGGGCGAGCCGACGAGCGCCTTCAGGGCGTCGACATTGCGCATCGGCGCCGGCACGGCCTCGGCGGCGAGCACCGGGTGGTGCGCGTTCGAGCGGTGGGGCCGGTCGTAGAGCGGGGCCTCGTCGCCGAGCTCCTTGATGGGCAGGTCGGCCACGGTCTCGCCCCCGTGCCGGATGACGAAGCGCAGGGTGTCGGTGGTGTGCCCGATGATCGCGAAATCGAGGCCCCACCTGACGAAGATCGCCTCGGCCTCCCGCTCCATGCCGGGCTTCAGCACCATCAGCATGCGCTCCTGGCTCTCGGAGAGCATCATCTCGTAGGCGCTCATGCCGGGCTCGCGGGTCGGCACCGCGTCGAGGTTCAGCTCCACCCCGAGGTTGCCCTTGGCGCCCATCTCCACGGCCGAGCAGGTCAGGCCCGCCGCGCCCATGTCCTGGATCGCGATCACGGCGCCCGACGCCATCAGCTCCAGGCAGGCCTCGAGCAGGAGCTTCTCGGCGAAGGGATCGCCGACCTGCACGGTCGGGCGCTTCTCCTCGGAGGAGGCGTCGAAGGCCGCCGACGCCATGGTGGCGCCGTGGATGCCGTCGCGCCCGGTCTTGGAGCCGAGGTAGACGATCGGATTGCCCACCCCGGTCGCGGCGGCGTAGAAGATCGCGTCCGTGCGGGCGAGGCCCACCGCCATGGCGTTGACCAGGATGTTGCCGTCGTAGCGGGGGTGGAAGCCGACCGCGCCGCCCACCGTCGGCACCCCGAAGGAGTTGCCGTAGCCGCCGATGCCCGCCACCACACCGGAGACGAGGTGGCGCGTGCGGGGATGGTCGGGCGAGCCGAACCGCAGGGCGTTGAGGGCCGCGATCGGGCGGGCGCCCATGGTGAAGACGTCGCGCAGGATGCCGCCCACGCCCGTCGCCGCGCCCTGGTAGGGCTCGATGAAGCTCGGGTGGTTGTGGCTCTCCATCTTGAAGACGCAGGCGAGCCCGTCGCCGATGTCGATGACGCCGGCATTCTCGCCCGGGCCCTGGATCACCCACGGCCCCTGGGTCGGCAGCGTCCTCAGGTGCAGGCGCGACGACTTGTAGGAGCAGTGCTCGTTCCACATCGCCGAGACGATGCCGAGCTCGGTGAGGGTCGGCTCGCGCCCGATCAGCCCGACGAAGCGCCGGTACTCGTCCTCGGTCAGGCCGTGCTGGCGCACGAGGTCGGGCGTGATGGAGACGTCGTTGCGGATCATGCGGCACCCTCTGCGGCGGTCGGCGCGGCCCTGCCGACCGTGCGCTTAATGCCTCAGGGGACCGGAAGGCAACTCGCGGGCCTGCTCCCGCGGCGGGCGCGCCGCGCGCACCGCGGCGCGCCGGCGGCCGCGGCGGCGCCCGAGGTAGAGCAGCAGGCCCGTCACGCCGAAGAGCGGCATCGCCAGGGCGGCCAGCATGAACAGGAGGGTGCCGGGCAGGCCGAAGAAGCGGCCCTCGTGCAGGGCGAGCACGCTGCCGGTCAGGCGCTCGCCCAGGGCGCGCGCCGCGTAGAGGTCCCGGGACTCGACGGTGCCGTCGGCCCGGATGCGCCACTCGTCGCGGGCCTGGCGGTGCGGCGCGTCGGGGGCGACCGCGCGGATCCGGATGGCGGGCCCGGCCTCGCGGGGGGGCACCAGGAGGGCCTCGGCGTAGCGGTCCCCCGTCGCCGCCACGAAGGCCGCGAAGGCGGGGTCGAGGGGGACGGCCGCGCCGTGCCCGCCCTCCCGCCGCCCCGGCGGGCGCTCGGCCCCCGGGTTTCCCTCGGCCCCCGGGCTTGCCTCGGCGCGCGGCGGCTCCTCGGCGCGGGGGATGCGGCCGGTGAGGAGGTAGCTCGCGCCGTCGCGGTACCAGCCGTAGGACCACCACAGCCCGGTGAGCGCGATCGTCAGGTAGACGAGCAGCACCCAGGTGCCGGCGACGACGTGCAGCGACCAGTAGAGCGGCCGGCCGGGGCGCGAGAGGGCGGGCTTGAGCCAGACCCGCCAGTCGCCGGCCCGCCGCGGCCAGCGCAGGTAGAGGCCCGAGAGCGCGAGGTACAGGAGGGCGAGGAGGCAGGCGCCCGTGATCGGGCGCCCGTAGCCGTTGCCGTCGCCGGGCAGCGTCAGCCAGCGGTGCAGGCGCAGGACGACCCCGAACGCGGCCTCGCCGCGCGCCGGCCCGAGCACGCGCCCGTCGTAGGGATCGACGTAGGTCGATTCGCGTCGCCCGCCGCCCTCGAGCGCGAAGCGGACGCGGGCGGCCCGGTCCGGCTCCCCCGACAGCGTCAGGAGGGCGACGCGCCGGCCGGGCGCGGCCTCCCGGACCCGCGCCAGGAGCGCGTCCGGCGTGAGCCGGGGCTCCGCCCGGGGCGCCACCGTGACGATCCCGGGGCTGAGGACCGCCATGATCTCGTCCGCGAAGGTCAGCATCGCCCCCGTGACGCCGAGCACCATGAGGACGATTCCCGCGGTCAGGCCGAGGAACCAGTGGAGTTGGAACAGGGCGCGCTTCACGGGGGCGGGAGCTCTCTCGGTGGGGCGTGGCGCGTCGGCGCGGCTGCCGGCCGCGGCCTGCCGCGGCCCCGCGACGGCATCCCGCGGCGCCGGCCGGGGACCGGTCGTCCGACGGGCGCGCGCCGCCCGGGCGACTAACCCGCGACATCACCCTGCGTCAACGGCGCAGTCCCGCCCGGCGGGACGCGGGCCCGGTCCGTTCACGTCCGGTCAGCCCCGGATCTCGTTGATGCGCGCGACGAGGTGCCGGATCCTGCACATCGAGGCGAACTGCCCGGCGTTCGAGCCGCCGTGATAGTCATAATCGTACATGCTGTCGCAGTGCAGCCTGTCGTACTCTTCCCAGGCCTTCTGGGCCGCCAGGAACGCCTTCCTCCAGCTGTCGGCGTCCTCGCGGCCGGCGAGGCTGCCCGGGCTCGGGGCCCGGCTGCCCACCGCGTCGATCGCCGCGACCTTGCGGGCGACCTCGGCCTTCAGCCGGGCGCCGAGATCCTTCGCGGCGTCGTCGAGGCAGGCGCCCTTCTGGTACTCGGCCAGCCGGCCGCCGGTGCACTTCCTCAGGATGGCCGCCGCCGACACGGCCTCGGCCGGGGCGTAGGGCTCCTCGGCGGCGCCCGCCGCGCAGCCCGCGGCGAGGGTTCCCACGAGGACGAGAGCGATCACCCGCATGGCCTGACGGTTCCGGACGGCAACAGGAAGCGCCGGGGCGGCGCCGGCCCGAGCTTAACCCATCGCGCGCCGGCCGCCAGCGCCCGGCGCCCGCCTGGCAGCGAAGCCGCGCCTGGCGGCAAAGCCGCGCCGGGTCAGATCGTCTCGTAGGCGAACAGGACTGCGATCAGCGACAGGCTGATCAGGCCGAGCACGAAGCACAGGTCGGCGATCCGCTCCAGCCGGCCGCCCATCTCGGCGCCGGTGGCGCCGCGCATGGCGAGGTAGGAGGTGAGCGCGCTCGCCAGGAACAGCAGGGCGGCCAGGCCGGCATACTCGTCCACGTGGCTCGGCCCGATGCGGTCCTCGACCACCTTCACGAGGCCGATGAGCGTGGTGCAGATGCCCACCATGGTGCCGGCCGCGGGCAGGATGTGGAGGGACAGCCCCTCGGCCGCCCGCCGGCGGCGCGGCGGCGTCGCGGCGCGCTCTACGTCCGCGCCGGCCGCCCGGCCCGGGGCCGCGGGCCCGGACGGGCGGTCAGCCCGCGAGCCAGGCACCGAAATCCAGCTGCGACCAGCCGCCGCCCGGCGTCGCGGGAAACAGCGGCCGCCTCGGCGCGATCGGGCGCATCGGCGTCATCGGCCGCGCGGGCCGCATCGGCCGCGCGGGGGCGATCGGGGCGCTGCGTCCCCCGACGGCCCGCGCCGGGCTCCAGGCCACGGGCCGCCCGGACCGGTCCATGCAGGTCGTGCCGTCGACGGGCCCGAGCCAGGCGTCCGTCTCGCTCGACCAGGCGTGATCGCCCGCAATGTAGGCGACGTACGCCATCTGGTTGTCCCAGATGGCCTTGCCGACCGTGATCCAGCCGACGAGGTCGCAACTGGCCGAGAACAGCGGTTCCATGAGGCGAGCCCCCGCACGCGGCGTCCCGACCTTACCTTAAGGGTCATTTCACGAGGCGTCACACGATTTGCGGGCCGGCACGACGCGCCAGCGCGGTCGCCGGCGGGGCACGGAACGCCGGGAGGCGCCGGTCCCGAGCCCCGCTCAGACGATCCTGAGACCCTCGCGCGCGAGATGGTCCGGCACGCCCCGGCGCACCAGGCGGTCCCGCCGCGCCTGCCGGCTGAGCCAGGCCGCGTGGGCGCTCGCCGCGTCCACCACCGGTTGCGTCCACCATTCCAGCCAGGCGAGCTGCACCGCCCAGCCCAGGAGCGCGACCTGCCCGGCGAGTTGCTGCGAGGCCGTGAGCACCCGGTGGACCTGCTCGTCTAGCTGCACGGGTGGGCGGCTCCGATCACGTGGGCCGCCGGGATCGCCGCGACTGGCAGCGCCTCCGGCGGATTGTAGGGCCGGTTGTAGCAGCGGCAGACCGCGAACCAGAACGCCTCGCGGTCCTCGGCGTCGAGCCGGCCGAGGCACTGGTTGAGGGCGGTCTCTCCGGCCGCCGCGTAGGCTTGCTGCTGGTCGGCGCTGAGCTTCTCCGCGGCGTCGATGTCTTCGCTCGTAGAGATCGTGCGTCTGATTTCGGGTCCATCTTGGCTAAGTATCACTGCGCGGGATCGCTCGTGCCCGTCCACGAGAGCATGAAGTCCGGCCACGGTACAGCTCCGCATCGAGAGATGACTAAGACTGAACGTCAAAGGCCGCGCTTCGATCCCGCAATGCGTCAAAGTTGTCAGGCCGCGCGGCGCGGACGGCCGAGCCCGGCGCGACCGACGGGGCGCTCGGCGCGCGCTGGGAGGCGTCAGGCCCGGGACGGCCGGCGGCGCATGACCTTCTCCGGGGAGAATGCCGTCCGCGCCCGGGCGGGCGCCCGGCGGGCAGGCGCGCGATCCGCTCGCCCCGGGAAGGAGGCCCTGGCGCGTCGACGCCCGCGGGGCTTCAGCGCAGGTCGAGGACGACGCTGCGGAAGCGCCGCTGGCGCTTGGCGTCCTCGCACTTCTGGTCCTTGCTGCCGTCCTTGAGCACCGCGTCCCCGTCGTCGCTGAGGACCTGCACGCGGTCGCCGGCGGCGTTCGGCAGCACGGCCTCCGGCTGGAAGTCCGGGATCGCCGCGAAGGCCGCCGCGGCGCCGGGCACCCGGGTCGGGGCCGCGCCGGCCTCGCCCGACCAGCGGTAGAGGTCGAAGGGCTCGCCGCCCCCGCCGGAGGGACCCGCGACGACGTAGTAGGACTTCGCGGCCGGCACGTAGGCGATGTCGCGAATGCCCCGCCCCTTGAGGTCGAGGGTGACGGGGGCGCCGAGCCGCGGCGCCGCGCCGCTCGCCACGACCTCGCCCGGGTTCTCGAACGCCACCACCATGGCGTCGCCGTCCGGCGACAGGGGGTTGCGCAGGCCGATCCACAGCGACGCGCCGTCGGGCCGGGCCGCCAGGCCCTCGATGTTGAAGCCCTTGCGCTTCGGGTCGAGGTCCTCCTGCTCCTTCGCCTCGAGGCCGATGCGCTCGGAGAGCAGGGGGCCGAGGGCCGCGAAGGCCTTGTGCAGGCCGTGATAGGCCGCGCCCTTGGGATCGAGGGCGAGTTCGTCGCGGCCCGCGCCCGTGACCGTGATGGCGGCGAGCTGCGAGCGCGACGGGCTGAGCTTGCCGCCCTTGCGGCGGCTGTGCGAGCCGATCAGGAAGAGGTCGTTGCCGAGCCAGGCCGCGCCCTCGAAATCGGCCTTCTTGTCGTCGTCGTCCTGCTGGAGCCCGAGATGCTTGCCGAGGTCGGCCCGCTTGAGGGCGAGCGCCGCGCCGCTCTCGTCGGCCTTGTAGAGCCGGACCACGTTGTTCTCGTCGTCCACGACGAGGAAGCGGTCGCCGAAGCTGTTGGGCGGGTACGGTACCGCGCCGGACGCCTCGCAGGTGCCCCAGTGGTACAGGACCGGTCCGACCTTGACCTGCTGCGCGGGCGCCGCCGTGGCCGCCAGGCAGAGCGCGAGCGCGGAGACCGGCATCGTCAGGCGTGCCATCTGCTTCCTCCCCTTTGCGGGAGGATCATGACGACGGGCCGGAAAACAGGGAAGGCCCCGGCGGGGAAAATTCCCGTGAACTCCCCCTGGGTATATGCGGCGGCGATCGGGCGGTCCGGGGCCGGCGCCGGGCCGGGGGGGCCTCACCCCCCGGTCATGGGGGGGAAGAACGCCACCTCGCCCGCCCCGGCGAGCGGCGTGTCGGGCTTGGCGTGGACCCGGTCGACGGCGGCCCGGACCACGCCCTCGGTCTCGAACGCGGAGGCGTATTCCTCGCCCCGCGCCCTGAGCCAGCCCACGAGGTCGCCGACCGTGGCCACCTCGGGCGGCAGGTCGAGACTCTCCTCCGGGCGGCCGATCCGCTCCCGGACCCAGGCGAAGTAGACGAGCTTCATGGCGTATCGTCGTCGATCACGTGGCGGATGCCGGAGCGCATGTAGTCCCAGCCGGTGTAGAGGGTCAGGGCGGCGGCGAGCCACAGCAGGACGAGGCCGACCGTGCCGGTGCCGGCGAGCACCCGCTCCCCCGCCGGGCCGGCGATCAGGAAGCCGAGGGCGACGAGCTGCACGCCGGTCTTCCACTTGGCGACCCGGCTCACCGGCACGCCGACCTTGAGCTCCGCGAGGTACTCCCGCAGGCCCGAGACCAGGATCTCCCGGCACAGGATCACGATGGCGGCCCAGAGCGACCAGCCGGGAATCGAGCCGTCGGCGCACAGCATCAAGAGGCAGGCCGCCACCAGGAGCTTGTCGGCGATGGGGTCGAGCATCCGGCCGAGGGCCGAGCTCTGGGCGTAGGTGCGGGCGACGTAGCCGTCGAGGTAGTCGGTGATGGCCGCGACCACGAACACCGCGAGGGCGAGCCAGCGGGCGGTCTCGTCCTGCGGCCAGAACAGCAGCGCCACCACCACGGGCACCGCGACCAGGCGGCCGTAGGTGAGGAGGTTGGCGAGGTTCAGGGCCGTCGACCGGCGCCGGGGCAGGACCACGTTCATCGCCGGGGGTGAAACCACGCGGGGGGAGGGCCCGTCAACCGCGCCGTCGTCATGGTGCGGCTCACGGGGCGGCATGGAAGAAGTCGTAGACCGCCCGGGCGGTGGCGGCATTCACCCCCGGGGTCCTGGCGAGGTCCTCCAGCGCGGCGCGCTGGATCGCCTTCACGGTCCCGAAATGGTGCAGGAGCGCGCGCTTGCGCGTCGGGCCGATGCCCGGGATCTCGTCGAGGGGGTTGCGGACCATCTCGCGCTTGCGCTTGGCGCGGTGCGCCCCGATGGCGAAGCGGTGGGCCTCGTCGCGCAGGCGCTGCACGAAGTAGAGCGTGGGATCCCGCGGCGGCAGCCGGAACGGCGCCTGGCCGGGCACGAAGAAGGTCTCGCGCCCGGCATCGCGGTCGCGGCCCTTGGCGATGCCCACCAGGGGGACGTCCGAGACGCCGGCCTGCGCGAGCGCCGCCCGCGCCGCGTCGAGCTGGCCCCGGCCGCCGTCGATGAGCACGAGGTCGGGCCAGGCCGGGAACGCCTCGGCGTCCGGGTCGGCGCCCGCGGGCTCGGGCGGCATCCCGGGGGAGATTCCGGCCGCCCCCGGGGCGTCGCCTTCCCGGGCGGGCGCCCGGGGCGCCTCCCTGACGAGCCGCGCGAAGCGGCGCTGGAGCACCTCGCGCATCATGCCGTAATCGTCGCCGGGCTTCACCTCCTCGGACTTGATCGTGAAGGTGCGGTAGTGGGTCTTCATGAAGCCCGAGGGCCCGGCGACGATCATGGCGCCGACCGCGTTCGTGCCCATGATGTGCGAGTTGTCGTAGACCTCGATCCGGCGGGGCGCCCGCGCCAGCCCGAACGAGGCCCCGAGGGCCGCCAGGAGCTTGCCCTGCGAGGCGGTGTCGGCGAGGCGCCGGGCGAGGGCCTCGCGGGCGTTGCGGGCCGCGTACTCGACGAGGCCGCGGCGCTCGCCGCGCCGGGGCGAGTGGATCTCGACCCGGGTGTCGCCCTTGGTCGAGAGCGCGGCCGCGAGGAGCTCGGCATCCTCGATCTCGTGCGAGGCGAGCACCAGCCGCGGCGCCGGCTTGTCGTCGTAGAACTGGGCCAGGAACGAGGCCAGCACCTCCGAGGGGCTCATGCTGCGGTCGGCCTTCGGGAAGTAGGCCCGGTTGCCCCAGTTCTGCCAGTTGCGGAAGAAGAACACCTCGATGCAGAACTGCCCCGCCTGCTCGTCCAGGGCGAAGACGTCCGCCTCCTCGATCCCCTGCGTGTTGACGCCCTGCACGCCCTGGATGGCGGCGAGGGCCGCGATGCGGTCGCGGTAGCGCGCCGCCTTCTCGAACTCCCACGCGTCGGAGGCGGCCTGCATCTCGGCGGCCATCCGCTCCTTCACGGCGTTGGACTTGCCCGACAGGAAGCCGTTGGCCTCCGCGGCCAGCCCGGCGTAGTCGTCGGGCGCGATCTCCCCGGTGCAGGGGCCCGAGCAGCGCTTGATCTGGTAGAGCAGGCAGGGCCGGGTGCGGTTCTCGTAGTAGCTGTCCGAGCAGGAGCGCAGCAGGAAGGCGCGCTGGAGGGCGTTCACCGTGCGGTTCACCGCCCAGACGCTGGCGAAGGGACCGTAATAGTGGCCGGCCCGGCGCCGGGCGCCCCGGTGCTTGACGAGCTGGGGGGCGGGCCCGTCGGCGGTGAGCAGGATGTAGGGCAGGGACTTGTCGTCCCGCATCAGCACGTTGAAGCGGGGCTTGAGCTGCTTGATCAGGTTGGCTTCGAGGAGGAGGGCCTCGGTCTCCGTCGCCGTGGTGACGAACTCCATCGAGGCCGTCTCGGCGATCATCCGGACGATGCGGTTGGTGTGCCCCTGGCCCCGGGCGTAGGAGCCGACCCGGTTCTTCAGGTTCTTGGCCTTGCCGACGTAGAGCACGTCTCCCTTGGCATCGAGCATCCGGTAGACGCCGGGCGCGCTCGGCAGGGTGGCCCAGAAGCGGCGGATCACCGCGGTGCCGGCCTGGACGAGGCCGGCGCCGGCGTCGAGGTCGAAATCGATCTCGGGCGAGGCGTCGAGGGCATCCACCGCCTCGTCGTCCTCGAGGGCGTCGAGGGCGTCGGGCGGCACGTCGGTCCCGGGGGTGCGGCTCATGGGCGGGATGTAAGGGGCCGCGCCGCCGGAGGAAAGGTGCCGCAGTGGGCGAAGCCCGCGGGAGCGGCCATCCCGGGCCGGCGGCCGGCGCGGCCGTCAGTCGAACAGGGCGTCGATGTCGGTCTGGTCGACGTGGCCGGGATCCTCGGCGAGCTTCGGGCCGTTGAGCAGGCTGCTCTCGTCGTCGACGTCGACCCCGCCGCCCTCGCCGATGAGGTCCTTGAAGGCGTCGAGCCCGCCCCAGGCGTCGATCATCCGGTCGATATGGTCCTCGACGAACTTCAGGACGCTGACGATCTTGCTGATGCGCTGGCCGGTCAGGTCCTGGAAGTTGCAGGCCTCGTACAGCACCACGGTGCGCTCGAGGATCGCGTCGACGCCGGAGCGGTCCTTGAGGGCGCTGTTCGCGCGCAGGGCCGTGGCCTGGGTCTCGATGTCCTCGACGGCCGCCAGGATCGTCGTGGTGGCGCGCTCCGTGGCGTCGACCACGGCGTCGAGCTCGCCGGCGGCCCGGCGCACGCCCTTGCCGTCGTAGTCCTGGCGGTGCAGCACCGCGATCTCGTGCTTCGTCCGGCCGATCGCCGCCTTCATCACGTCGAGCTCGTGCTTGAGCCCGTACACCTCGGTGATCTCCCGCCGGCAGGCCTCGATCACGTCGCCGGTCGTCGTCTGGGTCAGGCGCTTCAGCTCGTTGACCGTGGCGAGGATCTCGGAGATCCGGTCGTCGGCGGCGGGCGGAGGTGCTGCCGTCTCGACGCAAGCGTAGGCGACGCCGAGACTGTCTTCGATGCGGAAGCGCTTGTTCTTCATGGTGCCTGGAGAGCCTGCAACCGCGGCCGCGTCGCACGGCCAACCCGTTGCAATGTCGCCGACATTGATTGCGATTTGCTGAATGCCCGGGGCGCTCCGGCCGGATGGGCCGCGACGAGTGAGGAAGGATTCACGCTACCGGCGAATTCACGATTCGCACCAAGGCTTTAGCGAAATCCTCACCACGTTTCTTCACGGCGCCGGTCCCGGCCCCGTGGTTCTCCTGGCCGGAAGGAGCGGGCGGCGCGCCGGCGCCGCCGGGAACCAGGGGAGCGTGTGGGATGGACGTGCGCGGGGTGGGGCTGGCCGCATTCGTCGCGGTACTTGCCGGGACCGGGCCGGGGCTGGCGCAGGGCGCCGCCGGGAGCCCGGCCCCTGGCGCCTACGGGGGCGGCTTCATCGAGTTCCTGATGACCGGGCGCGACGCGTCCGCGGTGGCCCGGCCGCTGCGCCCCGCGCCGGTGGCGCCGGACGGCACGCTGCTCGCACGGGCCGGCGCGCCGGCCCGCCCCGGCCTGCGCTCGGGCGACCTCGTGACGACCGGCTGGGCGCCCGACCCGATGGTCGCGGCGCGCCCGCAGACGCGCCTGGCCGCGCTCCCGGAGGCCGCCGAGGCCGAGGGCCTCGCCCGCGCGCCGGATCCCCGCTTCGCCCGCCAGGAGGTCGCCTACGATGGCGGCCAGCGGCCCGGGACCGTGGTGATCGACACCCCGTCGCGCTTCCTCTACCTCGTCCAGCCCGGCGGGCGGGCGATCCGCTACGGCATCGGCGTCGGCCGCCCGGGCTTCTCCTGGTCGGGCCTGAAGACCGTGAGCATGAAGCGGGAATGGCCGGACTGGACGCCGCCGGCGGAGATGCTCCGCCGCCGTCCCGACCTGCCGCGGCACATGGAGGGCGGGCCGGCGAACCCGCTCGGCGCGCGGGCGCTCTACCTCGGCTCGTCGCTCTACCGCATCCACGGCACCAACGAGCCGCACACGATCGGCCAGTCCGTCTCCTCCGGCTGCATCCGGATGATGAACCAGGACGTGGTCGACCTCTACGAGCGCGTCCCCGTCGGAGCCACCGTCATGGTGCTGTAGCGGCGGGGCGCGCGGCCGCGCACCGCCACTGCTCTCGACCGGCGCGCGGCCGGCGCCGCGGTGGCGGGGGACCGCCCCCCTCCGGAGCGGACCGCCCCCGGCCGGCCGCGGGACGATCCCGCCGCGGGACGGGCCGCGGCGGGGGTGAGCGGGCGAGGGGTCGGCTCAGACCCAGTCGTCGTCCCCGCCGCCGCCGTCGCCGCTGTCGAAGGAGGCGTCCTGGTAGTCGCCGCCGCCGCTGCCGCCGAGAGGCGCGCCGAAATCCTCGCCGCCCTGCGGGGCGTCGGAGCCGAAGTAGTTGTTCTCCACCACCGTGCCGCCGGCGGCTCCCGCCCCGCCAAGGCCGCCGCCGAGGCTGCCGAGCGAGGAGTGGCCGCCCGCGAAGGCGTTGCTGAGCGCGCTGCCGAGCAGCATGCCGCCCGCCGCGCCGGCCGCCATCGGGAGCGCCGTGGCCAGGAAGCCGCCGCCGCGCTGCGGGGCCGCCTGCTGGCCGGCCCAGGGGCCGCCCTGCTGGGGCGGGTAGCCGGGAGGAGCGCCGGGGGGACCGCCGTAGCCCGGCTGCCCACCGTAGCCGGGCTGGCCGCCGCCGTAGCCGGGCTGGCCGCCCTGACCCTGGCCGCCCCAGGCGCCCGGACGGGGCTGGGGCTCGGGCCGGCCGCCGCCGCCGAAGATGCTGGAG
This sequence comes from Methylobacterium crusticola, assembly GCF_003574465.1. Taxonomy (GTDB): domain Bacteria; phylum Pseudomonadota; class Alphaproteobacteria; order Rhizobiales; family Beijerinckiaceae; genus Methylobacterium; species Methylobacterium crusticola. The sequence continues at coordinate 19,742 of NZ_QOWC01000123.1, forward strand.
AAGAAGCCGCCGCCGCCCGAGCCCTGGCCGGCCCCGCCCTGCGTGCGCTGTATCTCGGTCCGGGCCTGCTCGAGCTGCTGGTTGAGGCTCTTGATCGCCTCCTCCTGGACGTAGATGAGCTGCGCCAGGGCGTAGGGTGCGTAGGGCTGGGCGCGGATCTTGTCGGCGATGAAGCGCTCCGCGTCGGCATCGCGGGGCTGCTGCGCGGCCTGCTCCAGACGCTGGAATATGCCGTTGATGACGTCGCGTTCTTCGCTGTTCATGGAGCCGTACTCCTCTGGACACCGGCGGGCGGACCCGGCCCGGCCTCACGGAGATGGGAGGAGGCCGCCGGTTTGTCACCGGGCAGTCCTCCGGGTTTTGCGCGATTTCCGTGCCGGGCCGGATTACGTTTTGGTCACGTGGGTTCATCCCTCGGCCCGTCCCCGGCCCGGGGCGGCGGGGCGGCCCCGGCGCGCGCGCGACGCCTTTCTGGCACTGCAATCGCCTGTTAAGGACGGCGCGCGGCGCGGGACGGGCTGGCCGCCGGGAGGATGAGATGGATCGCAAGACGGTCGGTGGCGTGTCGGTCGCGCAGGTGCTCCACGATTTCGTGGTCGGGGAGGCGCTGCCGGGCACCGGGGTCTCGCCCGAGGTGTTCTGGGGGGGCCTGGGCGCGATCGTCCGCGACCTCGCGCCGAGGAACCGGGCGCTCCTCGCCAAGCGCGACGCGATCCAGGACCGCATCGACGCCTACCACCGGGAGCAGGCCGGCCGGCCCCTCGACCCGGCCGGCTACGAGGCCTTCCTGCGCGAGATCGGCTACCTGCTGCCCGATCCGGGACCGGTGACGGTCAGGACCGAGAACGTCGACGACGAGATCGCCACGATCGCCGGGCCCCAGCTCGTGGTGCCGGTCTCGAACGCGCGCTACGCCCTCAACGCCGCCAACGCCCGCTGGGGCTCGCTCTACGACGCCTTCTACGGCACCGACGCGGTCTCGGAGGAGGGGGGCGCCACGCGGGGCGGCGGCTACAACCGCACCCGGGGCGCCCGGGTGGTGACCCGCGCCCGCGCCTTCCTGGACCGCACGGTGCCCCTCGCGGGCGGGCGCCACGCCGACGTCGTCACCTACGCGGTGGAGGACGGCCGGCTCGTCGGCAACATGAACACCGGCGACACGATCCCGCTCGCCCGGCCCGGGGCCTTCGCGGGCTACCGCGGGCGCGCCGGCAGCCCCTCGGCCCTGCTCCTGCGCCACAACGGGCTGCACGTCGAGATCGTCCTCGACCGCACTCACCGCATCGGCCGCTTCGACGCTTCGGGCGTCGCCGACATCCAGCTGGAATCGGCGGTCAGCACCATCATGGACCTGGAGGATTCCGTCGCCGCGGTGGATGCCGAGGACAAGGTCGCGGTCTACCGCAACTGGCTCGGCCTGATGAACGGCACGCTCTCGGCCGACGTCCGGAAGGACGGCCGGACCTTCGAGCGCCGGCTCAACCCGGACCGGCACTACACGGCGCCGGGCGGCGGCGAGGTCACGGTGGCCGGGCGCTCCCTGATGCTGGTGCGCAACGTCGGCCACCACATGCTCACGGACGCGGTGCTGGACGGGAGCGGCGCAGAGATCCCCGAGGGGATGCTCGACGCCGCCGTGACCGCCATGATCGCGATCCACGACCTCAAGGGCGAGTCGGGCTTCCGCAACAGCCGCAAGGGCTCCGTCTACATCGTCAAGCCCAAGATGCACGGCCCCGAGGAGGTCGCCTTCGCGGTCGAGCTGTTCGGCCGGGTCGAGGCGATGCTGGGGCTCGAGCGCAACGCCCTCAAGATGGGGATCATGGACGAGGAGCGCCGCACCACGGTGAACCTCGCCGCCTGCATCAAGGCCGCCGAGGAGCGGGTGGTGTTCATCAACACCGGCTTCCTCGACCGCACCGGCGACGAGATCCACACCGCAATGGAGGCGGGGCCGGTCATCCGCAAGAACGACATGAAGGCGACGCCCTGGATCAAGGGCTACGAGGAGAACAACGTCGACGTGGGCCTCGCCTGCGGGCTCCTCGGCCGGGCGCAGATCGGCAAGGGCATGTGGGCCGCCCCCGACGCGATGGCCGACATGCTGATGCAGAAGGGCGCCCACCCGAAGGCCGGGGCCAGCACGGCCTGGGTGCCCTCGCCGACCGCGGCGACGCTCCACGCCCTGCACTACCACGAGACCGACGTGAAGGCCCGCCAGGAGGAGCTGGCGCGCCGGCCGCGCTCGGCCCTTTCGGAGATCCTCCAGATCCCGCTCGCCCGCTCGAACTTCGCGCCCGACGACGTGCAGCAGGAGCTCGACAACAACGCCCAGAGCATCCTCGGCTACGTCGTGCGCTGGATCGACCAGGGCGTCGGCTGCTCGAAGGTGCCCGACATCCACGACGTCGGGCTGATGGAGGACCGGGCCACCCTGCGCATCTCGTCCCAGCACATCGCCAACTGGCTCCACCACGGCGTCGTGGACGAGGCGCGGGTGATGGAGACGATGAAGCGCATGGCGAAGGTGGTCGACCGCCAGAACGCCGGCGACCCGCTCTACCGTGCCATGGCGCCGGATTTCGACGGCCCCGCCTTCCGGGCCGCCTGCGACCTGGTGCTCAAGGGCCGGGTGCAGCCGAACGGCTACACCGAGTGGGTGCTCCACGCCCGCCGCCGCGAGGCCAAGGCCGCCGGCGCCCCCGCCGGGTAGGCCCGCGGGGGCGCGGGGCCCGGGGGCGGCCCCCGGGCCAGGCGAGGCGGCCGGCGCCGGCCGCCCGGGCCCAGACCCGGGACGCGGGAGCGCGAAAACGAGAAAGCCCGGCCTCGCGGCCGGGCTTCCGATCGGGGTTCTGCTTTGTTTGCGGGACCGGGCGGGGGGAAGCGCCGCCCGGGCCGGATCGCGCGGGACCGGACCCGGCCCCGCGCGCTCGGCGTCCTAGTAGGTGCCGAACTTGTAGTTGAGGCCGGCGCGGACGACGGCGAACTCGGTGTCGCGGCGGGTCTGTCCGGCGCTGACCACGACCACGCCCGGGCTCGAGGTGGAGATGATGGCGCCGGCGTTGTTGACCGCGAAGGCGCCGTTGAGGCCGGTGCCGCGGTCGAGGTTCACGTACAGGCCTTCGACCTTCACCGTCACGGCGTTGGAGCGGAAGAAGTTCAGGAAGGAGTCGGTGGGCAGGGCGTACTCGACGCCGCCGCCGACGGTCCAGCCGGTCTGGAAGTCGTCGTTGGAGCGGTTGGGCAGGCCGAACTCGCGCCCGCCGCCGCTGCCGTACGCGAAGCCGCCGGTGGCGTACACCAGGGTGCGATCCCAGGCGTAGCCGAGACGGCCGCGCACGGTGCCGAAGAAGTCGAGGCCCGAGAGGCCGTTGGGGTTGAAGATCTGCTGGGCGGCCAGCGGGCCGGTGGCCAGGAAGCGGTTGCGGTCGCGGCCGAAGTCGACGTACTGCGCGTCGGCCTCGATGCCGACCACGAAGCCCGAGCCCGGCGTGAACTGGTAGTTGTAGCCGATCTGGCCGCCGCCCACGAACCCGTCGGTGCTGTTGCGGCCGCCGAACGCGATCACCTGCGAGGTGCCCGGAGCGACGAGGCCGGTGGCCGGGCCGACGCCGATCACGGTGGCGCGGTTGTTGTTGTCGCTGGCGTCAAAGCCGTAGCCGGCGTTGAAACCGGCGTAGAACCCCGTCCAGGTGAAGACCGGGACCGGCGTGAACACCGGGGGCGCCGCGCGGCGGGGCAGATCGGCCGCCGAGGCGGCGACGGTCAGGCCCGCGAGGGCCACGGTGGCAAGGAGGCTCGTCTTCATTTCTCACTGGTCCTGGTTGGCGGTAGCCGGCGCGGTTCTATCCCCGGTCGATCGTCCGGTCTGTCGCTTTCCTGCAACAAGACAATGGATTACCCCCGGACCCGTCAACGAAAGATGAAGATGGAATCGCCGGGATCAAAAAAATCGACGCTTCGCTGGTCACTTAGCGTTAACCATGCTGTCGCAGGATGAATGCCAGCACATCAACCGAGGACGCTCCCCGCATGACACCGGCCGGCCGCGCCCCGCACGCTCGCTCGCTGCTCTCGCGGACGTGGAAGGTTGCCGCGCTGCTCGTCGTCACGTCCCTCGGGGCCACGCAATACATGGCCGAGCGGAGCCGGCCCGCGGCCGCCCCGCGCTTCTCCGCGACCGCGGGCCTGCGCGCGCCCGTCGAGCCGGAGGTGACCGGCTCGCTCGGACCGGCCGCCGCACAGGTGCGGCTCGACCCTTGCGCGGCGCCGCGTCGCCCCTGAGGAGCGCCCGCCCGGCGCTTTCCGGCGGCACAAGCACCCGCCAGCACTTGACAAACGGCCGTGCATCAGGCGTGTCCTGCGGGCGGTCGCGCACCCTCGCGATGCCGCAGTGGCACGAACGTCCCACGCGGCGCATCCGGCGCGGGACAGGGTGTGGAACCACTTTGCATCCGAGCCGCTGCGGCACCGGATTTCCCCGCGCCGGCCGGTTTGCCCGCGCGCAACGGTTCTCTTCAGAATGTCATTCGCCGAACTGGGTTTAAGCGACAAGGTCCTGCAGGCCGTCACGGCGGCGGGCTACACCACGCCGACCCCGATCCAAGCCCAAGCCATCCCGCACGTGCTCGCCCGCCGCGACGTCCTGGGCGTCGCCCAGACCGGCACCGGCAAGACCGCGGCCTTCACGCTGCCGATGCTGACCCGCCTCGAGCAGGGCCGGGCGCGGGCGCGCATGCCGCGCACGCTCGTCCTCGAACCCACGCGCGAGCTCGCCGCGCAGGTGGTCGAGAACTTCGAGCGCTACGGCAGCAACCACAAGCTCAACGTGGCGCTCCTCATCGGCGGCGTCTCGTTCGCCGACCAGGACGTCAAGATCACCCGCGGCGTCGACGTGCTGATCGCGACCCCGGGCCGGCTGCTCGACCACATCGAGCGCGGCAAGCTGCTGCTCACCGGCGTCGAGCTGCTCGTCATCGACGAGGCCGACCGCATGCTCGACATGGGGTTCATCCCGGACATCGAGCGCATCGTGAAGCTGGTGCCGTTCACGCGCCAGACGCTGTTCTTCTCCGCCACCATGCCGCCCGAGATCCAGCGGCTGGCGGACGACTTCCTGCACAACCCGGTCCGGATCGAGGTCGCCCGCCCGGCCTCCACGGCGGCGACGATCGAGCAGCGCCTCGTCGCGACCGGCCCAGAGGGGCACCAGAAGCGCAAGACCCTGCGCAAGCTGATCCGCGGCGCCGAGGAGCTGCGCAACGCCCTCGTGTTCTGCAACCGCAAGCGGGACGTCGCGCAGCTCCAGAAGTCCCTGGCGACCCACGGCTTCAACGTCGCGGCCCTGCACGGCGACATGGACCAGCGCGCCCGCATGGCCGCGCTCGACGCGTTCCGCTCCGGCGAGACGCCCCTGCTGGTGGCGAGCGACGTCGCGGCCCGGGGCCTCGACATCCCGGCAGTGAGCCACGTCTTCAACTTCGACGTGCCGCATCACGCCGAGGACTACGTCCACCGCATCGGCCGCACCGGCCGGGCCGGGCGCAGCGGCAGGGCCCTGACGCTGGTCGGGCGCGGCGACGAGAAGTCCCTCGCCGCCATCGAGACCCTCATCGGCCAGCCGATCGCCTGGCTCGACGGCGACCTGTCCGCCCTGCCCGACGAGGAGCCGGGGGAGACCCGCGAGCGGCGCGGCCGCGGCGGCCGCGAGCGCGGCGAGGCCGGCGCC
>NZ_QOWC01000124.1 GCF_003574465.1 Methylobacterium crusticola
GCGGGGCCGCGGGGCGACGTCGTCGGCCTCCTCGAGCGCCGGCAGCGGGCGGCCCCGGCCCCGCCCGGGCGGATCGCCCGCGAGCAGCGCCCGCGCCACGACGGCGCCGGCCGCGAACAGGAAGGCGACCACGGTCGAGAAGGCGACGATCGGCAGCTTCCGGGGGAAGGACGGCAGGTCCGGCACCACGGCCCGCGAGACCACGCGGCCGTCGGCGGGCGCCGCGCTCGCGGCGTCGCGGGCCGCGGCCTCGCGGAAGCGCCCGAGGTAGGATTCGAGCTGCTCGCGCTGGGCCTTGGCCTCGCGATCGAGGGCGCGCAGCTGCACCTCGGCGGCGTTGCCCTTGATCACCACGTCGCGCTGGGAATCCACCACGGCCTGGAGGCTCTCGACGCGGCTGCCGGCGATGCGGGCGTCGTTCTCCAGGGTGCGGACGGTGCGGTCGGCGGCGCCGCGGATCTGGGTCTCCAGGCCGGCGAGCTGGGCGTTCAGCTCCTTGATCCGGGGGTGCTGCGGCAGCAGGGTGCGGGCCTCGAGCGCGAGCTGCGCCTTCAGCCCCATGCGCTGCTCCACGGCGCGGCGGATCAGCTCGTTGTTGGCGACGTCCGGGATCTCGAAGGCGCGGCCGTCCCTGATCATCTCCTTGATCAGCTTGGCCTTGGCGGCGGCGTCGGCCTGGGCCGCCCGGGCCTGGATCAGCTGCGTCGACAGCTCGGTGAGCTGCTGGGTGCCGATGGGCTGGTTGCCGGTCCCGCCGCCGATGAGCCCGTTCCTGGCCCGGAAGGCCTCGACCTTGGCCTCGGCCTCCGACACGCGGGTGCGCAGGGCCTCGACGTTCGAGCCGAGCCAGGTCGAGGCGTAGCGGGCGGTGTCCACCTTCGCGGCGGCGAGCGAGTCGAGGTAGAGGTCCGCGATGGTGTTGGCGGCCCGGGCGGCCAGGTCGGGGTCGCGGGAGCGGAACTCGATCGTCAGGATGCGCGACTTGCCGGCCGGGTAGACCAGGAGCCGCTCGAAGTACTTCTCGAGCACCCGGTCCTCCGGATCGCGCTCGAGGGGGTTCGGCATCAGGCCGACCAGCACCATCAGGCGCTGGAGCGGGCCGGGGCCGTCGACCATCGGGTCGAACTCCCGGTTGCCGACGAGGCCCAGGCGCTTGATCGCCTCGCGGGCGATGTCGCGCGACATCACCACCTGGACCTGGCTCGCCACCGCCTGCTCGTCGATGGGGACCGGGATCTCGCCCCGGTCCTGCTGGGGCCGGGTGAACGCGCTGTCGCGGCTCTCGAGCAGCACCTTGGCCTCGCCGGTGTAGCGCGGCGGCACGACCTGCACGAAGACGACCGCGAGGCAGAAGGCCAGGAGCGTCGGCAGGGCGATCAGGGCCCAGCGCCGGCGCAGGAGCCGGCCGACCTCGCCGAGGGTGAGCCCGTCGCGCCCCTCGCTCCCGGGATCGGGCCCGCGCCGGGGCCGGCGGTCGGCGGCGCGTTCGGGCAGCCGGAGGCCCGCTTGCATCCGGTCGGGGAAGAGGGAGGCGCGGGGCATCGGCGGACCGTCGTCATGACTGCATGCGGGCGCGGGCCGCCGGAGCAGCCCGCCGGGCGATCACACCTCATTAAGATTGCCGGGGGGTTAAGACCCGGCCGTGCCCCGACGAACGCAAGTCGAGCCGCCGCCGCAGCCCGCGTCAGACTTCATTAACCATGTCCGCCTAGACCTCGGGAACGGAGTCGAACTGGCCGGAAGCGATGAACCGACGCGCCCTTCTCACAGGCTTGGCGACCACGCTCGCCCTCGGCGGCTGCTTCCGTCCCGAGTACCGCACGGCCCTGCTCGACGAGATCGGCACCGGGTCGATCAGTCCCGCCTACCCGCTCGCCGCCGGCGACCGCCTGCGGGTGATCGTGTTCGGGCAGGACAACCTCTCGAACATCTACGCGGTCGACGGCGCGGGGCGCATCGCGCTGCCCCTCATCGGCGCCGTCAGGGTCGCGGGCGGCACCACCGCCCAGGCCGCCCGGGCCATCGAGGCGCGCCTGCGCGACGGCTTCGTGCGCGAGCCGCACGTGACCGTCGAGGTCGACGTCTACCGGCCGTTCTTCATCCTCGGCGAGGTCACGACCTCGGGCCAGTACCCCTACGTCAACGGCATGACGGTCGAGACCGCGGTGGCGATCGCGGCCGGCTTCGGCCCCCGCGCCGCCCGGGACTACGCGGTGCTGACCCGGGAGGGCCCGGCGGGCCTCGTCGCCGGCATCGTGCCGATGACCTACCCGGTGCGGCCGGGCGACACCATCGTGGTCAAGGAGCGCTGGTTCTGACGGCGCCTCCCGGGGGCCTCCCGTAGGCCCCGGGGGCGGGCCCCGGCCGTCAGCTCCCGCCCGCCGGGAAGGTCTGCGTGAACACGCGCCCCTCCGTGTCCCGGGCCGACACCGTCACGGGCTCCGCCGTCCCCGCGTAGGTGAAGCGGAAGGTCGGGTCCTCGCTGATCGAGATGCCGCCCGTCATGGTGAGCAGCGGCCGGTCGCCCTGGCGCACGTCGAGCGACTCGACGAACCAGGCCGGCGTGTAGAGCCGGGTGACCTGGTCCATCTGGAGGCCGGAATTGTTGGGATGGCGGATCTGGACCTGGGCCTCGCCGCGGTCCGCGAAGGCGCGGAAGCGCATCCGGCCGAGATTCGCCCGCGCGTCGGCCGGGTCCTTCACGGCCGGCGCCGAGCATCCCCCCGCCGCCTTGACGTAGGCCCGGACCATGTGGAGGGCGCCGTCCCCGGTCTCGGCGATCGCCCGGACGTACGAGTAGGAGTTCACCCGGATCCGGGTGGAGAGGGCGAAGTGCCGCTGCCCGCCCGGGAACCGCACGGTGCCGACGACGGGCGCGGGGTTCTCGTCGACCACGAGCGTCAGGGCCGTGACCCGCCGGGGATCGCCCTCCGGGAGGGCGATCGTCACGCTCACCGGCACGATCGCGGCGTCCTCGGCGCGCCGGGGCGCCTCCAGGCTCAGGAGCCCGGCGCCGTCCAGGACCGGGCGCGCGCCGGCGATGGTCGGGCGCAGCTCGGCCCAGGTGGTCTCCGGCCGGGCCTCGTCGGCGGCGCGTCCCGCCGTCGCCGCCCCGGCGAGCGCGAGCCCGGCCAGAACCGGCAGCCACGCTGGTGCCCTCATCGCGCTCTCCCGTCCCGGGCCGACCGACGGCCTCCCGATCCCGGACCAATGTAGGGGCGCGCCCGCCCGCGCGCCAGGATAAGCCGCTGATCGGGCGCGCCTTCGCGCCGGCCCGCCGGAGCGGGACCGGCCGCCCGGGGCGTTGCGCGCGGCGTCCGTCCGGCCTATCCCGGCCGGCACGCTCCGCGCCCGGAAGGACCCTGCGTGACGACGTCGCCCGCCTCCGCCCTCGAAGCCCTGCTGCCGGATCTCGGGCGCCGCACGCTGGTGATGGGCATCCTGAACGTCACGCCGGATTCGTTCTCGGACGGCGGGCGCTTCCAAGACCCCGAGGCCGCGCGGGCCCAGGGCGCGCGCCTCGTGGAGGAGGGCGCGGCGCTCCTCGACGTCGGGGGCGAATCGACCCGGCCCGGCCACAGCCCGGTCTCGGCCGAGGAGGAGCAGGCGCGGGTGCTGCCGGTGATCGCCGCCCTCGCCCCCGCCCTCGCGGTCCCGGTCTCCATCGACACCTACAAGGCCGCGACGGCCGAGGCGGCCCTCAGGGCCGGCGCCCGGATCGTCAACGACGTCTGGGGGCTCCAGCGCGAGCCCGAGATCGCCGCGGTGGCGGCCCATCACGGCGCCCCGGTCGTGGTGATGCACAACCGCGAGAGCGTGGATGCCGGCCTCGACATCGTGGACGAGATGCGGCGCTTCTTCGAGCGCTCCCTCGTGATCGCCCGCCGGGCCGGCATCGCGGACCGCGACATCGTGCTCGATCCCGGCATCGGCTTCGGCAAGAGCTGGGAGCAGCACCTGGAGGCCCTGCGGCGCCTGCCCGAATTGCGGGCCCTCGGCTTCCCGGTCCTCGTCGGCGTCTCGCGCAAGTCCGTGCTCGGGCGCATCCACAACGCCGCGACGGCGCCGGCCGACCGGCTGTTCGGCTCCATCGCGGCCCACGTCGTGGCCGCCGCGCGCGGCGCCGACATCGTGCGGGTCCACGACGTGCGCCCCCACGTCGAGGCCTGCCAGGTCGTCGACGCGATCACGCGCCGCCCGGGAGCGTGAGGCCGTGGACCGGATCCTGATCCACCGCCTCGCGGTCTTCGCCCATCACGGCGTGCTGCCCGAGGAGAACACCCTCGGGCAGCGCTTCTACCTCTCCCTGGAGGCCCGGCTCGACCTCGGCGAGGCCGGGCGCCGGGACGACATCGCGGCGACCGTGAGCTACGCCGACCTCGCGGCCCTGAGCCACGCCATCGCGACGCAGCGGCGCTTCCGGCTCATCGAGGCCCTGGCCGAGACCATCGCGGCGGAGGCGCTCGCGGCCTTCCCGGCCCTCGCGGCGATCACCGTGCGGGTCGACAAGCCCGGCGCGCCGGTGCCGCTGGTCCTCGACGGCGTGGCGGTCGAGGTCACGAGGACCCGCCGTGGCTGAGGCCTATCTGGGCCTGGGCAGCAACCTCGGCGACAAGGCCGCCATGCTGGCGCGCGCCGCCGCGGCGCTCGCGGCGACGCCGGGCATCCGCGTCACCGCCCGCTCGCGGGACTACCGCACGCCGCCCTGGGGCGACACCGAGCAGGACTGGTTCCTCAACGCCGCCCTCGCGGTCGAGACCGCCCTCGACCCCCACGCCCTGCTGGAGGCCTGCCTCGCCGTCGAGGCCCGCCTCGGCCGGGTGCGGGCGCGCCGCTGGGGCCCGCGGATCATCGACATCGACGTCCTGCACTACGCGGGCGCCGCCGTGAGCGACGCGCGCCTGGTGCTGCCCCACCGCTTCGTGCGCGAGCGCGCCTTCGTGCTCGTGCCCCTCGCGGAGATCGCCCCCGAACTCGTCATCGGCGGCGAGACGGTGCGGGCGGCCCTGGCGAAGCTCGACCGCGCCGGCATCGTGCCGGTGCCGCCCTGACGCGGCCCGCGCCGGGACCGGCGCGCGCCCTACACCGACCGGGTGATGCCGCCGTCGACCCGCAGGTTCTGGCCGGTGATGTAGCCGGCGCCCTCCGAGGCCAGGAAGGCCACCACGGCGGCGATCTCCTCCGTCCGGCCGTAGCGTCCCATCGGCACGCGCTCGCGGATGCCGGGCTTCTCGGGCAGGCTGTCGATGAAGCCCGGCAGGACGTTGTTCATGCGGACGTTGTCGGCGGCGTAGCGGTCCGCGAACAGCTTGGCGAACGAGGCGAGCCCCGCCCGGAACACCCCGGAGGTCGGGAAGGCCGGATCGGGCTCGAAGGCCGCGAAGGTCGAGATGTTGATGATCGCGCCGCCGCCCTGGGCCTGCATGATCGGCGTCACCAGGCGGGTCGGCCGCACCACGTTCAGGAAGTACACCTCCAGGCCCCGGTGCCAGTCCTCGTCCGCGAGGTCGAGGAGCGGCCCGCGCGGCCCGTGCCCCGCGCTGTTGACCAGGACGTCGACCCGGCCGAAGCGCTCCATCGTCCGCTCCACCAGCCGCGCGACGTCGTCGGCCGACTGGTTGGAGCCGGTGACCCCGATCCCGCCGAGCGCGGCGGCGAGCGCCTCGCCCTTGCCGGACGACGACAGGATCGCGACCCGGAACCCGTCCGCCGCGAGCCTGCGGGCCGCGCCGGCCCCCATGCCGCTCCCGCCCGCGGTGACGATGGCGACTTTCTCGACCGTCATGGTGCCCTCCCCGGCCAGCCCGTCGGGGCCGGGATGGCACGGCGGAGGCCCCGGCGTCGAGTCAGGGCGCCGTCGGGCGGGCGCGCTCCAGGGGCAGGCCGGCCTCGCCCCAGCCGTCGGTGCCCTCCGGGTACCAGTGCACGCGCCGGTAGCCGTACGCGAGGGCACGCTTGGCGGCGTTCCAGGACATCCAGCAGTCCCGCAGGCAGAAGAAGACCAGCGGCGCGTCGAGGTCCCCGTCGGCGGCGGCCGCGAGCCCCTGCCGGAAGTCGGCCTCCGTCCCCGGCGCCAGGGCGCCGAAGCCCGTGTTGGCGAGCCAGTGCGCCCGCGGGATGCTGTCGCGGGGCGGGTCGCGCCAGAGCGTGCCGGGCGGGAGCGCGCGCGGGCGCGGCGGCAGCGGCAGCACGTCGATGAAGGCCGCGCCCGCGCGCCAGAGCGCCTCGGCCTCCGGCGTGGTCACCACCGTGGCGCCGCGCAGCGTCGCGGGCGTGGGCGCGCGGAAATTCTCCCCGCGGTAGCCCTCCGGCTCGGGCGGCGCCTCGGCCCGGGCACCGGCCGCCGCGAGGAGCGCGGCGAGCGCCAGGGCCGCGGCCCTCACGGCCGCGGATCCGCGGGCCGCGTCGGGCCCGCCTCCCCGGCCGCGTCGCCGGCGGGCGCCGCCTCCGCCGGGAGCAGCCGGTTCTCCTCCTCGTCGAGGAGCGGCACGGCGTAGTCGCGCAGCACCTGCGCGATCTCGGCCCGGCGCTTGCGCAGGGCGGTGTTGAGGGTGCGCTTCCACTCGTTCTCGCCGTGGCGCACGCCCATGGCGATGCGGTAGGCGAGCGGGGGGCGGTCGGGCTCGCGCAGGAGCGGGACCACGTCGAGCGGGACGGCGCTCTCCCGCGCCAGCCATCCGGCGGCCGGCCCCCACAGGATCGCGGCGTCGATCGTCCCGGCGGCGACGTCCGCCACGATCTCGGCCGAGACGGTCTGGTGCTTGCGGCCCGGATCGAACTGGTAGGGCGCGTAGGGCCGCATCGTGCCGACGAGCCCCACCTCCCCCATGCGGTTGACCGGCGGCGTGCCGGCGATGACGCCGATGCTGCGGCCCTTCAGGCGCGGGTCGTCGAGCTGCGTCACGCCCGCGAGCTCGCCGCGGCGCGACACCAGGGTGTAGGCGGAGCGGTAGTACGGGTTGGTGTGCTGCACGAGCTCGCTGCCGAAGGCCGAGCCGACGATGACGTCGCACAGGCCGGTGCCCAGCGTGTTGCGCACGAAGCCCGGTCCCTGCGTCAGCCAGTAGGACCGGACCTTGACCTTGAGCTCGTCGGCGAGGATCGCCGCGATGCGGTTCTCGAACCCGTCCCCCCGGCGCGCGGAGAACGGCATGTTGCCCGGGTCGGCGCAGACCCGCAGGACGTCGGGGGTGACGAGGTCGGGCAGGGATTGCGCACGCGCGCCCGGCCCCGGCCCCGCCGCGGCGAGGCCGGCGACGACGAGGGGGGCGCTGGCCCCCCGGAGGGAGAGCCGCGCCATCAGCCGCCCAGGCACTCCTTCTCCTGCTTGCGCGCCGCCTCCGGCTTGTCCTCCTTGTCGCCGGGCCGCGTGCGGCCCCAGGCGCCGGCGGCCCGGGCCTTCAGGTAGACGTAGATGTCGTCGACGTAGCACATGACGTTCTTGTTGTCGCCGAAGGCCGGCATGACCTTCTGGGACGATGCGTTCACGTCCTGCTTGCCGCCCGCGATGATGCCGACGAACTCCTCGTAGGAGAGGTACTTGAGGGAATCCTTGAGGCCGGGCGCGTAGGTCGAGCCCATGCCGTCGGGGCCGTGGCAGACGTGGCACTCGGCGTGGTAGCGGCGGTAGCCCGAGTAGGTGTACCAGTCGACCTTCTTGCCGGCATCGGTGATGCGGAAGGTCGGGTGGCCCTCGGCGTCCGCGTACTTGCCGTCCTCCACCTTCACGGCGGCGTCCTTGGCCAGGAGCTTCGGGTCGGGCTCCGCGGTCTTGTCGTTCGGGTTGAGCTGGTTGGCGAGGGACGGGTCGGCGGTCTTGGCATCCTCAGCATGTACGGCAACCAGCGCGAGGGTTGCTAGGGCGAGGCCGGCCACGAGCGGCCGCAGAACAGCTTTGCTGAGGTCAAGCAACGGACGTTTCTCCCTGACTCTTGGGACGGCTCGCGCAGACAATGATGGGCAGCCATCCTGAAGAACCATCTAATCATGAGGGAGCCGGCGCGGGAACCCGCGCCGGCCCGGACTTAGGTCGAGTGTCCTTGGTGTCTCAGGCCGCCGGCCGATCAGTTCGGCAGGTTGAAGACCGTGAGCTGGCCACCGAGGTTGGTGTAGTTCGACAGGGCCGCGTAGCCGCCCACCGCGCCGAGGCCGGCGTTCGGGTCGGTGAGCCCGGCCGCGAGGCCGATGCCCGCCCAGCCGCCGACGCCCGACAGGACCGCGACGTGCTGCTTGCCCTTGTGCTGGTAGGTCATCACGTTGCCGATGATGCCCGACGGGGTCTTGAACTTGTAGAGTTCCTTGCCCGTCTTGGCGTCGACCGCCTTCAGGTAGCCTTCCAGCGTGCCGTAGAAGACCACGTCCCCGGCCGTGGCGAGCGCGCCCGACCAGACCGAGAACTGCTCGGGCAGCGACCACTTGATCTTGCCGGCGGTGCCGTCCCAGGCGACGAAGTTGCCCATGCCGCCGTGGCTGTTGGGCGCCGGGTACATCGACAGGGTCGCCCCGACGTAGGGCTGGCCCGGGGTGTAGGTCACCCGGAACGGCTCGTAGTCCATGCAGACGTGGTTGGTCGGCACGTAGAACAGGTTGGTCTTGGGCGAGTAGGCCGCCGGCTGCTGGTCCTTGGAGCCGAGCGCCGCCGGGCAGATGCCCTTCGAGTTCGTGTCCTCGCCGTTCTGGTCGGTCGAGTACTTGGCGACCACGAGCGGGCGGCCGTAGGTCTTCGAGGACTTGTCCTGGTCGACCTTCGTGGCCCAGTTGACGGCGGGGTCAAACTTCTCGGCGACGAGGAGCTCGCCGGTGGCGCGGTCGAGCGTGTAGCCGAAGCCGTTGCGGTCGAAGTGCGTCAGGAGCGGGCGCTCCTTCCCGTCGATCTTCTGATCCGTCAGGATCATCTCGTTGATGCCGTCGTAATCCCACTCGTCGTGGGGCGTCATCTGGTAGACCCACTTCGCCATGCCGGTGTCGGCGTCACGCGCGAACACCGTCATCGACCACTTGTTGTCCCCCGGGCGCTGCTTCGGGTTCCAGGTCGAGGGGTTGCCGGTGCCGTAATAGACGAGGTTCAGCTTCGGATCGTAGGAGTACCAGCCCCAGGTCGAGGCTCCGCCGGTCTTCCACTGGTCGCCTTCCCAGGTCTTGATCGACGAGTCCTTGCCGACCGGCTTGCCCAGCTCCGTGGTCTTCTCCGGGTCGATCTTCATCTCGGCGTCCGGACCGACATTGTAGGCCCGCCAGGCCTGCTTGCCGGTCTTGAGGTCGTAGGCCGTGACGTGGCCGCGGATGCCGTACTCGGCGCCCGAGATGCCCACGATCAGCTTGTCCTTGACCGGCATCACCGTGGCGGTGTTGGTCTCGCCGACCTTCGGGTCGCCGTTCTGGACCGACCAGTTGACCTTGCCGGACTTGGCGTCGAGCGACACCAGGGTGGTGTCGGCCTGGTGCAGGAAGATCGCGCCGTCCGCGTAGGCCAGGCCGCGGTTGACCGTGTCGCAGCACATCACCGGGATGACGTTCGGGTCCTGCTTGGGCTCGTACTTCCAGACGATCTTGCCGTCCTGGCTGAGGTCGAGGGCGTAGACGATGTTGGGGAAGGGCGTGTGCACGTACATCATGTCGCCCACCACCAGGGGCGAGCCCTCGTGGCCGCGCAGCACCCCGGTGGAGAAGGTCCAGGCCACCTGCAGCTTGGCGACGTTGCCGGTGTTGATCTGGTCGAGCTTGGAGTAGCGGGTGTTGGCGTAGTCGACCGTCTGGAGCACCTGCTCGGCCGGGTTCCCGGACCGCTTCAGGACGTCCTCGTTCGCCAAGGCCGGCGCGACGCCGAGGATGCCAGCACTCACCGCTAGGAGATGGACCGCTCTCATGGATTCCTCCGACAGGTGTATTCCGCTGCACGCCTCGGGTTGGGACGTGTCAGGACGGTACCTGCTGTTTGCGCTTGGGGAGCTTTGAGCTTCGGCAGCGTGTCACAACCGGACCTGCGTGCCAGCCGGGCTGGCGACCGCATGCCGCGAGGGCGTTGCCGTGTCTGCGAACCGACCACCGCCTTCCCCTGGCGGCACCGTTGAAACCGAAGCTTGAAGGAACTCTAAGAGAAAAACCGGCGGCGTCAACACGCGGCGCCGCGGCATCACCGCACTCCGGGAGGTCGAAAACGATAACTAAAGTATGAAATCCGCTCTGTGTTGCTGAGCAACATGAAAATTGTGCATTGCAACATCAACTACTTGTGTAGAGCCCATTCGTCTCGTCCGCAACGAATACGTGCGCGCCCGCTGCGGCACCGGGCCGCTGCCGGGTCGTCCCCGGCGGCTCATTCCCACTCGAGCTCCTGGTAGGCGGCGGTGGCGTTGCGGGCGTTGAAGTCCCCGAACAGGGCCCAGTCCCGGGCCTCGTCCGGCACGGCCCGGCCGGCCTCCCCGATCGGCCGCCCGTCCCTCACCATGGCGCGCACCTGCGCGGCGAGCGCCGCGAGGTAGCGGTCGATCGGCCCCGCCGCCGCGGGCCAGGGCACCGCGGCCGGGCCGTGCCCGGGCACCACCCGGGCGGCGGGCCGCTCGCGCAGGCGGCGCAGCACCGCGATCCACCCGGCGAGCCGGCCGTCGAGGGCCGGGACGTGGCCGACGAACAGGAGGTCGCCCAGGAACCAGGTGTCGGTGGCCTCGTCGCGCACCGTGAGGTCGCTGTTGGTGTGGGCGGTCGGCCAGGCCTCGAGGCGCAGGCGGCGGCCGCCGAGGTCGAGATCGAGGCTGGCCTCGACGAGGCGCGTCGGCGGCACGATCCGGGTGCCGGCGAAATCCGGGCCGACGAGGGCCGCGTTCGATCGCAGGTAGCTCTCGGCCCGGGCCGCCAGGGCGTCCGGCAGGGCGCGGTGGCCCACGAAGGTCGCCCCCTCGCCCAGGAAGGCGGCGTTGCCCAGCAGGTGGTCGGGATGCACGTGGGTGTTGATCACGTAGCGGACCGGCAGTGGGGTCGTCCGCCGCAGGGCCGCCAGCAGGCGCCGCCCGGCCGCGAGGCTGCCGCCGGTGTCGATCACCGCGACGGCCTCGCGCCCGACCACGAAGCCCACGTTGGCGATCGCCCCGGCATTGTCCCGCCCGGCGAGCGCGTAGGGCGCGGCGTAGACGAAGACCCCGGGCGCGACCTCCTGCACCGGCAGGGGCGCGACCGCCGCGTCCGGCGCCGCCCCCGAGGCCTCCCCGGCGGCGGCCGGAGCCATGCCCAGGAGCGCGGCGCAGAGCCAGCGCGGGAGCGCTCCCGCGTGCCGTCCGCCCTGCCGTCGCGAGCGCCTGCCCATCCGTCCACACACCCGCGCCTCCGCCCGTGCGCCTGCCGGCCCCCGGGACCTGTCCGCCCGCGGCACCTACCCGCCCGGGCGCGGCGGGTCCCCGGCCTGCGCGTCGCCGGGCTGGGGCGGGGCGAGCGGCGTGAACAGGCTGCGGTCCGGCTTGATGTCGAGGAGCGGCGTGCCGTCCAGGCAGTCGAGCCCACGCACGTGCAGCAGGCCCGGCTCGGCCCGCACCAGGGTGGCGATGCTGGTGCCGATCGGGTTCGGCCGCACCGGCGAGCGCAGGCTGAAGGTGCCCCGCGCCACCCCGTCGCTCGCGGGGCTCTGGCGCACGAGGTCGCGCCGCGAGAGGTGGAGCCAGTAGAGCACCTCGAGGCGGGCGTAGAGCGCGACCCCGTCGAGGGCCTCCCGCCAGGGGGCGAACACCTCGATGCGGCAGGTCGGCCCGTCGCTCCGGCCCTGGCGCGGGCAGGCGAGCCGATCGGTCCAGGGCGTTCGGATGCGGCCGACGAAGACGAGGCCCGCATCGGCGGCGGTGGGCGCCTCGACCGCGACCTCGCCCGCCCGGATCTCGTTCAGGCGGACCATGCGCCGCCCCCTCGCCCGGGCGGGGCCCCGGTGTTCCGGCTCATGATGCTCCCTCCCGGCGCGCGCACCGGCCCCCTCATATGGCGCCGTCCGCCCCGGCGGCGAGGCGGGCCTCGCGGGGGACGGCCGCGGCACGAGGCGCGTCGCAGCGGGCCGGGCTGCTGGGGGGCGGATCGCCCGGCCCGCTGGTCCGCGCCGGGGCGGGGCCCCGGCGGTCCCCCACGCCTAAGCCGGGTTCGTTGCGCGATGATGTGGAGCGTGTGACGAAGTGTGTCCGGCCCCTGCCCGCCGGGGGGCGCCGGTCAGTAGGTCGCGAAGATCTCCGCGATGGCGCCGGGCTCGCGCGTCACCGTGAGGGCGAGGGCGAGCAGGATGCGGGCCTTCTGCGGCGTGAGGTTGTCGGCGCTCAGGATGCCGCGCTCGGCCAGCCGCGTCGTCACCGGCACCACGCCGCTGCCGGCCCGCGTCGACTGCACCACCACGATGCCGGCGGCGACCGCCTGCGCCAGGGCGTCGGCCTCCGCCGGGGGCGTCATCCCGGGCGCGAGGCCCGCCGAGACGAGGCCCCGGGCCCCGGCGGCCGCGAAGGCCCGCACCGCCGTGCCGTCCGCGTCCGCATAGGCGTAGGACACGTCCACCCGGGGCAGGGCCGCGAGGGCGCGGATGTCGAACGGCGTGCCGGGGGCGTGGCGCCGCTCGGGCCGGCGGTAGTAGTGCACCGCGGCGCCGTCGACCTGGCCGAGGATTCCGAAATCCGGGGTCCGGAAGGTCTGGAGCCGCGCCACCGAGGTCTTCGTCACCTCGCGGGCGGCCTGGATCTCGTCGTTGAGCACGACCAGGACGCCCCGGCCGCGGGACGCCGGCGCCGCCGCCGTGCGGATGGCCGCCACCAGATTCATGCCCGCGTCGCCCGACAGGGCGCTGATCGGCCGCTGCGCGCCCACGAGCACCACCGGGAGGTCCACCGTGAGCGTGAGGCCGAGCGCGTAGGCGGTCTCCTCCAGGGTGGCGGTGCCGTGGCCGATCACGATGCCGGCGAGGTCCGGGTGCTCGCCCGCCAGGCGCTCGCACAGGCCGACGAGCTCGCGCCACTCGGAAAAGCCGATGCCCGGGCTCGTCACGGTCCGGAACGGCACCGCCACGAGGTCGGCGACGGCGCGCGCCTCGGGCACCCGGTCGAGGATGGCGCCGGCCTCGAGGCGCTGCCCGGTCGCCGTGTAGTCGATGAGGTCGAGGGAATCCCGGCCCACCGACGAGATCGTGCCCCCCGTGCCGATGAAGGCCACCTTCGCTCGGTTCGTCATGCTGTCGTCCTCGTCTCGCCCGCGTCCCTCGGCTCTGGCCGGGCCAGGTGCGGGACCCGCCGCCTCAGGGTCCGGGCGCGCGCCCCGGCCCCGGCTCCGGCGCGCATCCGGGCGCGTCGAACAGGGCCGCGAGGCCGCACGCCGAGCCCAGCATCCGGGCCCCGTCATGACCGATTCCCGGCACGACGTGGAGGGGCTGGCCGAGGTCGGGGTGCCGGGCCCGCAGGGCGGCCACGTAGGCCTGCCCGCGGGCGAGGCGGTTCGGCCCCTGCGCCTCGGCCATGCAGGTCGTGTCGAGGGCCGGATGGCGGGGGTCGGTGTCGCGCCCGCCGAGCAGGTAGGTCACCGGCCGGGCCACGTAGGCGGCCTCGAGCGCCGCCGGGCCCGCGCCGCCGGCGTAGCGCGGCAGGTCGCCCATGCCGTACTTCCAGCGGTCGAAGCCCGCGCAGCCGGCCGTGGGCCCGGGCCGCTCGGCCGTGAAGTAGGCGTAGCTGCTCGGGTTGGCGACGACGTAGCGCAGGTCCACGCCCGCCGCCGCGAGGGCGGCGCCGGCCCGCGACAGCACGGCGTAGCGCTGCGCCACCTGCCCGCCGCCCGAGTGCCCGGCGACCACGACGCGGCGCAGGTGCGGGAACCGCCCGCGGTCCGACAGCCGGCGCAGGACGGCGTCGAGGGCGTCGAAGGAGCTCAGGGCCTGCGGCCCGAGGGCGTCCTCGCCCCCCTGCCAGCCCTCCAGGGTCCAGCGCAGCACGTCCGCGGGGAGGCGGTGGCCGGCCCAGTCCGCCTCGGCGAGGAATTGCGGCACCACCAGCAGGGCCCCGGCCCCGTCCGCGCCGGCCGCGTCCCGCGCCGCCTGCGCCGCGGCGTAGTACACGGCGGCGTCGCGCAGGCGGCCGTGCAGCACGATCACCGCCCGGGTGACGTCGGGCTGCGGCCGGTCGAGGTCGGCGGACGCGAACAGCCGCAGGCGGGCGCCGGGCGCCACCTCGAGGCTCTGGTCGGCCACCACCGCCACCGGCCGCCGGTGCGGGGCCGTCTCGTCGGCCGCGCCCGCGGCGCCGGCGAGGAGCAGCAGGAGCAGCAGGGGACGGATCGCCGGGCCCGGCGATCCGAAGCGGCGCCGGCCGCGTCCCGCGCCGCGGCGTAGTACACGGCGGGCCGGCGCTCGGGCTGTCTGAGAAAGCATTGTCCCGTCAGAGGCTTGCCGGATCGGCTTGGAAGCATGGGTGAAACCCGCGCGTGATGTCAAGCCGCCCCCGCGGCGCCCGCCCGCCGCCGCGCCCCGGCCCGGCGCCCGCGCGGCCGGGACGCGGGCCGCGGCGGCGCGGGACCCCGGCGCCGGCCGGGGTGTTCTGCTACGGGGTCGTTGCGGCCCGGATCGCGGAGGAGAGAGCATGGCGGGCACGATCGCGGACAGCCTCGCCGACGAGACCGCCCGCGCGGTCCTCTCGGCCCTCGACGGGCGCCGCCAGATCCCGTCGCCGGTGGGGCGCGGCGGCGGCCTGACCCTGGGCGAGGCCTACCGGGTCGCCGCGTCGGTCCGGCGCCTGCGCGAGGCCCGCGGCGAGCGGGTCGTCGGGCGCAAGGTCGGCTTCACCAACACCTCGATCTGGGCCGAGTACGCCGTGGACGCCCCGATCTGGGGCTACGTCTACGACACCACCCTGCACCGCCTCGCCGACCGGGCCGGCTCCTTCGGCCTCGCTGGCGTGGTCGAGCCGCGCATCGAGCCGGAGATCGTGTTCGGCCTGGGCCGCGCCCCCGCGCCCGGCATGGACGAGCGGGCGCTACTGTCCTGCGTGGAGTGGGTCGCGCACGGCTTCGAGATCGTGCAGTCGCTCTTCCCCGGCTGGCGCTTCGCGGCCGCCGACACCGTCGCGGCGTTCGGCCTGCACGGGGCCCTGCTCCTCGGGCCGCCGGCCGCGGTCACGGCCGATGCCGCCGACGCCTGGTTCGACGCCCTCGCGCGCTTCCGGATCACGCTGCTGCGCGACGGCGCCGAGGCGGATCGCGGCCAGGCCGGGAACGTCCTCGGGGGCGGGCCGCTCAGCGCCCTGCGCCACCTCGTCGACGGGCTCGCGGCCGATCCGGCGAGCCCGCCGCTCGCCCCCGGCGAGATCGTCTCGACGGGCACGCTCACCCGGGCGCTCCCGGTCGCGGCGGGCGAGCGCTGGAGCACCCGGCTCGACGGGCTGCCCCTGGCGGTCATCGCCGTCGCGCTGTCCTGATCCCGCCCGGCTCCCGGGGCGGACGCCCGGGCGCCCCTCCTCCCGCCCAGCGCCCCTCCTCCCGCCCCGGGCGCACGGCGTCGACCTGGCGGCGGGACGGCGTTGACTCGGCCGCGGGCATGCCTGAGGATCTCGGCGATCCTCGTGGATCGCCGCGATCCAATTGTCAGCGCACACGAAAAACGCGTTGAAACCCCACCGGGGCAACACCCGGGGTACGAGCCTAGGGACGGGACGACATGGACACCGAGAGCAGCGGCGGGCCGGGCCGCGTCCTGGGCCGGCGGCAGGTACTGCGCGGCCTCGCCGCGGGCGCGGCCATCACGGGCTTTCCCCACATCGCGGGCGCCCAGGCCAAGGTCCTGCGGATCGGCATGCCCACCATCCTGTCGGGCCGCGTCGCGATCCTGGGCACCTCGGCGCGGGCCGCGGTGCAGCTCGCCTTCCGGCAGATCAACGAGGCCGGCGGCATCGCCGGCCGCCCCCTGGAGCTCGTCGAGCGCGACTCCAAGGGCCGCCCGGACGAGGCCGCCAAGGTCACCCGCGACCTCATCAACAACGACGGCTGCGAGATCATCATCGACGGCGAGGCCTCGTCGGGCGCCTTCGCGGTGCACGAGGTGATCCGCGACCTGCCGGTCCTGTGCCTGCACACCTGCTCGGAGACCTCCTCGCTCTCCGCCGACCCGAAGCTGCACGTGAAGACCGCCTTCCGGTGCGCGCGCCAGGGCATCCACGACGCGGTGGCGGGCGGCACCTACGCGGCGAAGATCGCCAGGGAGAAGGGCCTCCGGCGCTGGATGACGTGCTCGCCCGACTACGCTTACGGCCGCGACAACACCGCGGAGTTCCTCGAGTTCACCAAGCTCTTCGAGCCCTCGATCGAGGTCGTCGATCAGGTCTGGCCGAAGCTGTTCGCACCCGACTACACCGAGAGCATCACCAAGGTGCTGCAGGTCAAGCCGCAGGCGATGTACTCGGCCCTGTGGGGCGGCGACCTCGTGGCCTTCATCGAGCAGGGCAACCTCTACCGCCTGTTCGCCAACGTGGGCTTCTTCTCGGGCGGGCTCGGGGATCCGCCGGTGCTCACCGCGATCAAGCAGCTGCCGCCCGGCCTCAACACCGCCTACCGCTACAACCGCAACTACCCGGGAAAGCCCGCCAACGCGGCCTTCGCGGACGGGTTCGCCAGGATCGCCAACCACGAGCCCACCAACTGGGCCTGGCAGACCTACCTCGCCTGCCAGTTCATCGCCGAGGCGCTCAAGCGCACCGGCGGGCGCACCGAAGGCGCGGCGCTCGCCGCCACGCTCAAGGGCATGACGCTCGCTTCGCCCTTCGCGGTCGCGGAGGCCATCACCATGCGGGACACCGACCACACCATCGTGGGCTACCCGGTGGCCTGGGGCCGCACCGTGCCGAAGGCGCCCTTCGTCGAGGATTTCGCGCAGGACGACTGGGGCAAGATCCTCGAGCTCGAGGCGCAGTGGAAGAAAGCGAAGGGGTACGCGTGAGCCTCCTCCCGGCACGCCCGACCCGGAGGTCGCCTTGAACCTCGAGGCTCTCGCCGCCTGCGTGGCGTCGGCGTCCTGCGCCGTCACCCAGGTCTCCACCGGCCTGATCGTCGGCACGCTGCTCTTCCTGGTGGCGGCCGGGCTGTCGCTGATCTTCGGCGTGCTCGGGGTGATCAACTTCGCGCACGGCGCCTTCTACATGCTGGGCGCCTACTTCGCCTTCTCGGCCTACACGCTGACCGGGAGCTTCCTGGCGGCCCTGGCGGCGGGCGCCCTCGGCGTCGCGGCCGTCGGCGTCGCCTTCGAGCGGCTGATCATGAGCCGGGTCTACGGGCGCGACCTGCTGATGCAGCTCCTCGTCTGCTACGCCGTGATCCTGATCCTCGACGACGGGGTGAAGATCCTCTACGGCGGCGAGTACCGCCTGATGGGCATGCCCGAGGCCTTCGCGGCCCCGCCCGTCGAGGTCGCGGGCGGCTTCATCCCGGCCTACTACCTGTTCATGGTCGGCATGGCGCTGGCCGCGGGCCTCGCCCTCTGGCTCGGCATCAACAGGACCCGCACCGGCAAGATCGTGCGGGCGCTCGCCATCAACCCGCAGATGGTCGGCGCGCTCGGGATCAACACCACGCTGCTCTACGCCGGCGTGTTCGGCCTCGGCAGCCTGCTCGCCGGCGTCGCGGGGGCGCTCGCCGCCCCGATCCGCACCCTGACCCCCGGCATGGGCCTCTCGATCCTGATCGAGAGCTTCATCGTCACGGTGATCGGCGGCATGGGCTCCATCGCCGGGGCGTTCCTGGCCGCGCTCCTGATCGGCTTCACCCGGGCCTTCGGGGCGATCGGCTTCCCGCTCTTCGTCGACGGGACCATGTTCGCCATCATGGCGCTGGTGCTGATGCTGAAGCCGAGCGGCCTCCTCGGCCGGGAGGCCGCATGAGGCGGCCCGGCCTCCTGCGGCCCGGCCTCCTGCGCGACGCCCTCGCGGGGCTCGCCCTGCTGGCGGTCCTGCTCGTCCTGCCGCTGCTGTTTCCCCAGCCGGCCCTGCGCGACTTCCTGATCTACACCATCGCGTACGGGCTGCTCGCGATGTCGCTCAACCTCCTGGTCGGGCTCACCGGCCTGGTCTCGTTCGGGCACGCCGCCTACTTCGCCTCGGGCGCCTACGCGTTCGGCCTGCTGATGCAGTCCGGGCGGGTCTCGCTCCCCCTCGCCATGCTGGCGGCCGTGGCCGGCACGGCCCTGCTCGCCCTCGTCATCGGGGCCATCTGCGTGCGGCTGAAGGCGATCTACTTCTCCTTCATCACCCTGGCGTTCCAGATGTTCATCCACAGCGTCATCCTGACCTGGGTGAGCCTGACCGGGGGCGACCAGGGCCTGCGCGGGGGCATCCCGCGGCCGCCCTTCCTCGGGCTCGACCTCGGCCAGGCCGGCACGCTCTACGGGGTCTGCGCCGTGCTGTTCGTGGCCTGCCTCGGCATCATGCGGCAGGTGACGCAATCGCCCTTCGGCTACAGCCTGCGGCTGATCCGCGACAACCCGGCCCGGGCCGCCTTCCTGGGGCTCGACGTGCTGCGCATGAAGCTCGGCATCTTCGTGCTGGCCGGCGCCATGGCGAGCGTCGGCGGCATCATCCTGGCCCTGTTCGTCTCCGGCGCCTACCCGGAATTCGGCTTCTGGACCACCTCCGGCGAGGCGATCTTCATGATCATGCTGGGGGGCACGCAGCTCTTCCTCGGCCCCCTCGTCGGCGCGCTGCTCCTCCAGACCCTCAACCACTACGTCACGGTCTACACCGAGCACCACGGCCTCGTGCTCGGCACCGTCATCCTGGTGATCGTGCTCGGGCTGCGCCGGGGCGTCGCCGACTTCGTGCACGAGCATCTCGGGGAGCGCCGGGCCGCCCGCGCCGCCTCGGCGCGCGCCGCCTCGGCGCCCACCGCCTCGGCGCGCGCCGAGGCGGCGCGGGGCCCCGGCGAGGTCCGGCTCGACGGGGTCCGGAAGGGGACCACCTGATGCTGCGGGTCGAGCACCTGTCCAAGTCCTTCGGCGGCGTGCGGGCGACCCGGGACGTCTCGATCGACTTCCCCGACGGCTCGCTCACCGCGATCATCGGGCCCAACGGCGCCGGCAAGACCACGTTCTTCAACCTGATCTCGGGCCACATCCGGCCCGATGCCGGCCGGGTGCTGTTCGACGGCGCCGACCTCGTCGGCCTGTCGAGCCTGGAGGTGGTGCGGCGCGGAATGACCCGGGCCTTCCAGGTCGCGTCCCTGTTCCCGACCCTCACGGTGGAGGAGGCGCTCGCGGCGGCGGTGGCCTCCCGCCGCCGGCAATCCTGGCGCGTCCTGGCGCGCTTCCCCCTGCCGGACGCGCGGGCGCGGGTCGAGGAGGTGATGGAGCTGATGGGGCTGTCGGGCCAGGCGCGCGTGCTCTCGCGCAACCTCTCGCACGGCGACCAGAAGCTCCTCGACATCGGGCTGGCGCTCGCCCTCGAGCCGAAGGTGCTGCTCCTCGACGAGCCCACCGCCGGCATGGGCCCGGACGAGCGCTGGCGCATGATCGGGCGGGTCCAGCGCCTCTGGGAGCTGAAGCGGATGACCGTGCTGTTCATCGAGCACGACATGGACATCGTGTTCAGGATCGCCCAGGCGGTCCACGTGCTGAAGTACGGCGCCGTCCTGGCGCAGGGCACCCCCGACGAGATCCGGCGCAACCCGGACGTGATCGACGCGTATCTCGGCACCGACCACCAGCTCTCCGCCGCATTCGGGGAGGCCTGAGCCGTGGCGGGGGCCATGCTGGAGGTCCGGGGCGCGGACGTCTTCTACGGCGCGAGCCAGATCCTGTTCGGCGTCGACCTCGCCGTCGAGAAGGGCCAGACCATGGCGCTCCTCGGCCGGAACGGCGCCGGCAAGAGCACCACCTTCAAGGCCATCGCGGGCCTCGCGCCGCCCCGGCGCGGCCGGGTGATCCTGTCGGGCGAGACCGTGTCGGGCCGCCCGCCCTACCGCATCGCCCGCGCGGGCATCGGCTACGTGCCGGAGGACCGCCAGGTCTTTCCCGAGCACACCGTGGAGGACAACCTCCTGGTCGGCGCCAAGCGCGGACCCCGCGGCGAGGCGCACTGGACCCTCGCGCGGGTCTACGAGGT
The DNA here is from genome assembly GCF_003574465.1 of Methylobacterium crusticola. GTDB lineage: Bacteria > Pseudomonadota > Alphaproteobacteria > Rhizobiales > Beijerinckiaceae > Methylobacterium > Methylobacterium crusticola. Next base: position 20,076 of record NZ_QOWC01000124.1, read on the forward strand.
GCTGCCGCTCCTCGCCGGCCTGCGCACCCGCATGGCCGGGCGCCTGTCGGGGGGCGAGCAGCAGATGCTCACCATCGCCCGCACCCTGATGGGCAACCCCGACATCCTGCTCCTCGACGAGCCGAGCGAGGGCCTGGCGCCCCTCGTCGTCCAGGCCATCGGCGCGCTGATCCGCACCCTGCGGGGCATGGGGGTCACCATCCTGCTGGCGGAGCAGAACATGCACTTCTGCCTCGCCATCGCGACCCACGCCACGGTCGTGGACAAGGGCGAGGTCGTCTACCGGGGGACGATCCCGGAGCTGCGTGCGAACGCGGCGGTCACGCAGCGCTACCTCGCCGTATAGGGGGCCGGACATGGAACGGGACGAAGGACGCGGACGGGTCGCGGTGGTCACCGGCGGGGCGAGCGGCATCGGGCTCGCCACCGCCGGCGTGCTCGCCGCCCGGGGCTGGCGGGTCGTGATCTCCGACCTCGACGCCGACGCCTGCGCGGCGGCGGCGGGCCCGATCAAGGCCGAGCCGGTCGCCTTCGACGTCGTCGACGAGGCCGCCACGCAGGCCGCCCTCGACGCGATCGAGGCGCGCCTCGGCCCCGTGGAGGCGCTGATGGCCAATGCCGGGCTGATCCAGCCCGGCGGCCGCCCGGAGGAGCGGCCGCTCGCCGAGTTCGACCGGATCATCGCCGTCAACCTGCGCGGGGTCTACGTCTCCTGCCTGGCGGCCGGGACCCGCATGGCCCGGCGCGGCGCCGGCGGCATCGTCATCACGGGCTCGGTCACCGCCTCGCGCACCGCGCCGCTGCACGCCTACGCGCCCTCGAAGGCGGCGGTGGTCCACATGGCGGCCTGCCTCGCCGCCGAGTGGGGGCGCTCGGGCGTGCGGGTCAACGCGGTGTCGCCGGGCTACGTCGCCACGCCCCCGCTGCGGGCCGCCATGGAGCGCGGCCAGCGCGACCCGCGCCTCCTCACCGAGGCGGCGGCCCTCGGCCGCATGGTGGAGCCGGAGGAGGTCGGGCGCGGCGTCGCCTTCCTGCTCTCGGACGACGCCGCGGCGATCACCGGCATCAACCTGCCGGTGGATGCGGGCTGGCTCGCCGGGGCGCACCTCTCGACCTACGGCGGGGTCCGCCCGGCCCGCTGAGCGCCGGCCCGCCCCGGCCGCGCTCCGGGCCCGCGCGGGCCCGGAGCGCGCCGGCGGCCGCCGCGCAGGTGAAAGTATCTCGCACTATTTCTCGTCTCTCCGCCTTGAAATACGATTCAGATATCCCATTTTACTTATGACATAATATGATATTTTGCCGATATTCAGGATCATGGCCATGATATCGTTGGCTTTTCCAGACGACCCGCGGCCCGCTTCCGCCCCGGAAGCGGGTGCGATCCGGGCTGGGCGCCGCGGCAGCACGCGCGCTCTGCCGCTTTCCGTCACGGGCGTGCCGAAGCTCTGACGCGTCGTCCGACCCGCGCAACGTCATCAGGAGAGAGAAATGCCGACCGATCTTCCCGTGCGAAAGAGGCCGGGCGAAACCTCGATGCAGCTGTTCCTGTCGATGATCAAGCGCCGCATCTTCGGGGCCAACCACGACGTGAACGCCAAGAAGTGAGGCGATCTCCTGCACGCGGCGAGATCGTCGCCGGGTGCCTGGTGTGACGAGACGGAGGCCCGGCGCCATGACGTGGTTAGGCAACAGGAACGCCCTGAAGTACACGGGCTCCATGCGCGGCCGTGGGCAGCTCTCGGTCGACGGCGGCGCGCGAAGCCTCGGCCCGGTGAGCTACGAGGTCGAGACCTATGTCGGCCGCGCCGCGCACCGCAACAGCGGCCAGATCGAGGGGGATGCCCGGGCCCTGATGCACGCCTTCGAGGCCGGCTCGGCCCGGATCGACCGGGCGGACCAGCCCCCCATCGACGTCGTGCTGTCGGATCCGCAAGGGCTGCCCACGGCCGAGATCAGCCTGGTCTAGGCGCAAAGCCAAGGCCCGCCCCGGCGCGTCGCCCGCGCCAGGAGCCCGCGTCGGGCTGGGAGCCCGCACCGGGCCGGGGCCACGATCCATGAAGGCAGACGAATGTGCGAGCCCATCGACCGCCTGTGCGACGCGCTGCGGATCAAGCTTCACGGCATCGACCGCCGGCTCGAAGCCCTCAAGTCCAACGGCTCGGGCACGTCCGACACGTCGCGCCACCGCATCGAGAGCCAGATCGTCCTGGTCGCGCAGCGCATCCACGGCCGCCGCTCCGCCATCGCGGCCGCGAGCGCGCGCGTGACGGCGTGGACCGAGGGCAAGCGCTCCCTCGGGGACGCCGCGCAGGGGCGGGAGGATCGCAGCCTGCGCCGGCTGAACGACCGGGCCGACGGTGCCGAGACCTACGCCCTCGCGGCGTTCGAGCTCGCCGCGGCGGCGGCCGACGCCGCCACCAACGCGGCCCTCGAGGCGCTGCTCGCGCGGCGCGAGGCGACGGAGGCCGCGCTGCCGGCAAGGACCGGGGACGCGCCGGTCTCGACGCCCGCCGCGACGCACGCGGGCGGCTGCGCGTGAGGCCGCCCTGCGCCCTGTGACACCGGCGCGCCCTCTGAAGCAGGCCCCGGTCCGCGCCGCTCACCCCGGCGGCCGGGATCGGACGGGCCCCACAGGATCGCGGGCGTTGCAATTTTCAGGCAGTTTCTCGTGCGGTCGCGGTGAAACCAAATGCGGCCCGCATTATTCCCCCTACGTGGATGTCAACATGGATTAAGCAGGGGCCCGGGGCGTGGCGGCGCGGCCATCCCGGGAATGGGAGGCGTCATGCGCCATGCGAACTTCGTCTATCGCGGCCTGGAGGACGAATGGGTCGGGCCCGTCGGGTACGGCGTCGCCCAGGGGCTCTTGGAGGCGCTCGGGGTCCCCCACGAGCAGGCCATGCCGGACCGGCTGCGGGAGCTCGCCACCCTGCTCCTGGAGCGGGAGCACGGCAGCGTGGGCGCCGACGAGGGCGTGCGGGGCCGGCCCACCCAGCTCGTCCTCGTGGTGGAGGACGATCCGGCGATGCGCGAGCTCGCCGTGGCGCTCCTCGAGGAGACGGTGCTCGACGTGGTCACCTGCGCGACCGGGGACGAGGCCATCGCCCTGCTGAAGGACCGCGGCGGCGACGTCGCCATGATGTTCACGGACGTGCGCCTGCCGGGCTCCCTCGACGGCGTGGACCTGGCGCGGGCGGTGCAGAAGCTCTGGCCGGGCATCCGCCTCGTGGTGACCTCCGGCCAGGCGGGCGAGCGCCTGGGCGCGCTGCCGGGCGACGTCGTCTACCTCCAGAAGCCCTGGCGGGCGCTGGACGTGCTGGTGCAGGTCGACCACGCCGTCCGCCACCCCGACCTGCCCGTGCGCTAGGGCCGTGCGCGAGGGCGAGGCCCGACGCCGCGGCATCGGTTCGCCGGCCGGGCGCCGGGACGAAGGCTGACGGCGGCCGCCGGCCCGAGCGGAACGGGCGCGGCGCTCAAAGGGGCCCCCGTCAGGCGGGCGTGGAGACCGGCCGCGTCGCGGGCCTCCCGCAGGGCCCGGACCACGGCGGGGTCCCGCGGCCGGCGCGCCGCGCAGGCGACGACGTGGTCGCGAGCCAGGAGATCCGCGAGGTCCATGAGGCGTCAGTCCGGGGCGCGCAGGCGGTAGCCGACGCCGGTCTCGGTCAGGATGTAGCGCGGGCGCTCCGGGTCGGGCTCGATCTTCTGGCGCAGCTGCCGGACGTAGACCCGCAGGTACTGCGTGTCCGCCGAAGGACCCCAGATCTCCCGCAGCAGGTGGGCGTGGGTGAGGACCTTGCCGGCGTGCTGCACGAGCTCGCGCAGGAAGTCGTACTCCTTGGGCGAGAGCTTCACCTCGCGGTCGGCCATCCGGACGATCCGGCGCACGAGGTCGACGGAGAGGTCCCCGACCCGGAAGACCGGCCGCTCGCCGCCCTGCGCGAGCTGGTGGCGCAGGGCCGCCCGCATGCGGGCGAGCAGCTCGTTCATGCCGAAGGGCTTGGTCACGTAGTCGTCGGCCCCGAGATCCAGGGCCTCGACCTTGCCGCCCTCGTCGCCCCGGCTCGACAGGACGATCACCGGCAGGTCCGGGGCCGCCTCGCGGATCCGGCGCAGGAGGTCGTGCCCGCCGATGTCCGGCAGGCCGAGGTCGAGGATCACGAGGTCGACCCGCTCCTCGGCCAGCATCCGCAGGCCCGCCTTGCCGTTCGGCGCCTCGGCCACGTCGTAGCCCTGGCTCGACAGGCCCATGCGCAGGAGCTTGCGGATCGGCGGCTCGTCGTCGATCACCAGGATGCGGGGCCCGGCGCTCATGCGGCGGTGTCCAGGACGGCCTGCCGCGCCGGCACCGGAAAACTCGCGGTGAACACCGCGCCCGGGCCGTCGGCGCGGTTGCCGGCGGTGATCCGGCCGCCCATGGCCTCGACGAAGCCGCGGGAGATCGCGAGGCCGAGGCCCGTGCCGGCCCGGACGTGGTCGCCCTTCCGGGCCCGGTAGAACTTGTCGAAGATCCGCTCCTCGTCGCCAGGCGGGATGCCGTCGCCCTCGTCCAGCACCTGCAGGTGGACCGTCCCGCCCTCGCGCCAGCCCCGGACCCGGACGGCGCTGCCCGCGGGGGCGTACTTCGCGGCGTTGTCGAGGAGGTTGAACAGCACCTGCTCCATCAGCACGGCGTCGAGGGTGAGGGCCGGCAGGTCGGCCGGAAGTGCGACCGCGACGCGGTGCGTCCCGAGGATCTTGCCCGCCCGCTCGAGGGCCGTGCCGACGATCTCGCCGAGGTCGTGGGGCGCCATGTTCGGGGCGACGGCCCCGGATTCGAGCCTGGTCATGTCGAGGAGGTTGGCGATGAAGCGGTTGAGCCGCTCGGCCTCGTCGATCACCGTGGCGAGCAGCTCGGCCTCGGCCTCCCGGGGCAGGGACGGGCCGAGGTCGCGCAGCGTCGTCGCCGCCCCGAGCACCGCCGAGAGCGGCGTCTTGAGGTCGTGCGAGATCGAGGTGAGGAGGGCCTGGCGCAGGCGGTCGGTCGCGGCCGACAGCCGGGCCCGGTCGAGGTCCTCGACGAGGTGGACGCGCTCGATGGCGAGCGCGCCCTGGTCGGCGAGCGCGTCGAGGAGCCGGCGCTGGTCGGGCGTGAGGAGGGCCCCGGGCTTGTCGGCGTCGATGCCCACGACGCCGACCATGCCCCGCCCGGTGCGCAGGGGCAGGAACAGCCGCCTGGCGCCCGGCAGGGTGTCGGCGCCGCGCCCGGCGGCGCGGCCGTGGTCGAAGGCCCACTTGGCGGCCGCGACGTCGGCCGCGTCGATCGCGTCCTCGGGGGGATAGCCGGCCTTGACGGCGATGCCCCCCTCCTCCGGCAGCAGCACGACGACGCGCAGCTTCAGCATCAGGGCGATCT
>NZ_QOWC01000125.1 GCF_003574465.1 Methylobacterium crusticola
GGGGCGGCCGGCGGCGAGGCCCGCCGCCGCCACGACCGCGCGGGCGCCCGCCTCGACGGAGCAGATCACCGGCACCGGCACCCCGGGCTGCACGCGGGCGGCGAGGCCCGCGAGCGCCGCGCCGCCGAGCACCACCACGTCGGCCCCGTCCTCCTCCGCGCAGGTCCGGCAGGCGGCGGCGAGGCGGCCGAGGGCGGCGTCGGGATCGCGGGCGATCTCGCCCCCGGTCGGCGCCACGGTGCGGATGCCGGAGAGCCGGGCCGACAGCCCCTGCGCGGCCACGAACTCCTCCAGCATCGGCCGCCACAGCGCCCCGCCGGTGACGATGCCGACGCGCCGCCCCTGCGTGCAGGCGAGGTGCAGCGCGCCCTCGGCCATCCCCACCACCGGCACGGGCGAGACCTCCTTGAGGGCGAGGAGGCCCGGATCGCCGAAGCAGGCGAGGTAGACCGCGTCGCAGCCCGCGACATGCGCCGCGAGGGCATCGAGGGCCGCGTGACCGGCGATGGCCGCGGCGGCGCGGCTCGCGATGTAGCGCGCCCCGAAGCGCCCGGTCGCCGGCACGATCTCGGCCGGGATCAGCCCGCGCACGTGGGCCGCCGCCTGCTCGGTCACGGCGGGCGTGGTGTTGGGGTTGATCAGCAGGATGCGCATGGCCCAGGGCTCCCGTGGCACGCCCCGCGGGCGATCGGCGGCCCGGCCCCGGGGCTCCCGCGGAGCGACGCCGCCGCGGCCTCCCGGACGGGCTCTACTTCTCGACGAAGGCCTTCTCGATGACGTAGTGGCCGGCCTCGCCGTGGTTGCCCTCGACGTAGCCGGCCTCGCTGAGGAGGTCGCGGGTGTCGCGGATCATGTCGGGGCTGCCGCACAGCATGAAGCGGTCGGCCGCCTTCGACATCCGCGGCAGGCCCACATCCTCGAACAGCTTGCCGGAGGTCATCAGGTCGGTGATGCGGCCGCGGTTGCGGAACGGCTCGCGGGTGACGGTCGGATAGTAGATGAGCTGGTCGCGCACCATCTCGCCGATGAGCTCGTGGTTGGGCAGGCCATCGGTGATCGTCTCGCCGTAGGCGAGCTCCTGGATCTGCCGGCAGCCGTGGACGAGCACCACCTTCTCGAAGCGCTCGTAGGTCTCCGGGTCCTTGATGATCGCCATGAAGGGGGCGAGGCCGGTGCCGGTGCCGAGCAGGTAGAGGTGCCGCCCGGGCATCAGGTTGTCGAGGACCAGGGTGCCGGTGGCCTTGCGGCTGACCACGATCGGGTCGCCGACCTTGAGGTGCTGGAGCTTCGAGGTGAGCGGGCCGTTGGCGACCTTGATGGAGAAGAACTCCAGCTCGTCCTCGTAGTTGGCGCTGACCACGCTGTAGGCGCGCAGCAGCGGCTTGCCGTCGGTCTTGAGCCCGATCATCGTGAACTCGCCGTTGCGGAAGCGGAACGACGGGTCGCGGGTCGTGCGGAAGCTGAAGAGCGAGTCGGTCCAGTGGTGGACGGACAGCACGCGCTCCTCGTTGAAGTTGCTCATCGCGGATACGAATCCTGAGGCTCAGACCGTTTGGGTCAGGTCATCTCGCAAGTGCGGCATCGCCGTCAAGACGCCCGCGCACAAGCGGGGTCTGCGTGCCCGTCAGGCCGCAGGGCGGCCCCGCGGGGGCGCGGCCCGTCCCCGGCCGCGCCCCGGAACGCCGCGCCCTCAGGGCCGGTCCGGTGCTGCCGGCGACGAGGTGGCGCGTCGCGCGCAGGCCGCCCGTCAGGCCGGCCTCGTCGAGCGCCCCGGTCACCGGCAGCGCGTCCATGCCGGCGTGGGGCCCGGGTGCGAACCGCATCATGGCCGCCTCCAGGAGGGTGAGCGCCGCCCCGGCCTCGCGCGCCGGACGGGGCCATCCAGCACATCCGGCGGGACGGCAGCCGCCCGCGGGCACGCCGGCATTGCCCGGCGTGCCCGGGCGCGCCGCTCAGAGCGGCGCCAGCCCTGCCTCGATCTCGGCCCGGCGCGGCTCGAGGAACGGCGGCAGGGCGAGGCGCTCGCCCAGGCGCGCGAGCGGCTCGTTGGTGGCGAAGCCCGGGCCGTCCGTGGCGATCTCGAACAGCACGCCGTTGGGCTCGCGGAAGTACAGGCTGCGGAAGTAGTAGCGGTCCACCGGCCCGCTCGACGGCACCCTGAGGCTGCGCAGGCGCTCGGCCCAGGCCTCGTAATCCGCGTCCGGGATCCGGAAGGCGACGTGGTGGACGCCGCCGGCGCCCTGGCGGGCGGGCCCCAGCGCCGGCTCGGCGACGACGTGCAGCTCGGCCGCGGGCCCGCCCTCCCCCATGGCGTAGACCTGCACGGGCTGCTGCGCCGAGCCCTCCGCGGCGGCGTCGGCCGCCGCGTACGTGCGGACCGCCCGCATCCCCATCACCCCGGTCAGCACGGCCTCCGTCGCCGCCGGGTCGGCCACGCTGATCAGGATCGGCCCGAGCCCCCGGATCTGGCGCGCGGCCGGGACCGGGCTCGGCTCCCAGGGGTGGGCCGGGCCGGCGCCGCCGTCGTCCACGAGGCTGAGGCGCTGGCCCTCCGGGTCCTCGAAGTCGAGGGTGAGGCGCCCGTCGCGCTCCACCGGGAGCCGGTGGGTCACGCCCTGGCGGGCGAGGTGCTCGCGCCACCACGCCAGCGTGCCGTCGCCCGAGACCCGCAGCATGGTGCGGGCGACGCTGTTGGTGCCGCGGCGCTCCCGCGGGGCGGGCCAGTCGAAGAAGGTGAGGTCGGAGCCCGGCGAGGCGAGGCCGTCGGCGTAGAACAGGTGGTAGGCCGAGACGTCGTCCTGGTTGACGGTCTTCTTCACGAGCCGCTGCCCGAGCACGCGGGTGTAGAACGCGAAGTTGTCCGCGGCCCGGGCCGTGACGGCGGTGAGGTGGTGGATTCCCGTGAGCTGCATGGCGAAGATCCTGCGTCGATCCGACCGGCGCTCCGGGCGTCGGTTCGCCCCCGCAGGTGGCCCCGGGCGAGCGCCGGCGCCATGCCCCGGGACGCCAGGACGGGTTTGCATGCGCGCAAACTACCGGACCCGGACCTTGCGCCCCGCCGGTCCTGCCGCCATGACGGGGGCGACCCGCCACCCCAGGAGCCGAGGGCCCCGCATGAGCGACGCGGCGACGATCCGCACCGCGCCCGGCCGGCCCGGGCGGGCGCTGCCCCCGTCCCCCGGGGCCCGGGCGCCATGCTGACGCCCGGCCCGGTCGCCCCGAGCTCCCCGGCGGCGGAGGCGTTCCTCGCCGCCCTCGCCGACCCGGCCCGCGGGCCGGTGGCGGCGCAGCGGGCCGCCCTGGTGGTGGCGCATCCCGACGACGAGAGCATCGGCTGCGGGGCGCAGCTCCCTCGCCTCGCCGGCCTCACCGTCATCCACGTCACCGACGGCGCCCCCCGGGACGGGCGCGACGCGACGCGGCGGGGCTTCGCCGACCCGCAGGCCTACGCCGCGGCCCGGGCCCGCGAGCTCGACGCGGCGCTCACCCGGGCGGGCGTGCCGCCCGGGCGGCGGATCGGCCTCGGCCACCCGGACCAGGGGGCGGCGGCGGCGATCGCCGACATCGCGCGCCGCCTCGCCGCCCTCTTCGCCGAGCACGGCATCGCGCTGGCGCTCACCCACGCCTACGAGGGCGGCCACCCGGACCACGACGCCGTGGCGCTGGCGCTCCAGGGCGCCCGGCGGCTGATGGGCGACCGGCTGACGGTGATCGAGATGCCGTTCTACCACCGCGGCCCGGACGGGATGGAGGCGGGCGCCTTCCTGCCAGCGGCGCCGCCCCGGCGCGCCGTCGCGATCCACCTCGACCCGGAGGATTGCGCCCTCAAGGCCGCGCTGTTCTCCGACCACGCCAGCCAGGCCGCGATCCTGAACCAGTGCCCCATCGCCCTCGAGCGGTTCCGCGAGGCGCCGCCCTACGCCTTCGACGCCCTGCCGAACGGCGGCCGGCTGCTCTACGAAGCCTGGGGGCTGGGGCTCGACGGCGCGCGCTTCCTCGCGCTCGCCCGGGCGGCCGAGCGGGCAATCGCCGGACCTTGAGCCCGCGCGCGCCCCGCCGCGCCGGTCAGTTCCCGGCCTGGGCCCGCGGCTTGGCGGCGGGCTTGCCCGCCTGGGCGGGCGGCTGCGGGCAGCCGGCCTGCTTGCCCCCCTGCTTGCCGCCCTCGTCCTTGCCGCCCGGCACGAACATCGCCGAGACGCGGCCGCCGGCCGTCGGGTCCATGTTCGCCCGGCCGGTGTTCATGTCGTAGACGAGGCGCGAGCCGCGGGTGACGTTCTGGCACTGGCTCAGGACGACGTTGCCGGTCAGCACCACGCGGTTGGCCACCCGGTCGAACACCGCGTTGTCGCCGCTCGCGACCTGGTCCTTGGACACCACCGTCACGGGCCCGGCGCAGACCACCTGCCGGATCGCGCTGCCGTCGGCCGCGTCGGACTTGGCGTCGGACTTGGCGTCGGACTTGGTGTCCGCCTTGGCATCCGACCTGGCCTCGGGCTTGGCCTCGGCGGCAGCCGGCCGGGCGTCGGCGGCCCGGGGCTTCGCGTCGGCGGCCTTGGCGGGGGCTTGGACCGGGGCCTGGAGCGAAGCCTGGGCCGGACCTTGCGCCGGCGACGGGGCCGCCTTGGGGGCGCCCTCCCCGGCGGCCTTCGCGTCCTTGTCCTTGCCGCGCTGGTAGTGGACGGTCATGCTGGAGCACCGGATGGTGCTCTCGCCCTGCACCGCCACGACGTTGCCGGCGAACACCGCCTTGTTCTCGCGGTCGAACACGTCGAGCCGGTCGGCGTCGATCTTGATCGGCTCCTTGCCGGTGCCCCCGAAGGCGCCGAAGCCGGAGCCGCGCTCCTTCTCCTTCTTGGCCGGGGCCGCGGTCTCGGCCCTGAGGCCGGCCGGCCCGGCCAGCGCCAGGGCGGCGAGGGCCAGGATGAGGGGTTTGGCTCTCACGGCTGGTCGTCCTTGATCAGGGCCTCGGAGGTCCGCAGCGGGGTCGCGCCCGCCTCGTCCCTGGCGTCGTCGCGGCTCGCGAACACCGCCTTGACGTTGCCGACGAACGAGATGACCTTGCCGCTCTCGGCGACGTCGAGGCCGTCGGCCCGGATCGTGCCGCTCGGCAGCGTGACGGTGACGGCCTCGCGCGACGTCATCGTGCCGGCCTTGAAGTCGACGTGGGCGGAGGTCAGGCGCGCCTCCTGGCCCTTGTCGGTCCAGAGGCGGATGTGCTGGCTCAGGTCCAGCGCCTCCTTCTGGGTGTCGAAGATCCCGGCCGTGGCCTCGACGTGGGCGAGCCCGCCGCTCTGGTCGGTGTTGAGGCGGCCCCTCATGCTCTGCAATTCGATCACGAAGGGCTTGCGCACGTCCTGGAGGGCCGCCCGGGCGGTGACCTCGTAGGGGCGGTTGTCCTTCGAGCGGTAGCCGGCGAGGCGCGGGCTCTCCATGGTGACCTTGGAGCCCGAGACGCCGATCGACCCGAGCGACACCGACACGCCGAGGTCGGCGAAGGGGTTGAGCCAGGTCCCGACCACGATCGCGAGGCCGGCCGCGCCCGCCCCGAGGGGGATCGCCCGGCGCAGCCAGCGCACGTGGGCGCTGTGGCGGCGCGCCTGCCGGTGGGCCCGCAGGCGCCGCGGATCGGCGGCCGGCAGGGGGAGTGGGGTCTGGACCGCTTCGAGCAAAGGCGTGGCCACCTGGATCGCGCTCCGGGCTCGATCCGGCGCGCGCGGGCTTCGCGCGACGATCGGCCCTGCGGGAAGCCATGCCGCCGCCCGGTGTCGAAGTTATGGCCGCCCGGCGTTGCCGAAGGATCAAGGCCGCGGGGATGTGCCTCAGCTGTGCGCGAAGATGTCGGTCTCGTCCCAGCCCAGGAGGTCGAGGCGCGCCCGCGTCGGCAGGAAGTCGAAGCAGGCCTGCGCCATCCCGGCGCGCTCCTCGCGCGCGAGCATCAGGTCGAGCCGCTCGCGCAGCCCGTGGAGGTGGAGGACGTCCGAGGCCGCGTAGTCGATCTGCGCCTGGCTCAGGGTGTCGGCGCCCCAATCCGAGGATTGCTGCTGCTTCGAGAGCTCCACCCCGAGCAGCTCCCGCACCAGGTCCTTCAGGCCGTGCCGGTCGGTGTAGGTGCGGACGAGGCGCGAGGCGATCTTGGTGCAGTAGATCGGCCCGGGCATGACGCCGAGCCGGTGGTAGAGCACCGCGAGGTCGAAGCGGGCGTAGTGGAAGATCTTGGTTACGGCCGGGTCGGCCAGCACGCGCCTGAGCACCACCGGCGCGGGGCCGGCGCGGGGGATCTGCACCACGTCGGCCACGCCGTCGCCGCGGGAGACCTGCACCACGCAGAGCCGGTCGCGGTGCGGCGCGAGCCCGAGGGTCTCGGTGTCGACCGCGATGGAGGAGCCCGGATCGTAGGCGTCGGGAAGGTCGCCGCGGTGCAGGCGATGGGGCATGGGCGGGTCGGCATCCGGCGGCGGGGAGCGGGGCGGCCCGGGGGCCGCCCTCGCCCCGCGGCGCCTACCACCCCGACCCCGGGCCGGCAAGCCGCCGGCCTCAGGTCTTCTGGCGGGCGATCACCTTGTCCTTGATGCCCTCGTAGACGTTCGACGGCACGATCTTCTTCGACAGGAGCTCGTCCTTGCCCCGGTAGGGCCGGCCCTTGATGATCGCGTCGGCCCGGGCCGCGCCGATGCCCGGCAGGGTGTCGAGCTCGGCCTTGGTGGCACTGTTGAGGTCGATCAGGGCGGGCTTGGCGGCCGTGTCCTTGGGGGCCGCGGGGGCGGGCGCCGCCTTCGGGCCGGGCGTCGCCGCCGGGGCGGGGGCGGGGGCGGGCCGGGTCGCCGGCGCGGCGGGGGCTGTGGCGGGAGCCTGGGCCAGCGCCGGGGCGGCGGCTCCGAGCAGGGCCGCCAGCGCCAGGGCGCGGCCGATGCGGGCGAAGGGACGGATCTCGGACATGACGGGGACCTCCGATCGGGTCACCAGCATCGGACCCGGTCGACGCGCCCATCATGCCACCTCGGCCGTTGAACGGAAGCTGAATCGCGCGCCCGGGCCCCCGGGGGATGCCGCACCGCGCGCCGCGCCGCCGGGCTAGCCAGCGCCCGGCATTGTCTGTATAGAGCCGCTCCGATCAGGATCGCTGAAGGCGCGCGGCGGCTCCGCCCGGAGCGGCCCTGCGCCGGAGCGGCCCTGCGCCTGTTTTGTTGCACGGGAAGACGTTTCCATGGCCGTTCCGAAGCGAAAGACCTCTCCGTCGCGGCGCGGCATGCGCCGCTCCGCCGACGCCCTCAAGGCCCCGACCTACGTCGAGGACAAGGATTCGGGCGAGCTGCGCCGCCCCCACCACATCGACCTGAAGACCGGCATGTACCGCGGCCGGCAGGTCCTGAAGGTCAAGTCCGACGCGTGACGGCGTCCGGCCGGTCGCGCCGGGCCGGGATCTTTGACGGAGCGGCGGCGCCCACGGGCGCCGTCGTCTCGGCGACCCTGACGGGTCAGCCTCCCGCGCCGCGGGCGGCGTAGCGCGCCGAGGCCTCGCGCGAGCGGCGCAGGCGCGAGGGCCGGAGCGCGCCCGCGGGGCCGTCGATCAGCTGCACCAGGAAGGTCGCGAGCGGGCGCGCCGGCACGGCGTGGGGCGGCGCGGGCTCCTCGAGGCGTGCCAGGGCGCGGCAGGGGGAGTCCGACCCCGGAACGGGCGTGTCAGGATGGGCCACGGCGCGCCTCCTCGGGATGCGTCATCGGACCAACGCCGCAAGCGGCGCGCCGTGCCGTCCCGAGGACCTACTTCTTCGCGAGCGCCTCGAGCCGGCTCTGCATCTCGGCCATCTGGCGCTTGAGGTCGTCGAGCTCGCCGCGGGGGGCCGGGGCGGCGGCGGGCGCCTCCCCCTGCTTGTCGGCCCCGGCCTGTCCGGCGGGCCCGAAGGGCGTGAACATCCGCATGGCCTCGCTGAAGAAGCTCATGTTGGCGCGGACCTGCTCCTCCATGGCGTGCTGGAAGGCGGTGGCGCCGAAGGTCTGGGACATCTTCTCGCGCAGGCCGTCCTGCTCGCGGGCGAGATGATCCATCGAGAACTCGAGGAAGCTCGGCACCATCGCCCGCATGCTGTCGCCGTAGAAGCGGATCAGCTGGCGCAGGAAGGCCACCGGCAGGAGGTTCTCGGCCCCGGCCTTGTTCTCCTGCTCGAAGATGATCTGCGTCAGGACCGAGCGGGTGATGTCCTCACCGGACTTGGCGTCGTAGACCACGAAGTCCTCGCCCGCCTGCACCATCGCGGCGAGATCTTCGAGCGTGACGTAGGTCGAGGTCCCCGTGTGGTAGAGACGCCGGTTGGCGTACTTCTTGATGACGGTGGGTGCCGACTTGCCGCTGTCCGCCATCTGGACGGCATCTCCCTCAAGGCGAGCCCGGCGGAGACCGGACGCTCCGGCGCGGGCCGAATTTTCAGCGTGCTTCATGGCTCGACCTTAAGGCCTTCGTTTGCTGGCGAAAATAGCAATCTGCGCATCGTCCACGCAAACCGTGCGCCGGCCAGGGCCTCCGGCCGCCGCGGCGGCCGCTTGACTTCGCGCAGGCCAGAGCTTTCATCGGGTTAATGCGGCCGGGCGGCGACGGCAACCACTGGCGTGCCGCGCAAGCCCGTCCGAACGACGGTGAATCACGAGGAGAGGCCCATGGCAGAGCAGGCAGACGTCGTCATCGTGGGAGCCGCCCGCACCCCGGTCGGTTCGTTCAACGGGGCCTTCGCCACCGTGCCGGCGCACCAGCTCGGCGCGGTCGCCATCAAGGCGGCCCTTGAGCGGGCCAAGGTCTCCCCCGAGGAGGTCGACGAGGTGATCTTCGGGCAGGTCCTCGCCGCCGGCGAGGGCCAGAACCCGGCCCGCCAGGCCGCCATGGCGGCGGGCATCCCGCAGGAGAAGACCGCCTGGGGCCTCAACCAGCTCTGCGGCTCGGGCCTGCGCACGGTGGCGGTGGGCATGCAGCAGATCGCCAACGGCGACGCCGCCATCATCGTGGCGGGCGGCCAGGAATCGATGTCGATGGCCCCCCACGCCCAGTACCTGCGCGGCGGCCAGAAGATGGGCGACGTCAAGCTCGTCGACACGATGCTGAAGGACGGCCTGATGGACGCCTTCAACGGCTACCACATGGGCAACACGGCCGAGAACATCGCCCAGCAGTGGCAGCTCACCCGCGAGGAGCAGGACACCTTCGCGACGCGCTCGCAGAACAAGGCCGAGGCCGCCAAGAAGGAGGGCCGGTTCAAGGACGAGATCGCCCCGGTGACCGTGACCTCGCGCAAGGGCGACGTGGTGGTCGACACCGACGAGTACATCCGCGACGGCGCCACGGTGGCCAACATGGGCAAGCTGAAGCCGGCCTTCTCCAAGGACGGCACGGTCACGGCCGGCAACGCGTCGGGCATCAACGACGGCGCCGCCGCCCTGGTGCTGATGTCGGCGGCCGAGGCCGAGCGGCGGGGCTTGACGCCCCTCGCCCGCATCCGCTCCTGGGCCACCGCCGGCGTCGATCCGAAGATCATGGGCACGGGCCCGATCCCGGCCTCCCGCAAGGCCCTGGAGAAGGCCGGCTGGAAGGCCGCCGAGGTCGACCTGATCGAGGCGAACGAGGCCTTCGCGGCCCAGGCGCTCGCGGTCAACAAGGAGCTCGGGTTCGACGATGCCAAGGTCAACGTCAACGGCGGCGCCATCGCGATCGGCCACCCGATCGGCGCCTCGGGCGCCCGCGTGCTGGTGACGCTGCTTCACGAGATGCAGCGCCGCGACGCCAAGAAGGGCCTCGCCACCCTGTGCATCGGCGGCGGCATGGGCGTCGCCATGTGCATCGAGCGCTGACGGCCGGGGCCCCGCGCGCCGGCGGCGCGCGGGACGACGATCCGCGGACCGGCCGGGCCCCGGCCGATCCGCCAGCCAGACGGCCGAGGGACGCACCTTCGGTGTGGAACGGCCGCCGCCCGTCCCGTATCGACGGGGGGCGCCGAGGGACGAAACGCTCGAACGCTGTGAGGAGAGGCCAATGGCAGAACGCGTCGCACTGGTCACGGGAGGCACGCGCGGCATCGGCGCCGCCGTCTCGAAGGGGCTGAAGGAAGCCGGCTACAAGGTCGCGGCCAATTACGGCGGCAACGACGAGGCGGCCCACGCCTTCAAGGCCGAGACCGGGATCCCGGTGTTCAAGTTCGACGTCGGCGATCCCGCCGCCTGCGAGAGCGGCATCCGGGCCGCGGAGGCCGAGCTCGGCCCGATCGACATCCTGGTGAACAACGCCGGCATCACCCGCGACGGCATGTTCCACAAGATGACCTTCGAGCAGTGGCAGGCGGTGATCCGCACCAACCTCGACTCGATGTTCACCTGCACGCGGCCGCTCATCGACGGCATGCGCGCGCGCGGCTTCGGGCGCATCATCCTGATCTCGTCGATCAACGGGCAGAAGGGCCAGATGGGCCAGACCAACTACTCGGCCGCCAAGGCCGGGGTGATCGGCTTCGCCAAGGCCCTGGCGCAGGAGAACGCCAACAAGGGCATCACCGTCAACGTGATCGCGCCGGGCTACATCGCCACCGAGATGGTGAAGGCGATCGCCCCCGACGTGCTCAAGGCCAAGATCCTGCCCCACATCCCGGTCGGGCGCCTGGGCGAGGTCGAGGAGATCGCCCGCGCGGTGGAGTTCCTGGCCGGCGAGCAGGCGGGCTTCATCACCGGCTCGACACTGACGATCAACGGCGGCCAGTACTTCGTCTGATCGGCCCGCGGCGGAGCGGGGGCGTTCCCGCTCCGCCGCGGCGGGGTCCGCCTGCGCCGCGGCGCGCGGGCCCGCGGCCCGTCCCCGCGGGACGGCGAGCCGGCCCGTCGCTCCCGGGGCCTCAGGCCAGGGCCCGCTCGATCAGCCGCGCCGCCGCGAGCGCCCGGCCGTCGTCGCCGAAGCGGGCGATGACCTGCACGCCGAGCGGCAGGCCCGCGGCCGTCACGTCGACCGGCAGCGTGACGCAGGGCACCCCCATCAGGGTCCAGAGGCGGTTGAAGCGGGAATCCCCCGTCGAGGCCAGGCCCGCCGGCGCCGGCCCGGGGGCGGAGACCGTCAGGATCACGTCGACCCCGCTCTCGCCGAAGACGTCCTTGAGGCCGCGCCGCGCGTGGTGGGCGACCCGGCGGGCGGCGTCGTAGGCGGGCGTCTCGATCCCTTGCGCCCGCTCGAGGGCGGCCCGGAGGTGGGGCGGCAGGGCCTCGCGGTGGTGGGCGTACTCCCAGGCGAGGGCGTGGTGGGCCTCGAAATCCTGGATCGTCGGATGGCACGCGAAGGCCTCGCCGAACGGGGCCGGGAGGGCGAGGTCGCGCAAAGTCGCCCCGGCCCGCTCGGCCGCCGCCGCCGCGCGGGCGAGCGCCGCCAGGGCCTCCGGGGCCGGCGCCGCGCAGAAATCCTGGGTCACGATTCCGATCCGCGGCGCCCCCGGGTCGGTCGCCGGGAGGTCGAGGCCCGGCCGGTCCGTCATCAGCGCCAGGGCGTGGGCCGCGTCGGCGACGCCGGCGGCGAACAGCCCGACGGTGTCGAGGGCCCAGGAGAAGCACTTCACCCCGACCGTCGGCAGCAGCCGGAAGGACGGCTTCACGCCGACGACGCCGCAGAAGGCCGCCGGCCGGATCACCGAGCCGCCGGTCTGGGTGCCGAGCGCGAGCGGCAGCATGCCGGCCGCCACCGCGGCGGCCGAGCCCGCCGACGACCCGCCCGGCGTGTGGCCGGGGTTGCGCGGGTTGCGGGTCGCGGTCGGGTCCATGAACGCGAAGGGCGTCGTGGTGGTCTTGGCGAGGGGCACGGCCCCGAGGCGCCGGAGCCGCGCCACCACGGGCGCGTCGGCCCGCGGGCGCCAGCCGGCGTAGATCGCCGAGCCCATCGCGGTCGGCAGGTCGGCGGTGTCGATGATGTCCTTGACGCCGACCGCGATGCCCGCGAGGGGGCCGTCCGGGGCGACGTGGGGCGCGGGATCGACGCACACGAGGGCGCCCACCTCGGGCTCGCGGGCCGCGATGGCCTCGCGCACGAGGCCGACCGCCCCGGCGGGCGTGAGGCGGCCGGTGGCGATCCGGGCACGCAGGTCGAGGAGCGAGAGCATCGGTCCATCCGGGTTCGAGGGTCGGACCGCTGCTGCGCGATGCGGGCGGATTTATCAAGGGGCGCCGCTCAGCGGGTCGCGAACTTGATGCTGATCGCGGCCTTCGCGGTCAGGCCCGGGCTGGGCAGGGCGTTGAGGTACTGGACGTAGCGCCTGTCGAAGGCGTTCTGGAGGATGAAGTCGGCCCGGATGCGGTCGTTCGGCTGGTAGCTGGCGAACAGGTCGACGAGGCCGTAGCCCTTGGTCGCCAGCAGCGTGGTGCCGGCGGGCACGTCCGTCCGGGCCGCCACGAGGGTGAGGCGGGTGCCGACGGTCAGGCGCTCGTCGAGGAGGCGCAAGGCCAGGGTCGCGCTGATCCGGTCCGGCGGCACGGTGAGCAGGGTCTCCCCCGTCGCCCGGTCGCGGCCGTCGACGTGGGTGCCGGCGAGGCTCACGAAGCCCCCGCCCCAGTCGTAGGCCGCCTCGAGCTCGACGCCCGACAGCGCGGCCTGCGCGATGTTGAGGTACTGGAAGGACCGGACCGGGATCACGCACGGGAAGCGCCCGGGAATCCGGGCGCAGATCGAGGCCGGGATGCCGGCGATCGCCGGCACGAAGTAGGTCGGCCCGACGCTCGAGACGTTGATGTAGTCGTCGACGATGTTGTGGAAGACGTTGAGCTTGGCCCGGAAGGCGTCGCCGGGGGCGAGCACCTCGTTGGTCTTCAGGTTGATGCCGCCCTCGACGGTGCGGGCGACCTCCGGGCGCAGGGTCGGGTTCGGCAGGATGCTGAAGGCCGGGAACGGGTGGATGCCCTGCACCAGGGTCTCGGTGACGGAGGGCGCGCGGTAGCCCTCCGCGTAGGTGGCGTAGAGCTCGATGCCCGGGAGCGGCGAGACCCCGAGCGTGATCTTGGGCGAAACCCGCTCGCCGTCGGACCGGTAGGCGCCGCCCGCGAGGGCGTACCGGTCGTAGCGCAGGGCGCCGATCACCCTGAGCCAGGAGGCGTAGCGGATCTCGTCCTGCACGAAGGCGCCCGCCAGGGTGCGCTCGCCCGAGGGCGTGAAGGCGGCCCCGAAGCCGCCCGCGTTGTCGCGGGTGCGCACGTGGTCGAACACGGCGTCGCCGCCCACCGTCAGGGCGTGGCCGAGCGCTAAGGTGTCGAAGCGGGCGGTGTTGTGGACGTCGAAGCCGCGGGTCTCGATGTCGTAGCTCAGCCGGTCGCCCGCCCGCGTGCCGAGCCGGCCGTAGAGGCCGCTCGCCGTGTCCTCGAGGAACGTCAGGTCGTTGCGGGTGGTGGTGGCGTAGCCCTTCAGGCTGAGGTCGAGGAGCGGCACGTCGGGGCGGGCGAAGCGGTAGCCGAGCGTGTAGGTGTCGGCCTGGACCGCGTTGGCGAAGCGCGCGCCCGCGTTGCTCGTCCCCGCGTTGGCGAAGTCGAAGCGCTGGAGCAGGGCCGTAGCGCCGATCGCGTGGCCGTCGGCCGGGCGGACGTTCAGCTTCGCGAGGCCCGAGACCAGCTCGCTGCCGGTGTCGCGGACGAGCGTGCCCTGGCCGTCCCGGTAGGGATCGTTGTTGCGGTAGACGAACTGGCCGAAGACGTCGGCGGCGGTGCCGACGCGGGCGCCGAGGGCGGTCGAGTTCAGGAACCTCTGCCCGTTGGTGCCGAAACCCCACTTCTGCACCGCGCCGGCCCGCTCGTCGGGGGTCAGGATGTCGTCGATCGAGCGGGTGCGGAAGGCCACGACGCCGCCGATGGCCCCGGAGCCGTAGATGGTCGCGGTCGGGCCGCGGGTGATGTCGATGCCGCCGACGAGCTCGGGATCGAGGTAGAACACTCCGTTGGCGGAGTGGCCGGAGGTCTGGAAGTTCTGGCGCGCGCCGTCGACCAGCACGTTGACCCGCCCGAAATCCTGCAGGCCGCGGATGTTGATCGCCTGGGCGGGATCGTTCTGGTTCTCCTGCGTGGTCACGCCGGGCACGCCGACGAGCACGTCCGACAGGTGGCTCGGCTGGAGGCGCTCGATCTGCTCGCGGGTCACCACGCTCGTGCCCGACAGGGCGTCGACCGCCGTCTCCGGCGTCTTCGTCGCCGTCACCGTGATGGTGTCGAGGCCGATCTCCGGGGCCGGCGGAGCGGTTGCGCCGGGCGCCTGGGCCCGGGCCGCCCCGGCCCAGAGGAGCGCGGCCCCGAGCGCGAGGGCGGCGCGGCGGGAGGGGACGAGGGAGCGGGCAGCGACCATGGGGATTTCCGCAAGCCAGGGGGACAGCGCGTGGGCGTGGCTGGCTGGCGGAAGGCGGGCTGGCTCCCGGTGTGATGGGGGGCGCGGCGGGAGGGGTCAACGACGGCGCGCGTGGCCCAGCTTGGGGCGGCTCAAAGCTGCCTCGGGGGCGGCTTCGAACGGTTCCAGGCCGCCCTCACTCCGGCGGCGGCCGTGGCGCGGCGGCAACACCCGGCTGCGGCAGCAGGAAGGGCTGCCCGGGCCCCGGCGTCCAGCCGACCCGCCAGCGCACGCCGAACACGGAGGCGATCACGTCGTCGCGCAGGACGCGCCCGGGCGGTCCCTGCTCGACGAGGCGGCCCTCGTGCAGGACGAGGAGCGTGCCCGCGTAGGCGGCCGCGAGGTTGAGGTCGTGCAGGATCGCCACCACCCCGGCGCCCTGCCGGGCGAGGTCGGCCGCCGCATCCAGGACGGCGCATTGGTGGCGCAGGTCGAGGCTGGCGGTGGGCTCGTCGAGGAAGAGCACCTGGCGGGCCGCCACGGTGCGGCCCGCCGCGAGCTGGCACAGCACCCGGGCGAACTGCACCCTCGCCTGCTCGCCGCCCGACAGGCTCTGGTAGGCGCGCGCCGCGAGGTGGGCGACGTCGGCCTGCTCGAGCGCGCGGGCGAGGATCGCCGCCTCGGCGCGGGCGTCGCGGCGGCGCCCGACGCCGTCGAGGCCGATGCGGGCGACCTCCGCGACCGAGAACGAGAAGGCCAGCCGCGCGCTCTGCGGCAGCACCGCCCGCAGCCCGGCGAGGCGCCAGGGCGGGATCCGCTCCACCGGCTCGCCCGCGTAGGCGACCTGCCCGCGCGTCGGCCGCAGCTCGCCGCAGAGGAGCCGCAGCAGCGTCGACTTGCCGGCGCCGTTCGGGCCGACGACGGCCTGGAGGCTGCCGGCCTCGACCCGCAGGGCGACGCCGCGCACGAGGTCGCGCCCGCCGACCCGGTAGCCGAGGTCGCGGGCCTCGAGCAGGAGGTCGGCCGCGCCGGGCCCGTCAGGCATCGAGGAGGCGTGCCCGCCCGAGGAGCAGCCAGAGGAAGACGGGCGCGCCGACGAGGGCCGTGACGATCCCGATGGGCAGCTCGGCGGGCGCCGCGACGAGGCGGGCCGCGACGTCGGCGAGGACGAGCAGGGCGGCCCCGAGCAGGCCCGCGGCGGGCAGGAGCAGGCGGTGCTCCGCCCCGACGGCGAGGCGCAGGGCGTGCGGCACCACGAGGCCCACGAACCCGATGACGCCGGCGGCCGCGACGCTCGCCCCCACCGCCCCGGCGACGAGCAGGATCGCGGCGCGCTTGAGGGCCTGCACGTCGACGCCGAGGTGGAACGCCTCCGCCTCCCCGAGGACGAGGGCGTTGAGGCCGCGGCCGAGGAACGGCACCGCGAGGAGCACCGGCAGGATCACCGGGGCGGTCGCCGCCACCTTGGCCCAGGTGGCGCCCCGAGGCTGCCGAGGGACCAGAACGTCAGGTCGCGCAGCTGGCGGTCGTCGCTGATGCTGACGAGGAGGCCGGTCAGGGCCCCGCCGAGGGCGCCGAGGGCGAGGCCGGCGAGCAGCATGGTGGCGACCGAGGTGCGGCCGGACCGGGTCGCGATGCCGTAGAGCGCCGCCGTCGCCGCGAGGCCGCCCAGGAACGCGCCGGCCGGGAGCACCCCGAAGGGCAGCGGGCCGGGCAGGCCGAGGGCGGCGAGGAGCCGGTCGCCGAGCACGATGACGGCCGCCGCCGCGAGGCCCGCCCCGGAGGAGACCCCGACGAGGCCCGGATCGGCCAGGGGGTTGCGGAACAGGCCCTGCATCAGCGCGCCGGAGGCCGCGAGGGCGGCCCCGACCATCAGGCCGAGCAGCGTCCGGGGCAGCCGGATGCCGAGGATGATGCCGGCGTCCCGGGCGAGGTCCGGGTCCGCCGCCCCGCGCCGCAGGAGGTCGAGGATGCGGGCGGGCGGGATCGGGACCGCGCCGGTCCCGACGGACACGAGCGCCGCGGCCGCCGCGAGGCCCGCGAGGCCGGCCAGCACCAGGAACGCGTTCGGGCGCCGGAGGGCGGCGCCCGCGAGGCCCGGCCCCTCACTCACGCGGCGGGTCCGGGTAGAGCGCCCGCATCAGCTCCCGGGCGGCCTCGGGGGTGCGCGGGCCGAAGCCCAGGAGGGAGAGGCCGTCCATCGCCACGAGGGCGCGCCGGGCCGCGGCCGGCGTGCGGCCGAGGCCCGGCTGGGCGAACACCGCCTCGGGCGTGGCGCTGCCCTGCTCGGTGCGCATCACCACGACCGCGTCCGGGGCCGCCGCGACGATCGCCTCGTCGGTGAGGGGCTTGAAGCCCTCGACGGCCGCGGCCGCGTTGCGGGCCCCCGCAAGGGCCAGCATCCCGTCCGCCGTGCTGTTGCGGCCCCCCACCATGACGCGGCCGTTCTGGAGCGAGAGGACCACGAGGACGCCGATGGGCCGGGCGATGCGGGACCGCTCCGCCGCGAGGGCCGTGAACCCCGCCTCGACCGAGGCCGCCAGGGTCCGCGCCTCGGCGTCGAGGCCGGCGAGGCGGCCGACCGCCGCGATCTTGTCGAGGACGCCCTCGCGGGTCGGCGGGTCGCGCACGGGGGCGACCGGCACCCCGGCCTCCCGCACCAGCGCCAGCACGTCGGGCGGCCCCGCCCCCTCGGCGGCGATCACGAGGTCGGGCCGCGTCGACACGATGCCCTCGGCCGAGAGCGCGCGCAGGTAGCCGACATTGGGCTTCAGGCGCAGGGCCTCGGCCGGGTAGAGGCTCGTCGTGTCGACCGCCACGATGCGGTCCCGGGCCCCGAGGGCGTAGAGGATCTCGGTCACCGCCCCCCCGAGGGAGACGATGCGGGCGGGCGCGGGCGGCGGGCCGGCCCGCGCGGCCCGCGGCAGCGCCAGGACGGCGGCGGCGAGCAGGAGCGCGCGCCGGGAGGGGGCGGGGCGGGTCGGCGTCATTTCGTCAGGATGAGCTTGTCGCTGGCGGTGACCCGCAGGCGGTAGCGCTCGCCCGCGTGGACGATCATGACCTCGCGCCGGCCCCGCATCAGGGCCGCCGAGTCGATCCAGGCGCCGGCCTCGCGGCCCGGCGGGGCGTCCCGCTCCTGCGCCGGCGGCCTGCCCGCGCCGCCTTCCCTTGCGTCCTGCGACATGTCCTCAGCTCTGCGTGCCCGAGTGTCTGGAAGTTGAACGATTCAAAGATAACTGTCGAATGTTCGTTTTTTTCTACGGGCAATCGGATCGCGGCGCAACACGGGCCGCGCCGCCGACGCCGTCCCGCGCTCCCGGGGACGCCGGGGTCCCGGGGCCGGCGGGCGCTCGGGTCGCGGGCGCTCGGGTTGCGGGCGCGGCGCCGGCGGCGCCCGCGTTGCGGGGAGCGCCGGGCTTCGCTAACACCAGCGCCGGACAATCTCGCCGCGCGGCCGCCAGGGGCGGAGAGGCCGCCGCGGCGGGGAACCGGCCGCCGGCCCGTCCCGTCGCAGCGAGAGAGCACACCCTTGACCCCTCCCTCCGCCCTGCCGCTCCGCGCCCAGGCGATGCCCGCGGCCTCGCGCCTCGGGCGCCTGCTCGGGCGCCTGCTCGGGCGGTCGCGCGCGCGTGCCGCGGCGCCGGACGGGGCGGCGCCCGACGGGTTCGGCGGGCACGGCATCCTGGCGGTGCGCGGCCTCCAGAAGAGCTACGGCGCCCGCACGGTGGTGCACGATGCCGGCCTTACCGTGCGCAACGGCGAGGCGGTCGGGCTGCTCGGCCCGAACGGCGCCGGCAAGACCACGATCTTCTACATGATCACCGGTCTCGTCTCGGCCGACCGCGGCACCATCAGCCTCGACGGCCACGAGATCACCCGCCTGCCGATGTACCAGCGCGCCCGCCTCGGCATCGGCTACCTGCCGCAGGAGGCCTCGATCTTCCGCGGCCTCAACGTCGAGGACAACATCCGGGCCGTCCTCGAGGTGGTGGAGCCCGACCGCAAGACCCGCGAGCGCAAGCTCGACGCGCTCCTCGACGAGTTCAACATCACGCGCCTGCGCAAGGCCCCGTCCATCGCCCTCTCGGGCGGCGAGCGCCGGCGCTGCGAGATCGCCCGGGCGCTCGCCTCCTCGCCGTCGTTCATGCTGCTCGACGAGCCCTTCGCGGGCATCGACCCGATCGCGGTCGGCGACATCCAGGAGCTCGTCATGCACCTGAAGGGGCGCGGCATCGGCGTGCTGATCACCGACCACAACGTGCGCGAGACGCTCGGCCTGATCGACCGGGCCTACATCGTCCATTCGGGGCGCATCCTGACCGAGGGGACGCCGGACGCCATCGTCGCCAACGAGGACGTGCGCCGCCTCTATCTGGGCGAGGATTTCCGGCTCTGACCACCGCCGGCCTTCACCGATCCGTCAGGATGATTCGATTCTTTTCCCCTGGCGGAGCGCGGAAACAGCGGCCACTCTGCGGCGACCGGCCCGGAGCCCCTCAAGACCGCTTTGACGGGTGTCTCGCTTCGGTCTAAAGCTGGTTCGGCGATGTTTGAAGCAAGAAATGTGCCGGCCCGGGCGGACGCCCGGCGCCGCACCTCCGGGGCTGGCTGATGGGATTGCTGCAACGGCTCGAGATGCGCCAGGGCCAAGCCCTGGTGATGACGCCGCAACTGCTTCAGGCGATCAAGCTCCTCCAGCTCTCCCACCTCGATCTCGCCGCCTACGTGGACGCCGAGCTGGAGCGCAACCCGCTCCTCGAGCGGATGGAGGCCGAGGGCCACGAGGCGGGCGAGGCCCGCGGCGAGGCGGCGGAGGCGCCCCCGCGGGACGAGTTCGAGGGCGCCCCGGACGCCTACGACGGCGAGCCCCAGGCCGAGCCGTGGCTGGCGCAGGACCTGAACCCGAGCCGCAGCGAGATCGAGGGCGACCTCGGCACGCGCCTCGACAACGTGTTCCCGGACGACGGGCCGGTGGGCCGCGAGGGGCCGGGCACCGACGGGCTCTCCCTGACCCCGGCGCCCTGGGGCAACACCGGCGGCAGCTTCGACGGCGAGGCGCCCGACTTCGAGGCGACGCTCACCGCGCAGGTTTCCCTGCACGACCACCTCTCGGGCCAGCTCGACCTCGCGACGCGCGATCCCGTGGAGCGGCTCGTCGGCGGCTTCCTGGTCGACGCCATCGACGAGGCCGGCTACCTGCGCGAGGACGTGGCGGCCCTGGCCGAGCGCCTCGGGGTCGCCGCCGCCCTCGTCGAGCGGGTGCTGGCGCTGATCCAGGGCTTCGACCCCTCCGGGGTGGGCGCCCGCGACCTCGCCGAGTGCCTCAGCCTCCAGCTGCGCGAGCAGGACCGCTTCGACCCGGCCATGCAGGCCCTGGTCTCCCGCCTCGACCTCGTGGCCAAGCGCGACTTCCCGGCCCTGCGCCGGCTGTGCGGCGTCGACGAGGAGGACCTGTCGGACATGCTGGGCGAGCTGCGCCGGCTCGACCCGAAGCCCGGCCGGGCCTTCGGCAGCGGCCCCGTGGAGGTGCTGGTGCCGGACGTGTTCGTGCGGCCCGCCCCCGACGGCTCCTGGCTGGTCGAGCTGAACGGCGAGGCGCTGCCGCGGGTCCTCGTCAACCAGACCTACTACGCCACGGTCTCGCGGGGGGCCCGGAACGACACCGACAAGGCCTTCCTGTCCGAGTGCCTGCAGACCGCCAACTGGCTCACCCGCAGCCTGGAGCAGCGCGCCCGCACCATCCTGAAGGTGGCGAGCGAGATCGTGCGCCAGCAGGACGGCTTCTTCGTCAACGGCGTCGCGCACCTGCGGCCCCTCAACCTGAAGACCGTCGCCGACGCGATCGGCATGCACGAATCCACCGTCTCGCGGGTGACCTCCAACAAGTCGATCGGCACCAGCCGCGGCACGTTCGAGATGAAGTACTTCTTCACCGCGGCGATCCCGGGCGCCGCCGGCACGGCCGCCCATTCCTCGGAGGCGGTGCGCCACCGCATCAAGCAGCTCATCGACGGCGAGGCGTCCAACGACGTGCTCTCCGACGACGCCCTGGTGCAGCGCCTGCGCGGCGAGGGCGTCGACATCGCCCGCCGGACCGTGGCGAAGTACCGGGAATCCCTGCGCATCCCCTCCTCGATCGAGCGCCGCCGCGAGCGCTCCGCCCTGTCGGCGCGCTGAGCCGGCCCGGCGCCGCGGGGCCTTCCCGGCCGGGGCGCCGGCGGACCTCCCGCGTTGACTTCACGATTCCGCGTTCCTAGCTCTGATGATCGGCCCGCAGCCGGAGCGTCCCCTGCGCGGGGCCGACGACAGAACCGGAGGGAGCCGATGGCAGCATTGCGCGTGTCAGGTCGCGGCGTCGACCTGGGTGAGGCCCTGCGATCCCGCGTCGAGCAGCGGATCGCCGCCGCCCTGGCCAAGTACTTCGACGGCGCCTACGCGGGCCACGTCACGGTGGCCCGCGACGGCAGCGCCTTCCGCACCGACTGCGTGCTGCACCTGCCCTCCGGCATCACCCTGGAAGCCTCCGGGGCCGCCCACGACGCCTACACGAGCTTCGACCAGAGCGCGGACCGCATCGAGAAGCGCCTGCGGCGCTACAAGCACCGCCTGAAGACCCATCCCAACGGCCAGGCCAAGGACGCCCAGCCGGACACCGCCGTCATGGAGGCGGCCTACGCGGTCATGGAGACGCCCGAGGAGGATACCGGGGACCATCCCCCGGTCATCGCCGAGAGCACCCGGACGCTGCACCGGCGCACCGTGAGCGAGGCGGTGGTCGAGCTCGACCTGACCGGCGCCCCTGTGGTCGTTTTCGTTCACGCTGGCACCGAGCGGGTCAACGTCGTATATCGACGGGGCGACGGCGCGATCGGGTGGATCGATCCGCCGGAACGCGGCACTCCGTGAGCGGGCCCCTCATCCGGCCCCGGCCTCGCGGGTTGCCTCCGGTCCTGGAGCATGAGCGGGAATGCGCGCGCGCATCCCGTCGATGAGGCAGCGGTCTCGATGCCATTGCTGGAATTCCTGAAGCCGGAGGCGGTCCTCCCGGCGCTGCGCGCGCAGGGCAAGAAGCAGGTTCTCCAGGAGCTGGCCGCCCACGCGGCCAGACACCTGCCGGGCCTCGACGAGCGGGAGATCTTCGAGACGCTGCTCCAGCGCGAGCGCCTGGGCTCGACCGGCATCGGCGAGGGCGTCGCGATCCCGCACGGCAAGCTGCCGGCCCTGAGCCAGCTCTTCGGGCTGGTGGCCCGGCTCGAGCGGCCGGTGGATTTCGAGGCCCTCGACGGCCAGCCGGTCGACATCGCCTTCCTGCTCCTCGCGCCGGAGGGCGCGGGCGCCGACCACCTCAAGGCGCTGGCCCGGGTCGCCCGCGTGCTGCGCGAGCCCGGCATCATCGACCGCATCCGGGCGGCGCGGGACGCGGACGCGCTCTACGCCCTGCTGACCCAGTCGCCGGCCCCGCAGGCGGCCTGAACACGGCCGCGCGGCGCCGGGAGGCCCCCGGGCGCCCACTTGTCCACAGGAGCGGGGTCGCAGGGTGCAGGCGCGTCACGACCGCGATCGCCGCCACGGGTGCCTGGCACGATCGGCTCCCCCCTCCCCGCCGCGCCGGCCCGCCCCGCCGGGCGCCCTCTCCCTCCGGTCACGCCCGATGCGCCTCCTCCCGCTCCTCGCCGTCCTGGCCCTCGCCGTCCCGGCCCTCTCGGGCGCCGCCCCGGCGGCGGACGGCACCTGCGCGCGCGACCTCCTGGTGGCGCAATCCTCCCAGCGCGTCGCCCTGGAGCGCCTCGAGACCCTCGGCACCAGCGACGCGGACCGCTGCCGGGGCTGGCGCCAGCACGTCGACACCATGCGCCGCGCCGCCACCGTCTACGGCCGCTGCCTCACGGGGGCCGAGCGCACGGAGCGGCTGGCCCAGGTCCAGGGATCGGCCAAGGAGTTCTCGGACCTGCTCGGGACCCGCTGCCGCGGGCGCTAGAGCCGAATCCGATCACGCTGCGATCGGCCGCTGCTCCAGGTTTTTGATTGTGCCGCATGTTCTGCGGCGAACCGGTGTCCACTTCGCCGGACAATGCCCTAGGACCGGACGACGCGGACCCCGGTCCCGGGATCGCTCCCCCGGGCCGCGCGCCCCGGGAGCCGGCTGGGTTGCGCCCGCCCTCACCGCATCAGCGGCTCGGCCACCAGCTTCACCGGGTGCCCGCGGCTGACCAGCACCGCCGCGCGGGACTGCTCCGGATCGCTCTCGAAGCGGGTGCGGAGCCAGGCCACCAGGAACTTGACGTATTCCGAGGCGAGCAGGCGCGCGGAGGAGGGATGGCGCCACCACTGGCCGGGATCGAACCCGTCCGACACCACGGGATGGGGCTGCACCCGGTGGCCGCCCGCGAGGGCGTGGTCGAGTTCGATCAGCGTGCGCGGCATGTGGTAGTTCGAGGTCACCACCGCGACGCTGCGAAACCCGTTCTCGCGCATCCAGCGCCGGGTCTCGATGGCGTTGCCGATAGTGTTGCGCGCCCGGTAGTCGAGGTCGACGCAGCAGGAGATCAGGTGCTGCTGGCCCGGGTTGAGGCGCGCGATCTCGTCCCGGCTGGTGCGCTCGTTGACGCCGGTGATCAGCAGGCGGCGGCCGTAGCCGGCGGCGAGGAGGTCGATCGCGTCCTCGATGCGCTGGGCGCCGCCCGTGAGGGCCACGATGCCGTCCGAGGGGCCGAGCGGCATCCGCTCGGCGCGGGCAAGGCAGCCCACGAAGGCCAGGAAGCCGAGCGCCAGGGACGCCGCCGAGGCGAGCCCGAGGGCGGCGAGCGCGCAGGCGACGCGCCGTCGGAGGCCGGCGCCGCGGCGCCCGGGCTCGTCGGGACTGCCGCCGGCCCAGGACCAGCCCACCACGTCGGCGGTTCGCGTCTTCATTCCGCGCTGCATCCGCGAGGTCATCTCACCACGTCGAGCATAGTGCCGATTGCGGCGGCCGAGAGGCAACCGCCCCGGGGGCGATTCGTTCACCGCGCCGCCCCGGCGGCCCTGTGGAAACCGGGGGACCTCAGTCGAGGAAGCGCCGGACGGTGACCCGCGACACCACCCCGGTGACGATGGAGGCGATCACCCCGATCAGCACCACGCTGGCGTAGCCGCGCCAGCCGATGGCGAAGCCGCCGAACAGCGCCTCGATCTCGTCGCCCGCCGGGCTCGCGCGCCAGAGCCGGGCGAGGCCGCCGCCGACGCCGAGGGCCGCGAGCGCCGCCGCGGCCCCGATCGCCCCGCCCCGCAGGCCGAGGCGGAAGAAGCGGCGCTGGAACTCGCGGGCGATGAAGTCGTCGTCGGCGCCCACGAAGTGCAGCACCTCCACCACCTCGCGGTTGCCCGCCATGGCGCCGCGGGTCGCGAAGGTGACGGCGAGCCCGGTGGCGAGCAGCACCAGCGCCACGACGGCGACGCCGACCCCCACGACGGTGTTCGCCATGGTCGAGAGGCGCGAGAGCCAGAGCGCGTGGTCGTCGAGGCTCGCGACTCCCGGCATGGCCTCGGCGAGGCGCTGGCGCAGGGCCGCGAGATCGGGCGTGCCGGAGCCGAGCCGCACCGTGATGAGCCGCGGCACCGGCAGGTCGCCGAGGTCGAGGCCGCCGCCGAGCCAGGGCTCCAGCAGGCGCTCGGACTCGGCCTTCGAGAACGGCCGCGTCGCCGCGATGCCGGGCGTCGCGCTCGCCAGCGCCGCGGCCCTGGCGACGTCGGCCTCGGTGTCGCGGCCGGGGTTCGGGCGCACCTGGATCGTCACCTCCTGGGCCACCGCGCCCTGCCACTGGGCCGCGCTGGAGGCGACGATCTCGGCCGCCCCGGCACAGAGGGCCGCCAGGAAGGTGAGGATCGCGATCACCGCCGCGAGCGCCCGGCTGGCGCTCGAGTCGGTCGGCACCAGGGGTGCGTTGCGGCGCAAGGCGGGCGGCAGGTCGGCCGCCGGCGCCGCCCGCGGCGCCCGCTCCAGGGTCGCGCCCTCAGACATGCGTGGCCCCCTCGGTCATGGACGGGGCCCGGGGACGGGGCCCCGTCCGGCCCCCGTGCCGGTACCCGCGCGGGGCTCGGGCTCGCGCATCATCCCTCGACCCGCAGGCGGTTGTTGCCGAGCACGAGCCGGCGGGCGTCGACGAGGTCCATCAGGCCGTAATCGTGGGTGGCGATCAGCACCGAGGTGCCGAGCCGGTTGAGCTCGATGAACAGGCGCAGGAGCCGGCGGCCGAGCTGCGGGTCGACGTTGCCGGTGGGCTCGTCGGCCAGCAGCAGCTCGGGCCGGGCGATGAGCGCGCGGGCGATGGCGGCGCGCTGCTTCTCGCCGCCCGAGAGGAGCGGCGGCAGCACGTGCATGCGCTCGCCCAGCCCCACCCAGCGCAGCAGCTCCACCACCTCGGCCCGGTAGCTCGCCTCGGAGCGCCCCTGGACGCGCAGGGGAAGCGCCACGTTCTCGTAGGTGGTGAGGTGGTCGAGGAGGCGGAAATCCTGGAACACCACGCCCATGCGCCGGCGCAGGGAGGTCAGGGCGTCGCTCGAGATGCCGCTCACCTCCTCGCCGAACACCGAGACGAGCCCGCGGCTCGGGCGGGCCGAGAGCAGGATCAGGCGCAGGAGCGTGGTCTTGCCGGCGCCCGAGGGCCCGGTGAGGAACTGGAAGGAGTGCGGCGCGATGGTGAAGCTGATGTCGCTCAGCACCTCGGGGCCGACCCCGTAGCGCATCCCGACATTCTCGAACCGGACCACCGGCTCGTCCATGCCGGCGAGCAGGCTGCCCCCGGCTCCCCGGTCCGTTCGCACGTCCATCCGGTCTTCCTGCTGATCGGCCCCGGGCCCGCATCCGCCCGCCGGGCCGGCCGCTTTACCATGCATTAAGGCTGTGGCGGGAGGAGTCGGAGCGACGCCCGCCCGTCGCACCCCGCCTGATTCGCCATGCTGATCGTCTGTCCGTCCTGCGCAAGCGAATATACGCTCGATCCCGACCGGATCGGCCCCGAGGGGCGGAAGGTGCGCTGCGCCGCCTGCCGCGAGCCCTGGTTCGTCGCCCGGCCGCCCCCGGCCCTGGAGCCCGGCCGCGACCTCTCGCCGCCGGGGGAGGCGGTGTTCACGGCGGGCGACGCGCTGGC